>CAZFMD010000236.1:0-4765 GCA_964520025.1 uncultured Spirochaetaceae bacterium
CCCCGTTCCTTGGCCTTGTACATGGCCATATCCGCATGCTTGATCAGCTGCATGGCATCCAGCCCATTGTGGGGGATCAGGGCGATGCCGATGCTCACGCCGATATTGATCTTGGTCCCCGGATCGATGCCCTCAACCTTGTAGGGACGACGGATCGTGTCGATGATCTTCTGGGCGACAACAGCCGCATCTGTCGGTTTCTCGAGATGGGTAAGCAGGATTACGAACTCATCACCACCAAAACGAAACAGATCCTCGTGGCTGCCACCGTTGGAATCCAATTCGGCTGAGAAACGATACACATGGTCGCTTTCCCGCAGGCACCCGCCCAGCCTGCGGGCACAGGTACACAGCAGGGAATCCCCCACGTTGTGTCCCAGAGTATCATTGACCTTCTTGAACCCGTCCAGGTCGAGAAACAACACGGCCCCGATGGTTTCCTGGTATCGTTTGACATGGCTAATGAACTGCTCCAGGGTGATGTAGAACAGATCCCGGTTCCCCAGGTCCGTCAACTTGTCGTGGTAGGCCAAATACTTGAGCTTGCGCTCGGTTTTCTTTCGCTGACTGATATCCCGGATGATACAGGTAACCAGCCGTTCCCCCTGGACGCTCTTCGAGTTACCGAAAGAGATCTCAAGGGGAACGATCTCCCCCGCCTTGTTCCGGCCGAGCACCTCGATCGTGTTGCCCAGCCGCGAAGCGGGTCGATGAACGTCATCGATCACGAAGTACTTCTTGAAAAGATCGTCGTAGCGGTTGTGTACGGATGGGGGAAAGAGGGATGAAAACTCCTTCTTCCGCAACTCCTCCGCCGTGTAGCCAAATACTCTTTCGACAGCCGAGTTGGCGAAGATGATATGAAACGATTCGTTGATCTGCAGAATCGGATCAGATACGGTTTCAGATAGGGCGGAGTAGCTGCTTTTCAGAGCTTCCAGCTCTTCGGTGACTTTCAACTGCTCCGACAGGTCCCGAATCAGAACCATAGCTGCCGGATCGCCGTGCCACTGGTGCGGTATGATGGTAACTCGGACGGGAACCTGCCGACCCTTTCTCGTCAGGGCTCGAAGGTTCAAAGCGCTGCGCTCTCCAGCATCAACACAGGCGGTGATCTTCTGCTTGAATCGATTCTGAGATCGCTCCTCGAAGATTTTGTTCATCGGGTGTTTCAATACATCCTTGCTCTTGTACCCGAACATTCGCGTGAACGTGGGATTGACGTAGAGGACCCGACCCTGCCCGTCCAAGTGAATCGCCGCCTCAGATGTCGTTTCAGCTAGCAGCGCGTGAATTTCGTTCGCTTCTCTTTCGGCTATTGCCATCCGCCAAACCTCAAAACAATGTTTGTACCAGGACAGGATATCGCAACCGCAATAGCGATTGCCCCTACAAGTTTAGCACTTCCCGCGCACAAATCAAAAAGTTCTACACTTCTGGACTCTCGTGAGCCAGGCCGATCAGCTCCCGAACCGATGAAAAACCCCCTGCCTCTACATAATCGATTATCCCCCGAATCACTTGCTTCATGGTCAGGGGGTTCACGAAGTTCTGGGTTCCCACGGCCACGGCCGAGGCTCCGGCCAGGAGGAATTCCACAGCATCCCTCCAGGTCGCAATACCTCCGATACCAATTATCGGCACGCGGACCTTTTTATACGTAGCAAATACGCTGTGGACCACGAGCGATCATATGGCCGGCCCGGTCAAGCCGCCGGTTATATTGCCAAGCGCGGGTCTGCGGTTCTTAATATCGATCGCCATACCCAGATAGGAATTGACCATGGACACCCACGTTGGCGGATCGACATACCGGATGAACAGCCATACCTTGAAATGATATGCCGATAAACCAAAGTTAAATCGGCTCGCCCGGCCGCCCGTCGACGACTGTGACCGGCGTTTTTGCCGACGTGGACGTTCTGTGGCCTGTACAGATACTGCCTACTCCGGGTGTTGCTCCATGGATGTAATTGTACCCAGCCCGGTCACACGGCTCTGAATCTGGGGATTTCCGACATAGCGGACCGTTCCCGCGCCGCTGAGCCTGACGTCCAACGATTCGGTGGCGTGGATGCGACATTCCCCCGCACCGCTGGAATGAACCTGCACGCTGCGGGTAACCAGTCTTTCCGCCTGCACCGATCCGGCCCCTGTCAGGTGAATATTCTGCTCCTCCGCCTTGCCCCACAGCACGATCCGGCCCGCTCCGGTAAGGTGGGTGTCGATCCTCTGTCCGTGTAGCTCAAGGTGGACCTCCCCGGCGCCGCTCAGCTGGAGTTCCATCTCCTCAACTTGAACTCCTTCCCGGCTTTCCACGATCCCGGCGCCGGACACCTTGAGTCCCGCCAGAACCTCCACCACCAGCCGGACTTCCAGGGATTTCAATTCCAGAAAACGGAAGATCATCCCCGGCCACCAGCGAAACGACAACACCAACACTCCGTCTCGCACCTCGGTACGAAAATGGGAAATCACCGCATCCGAGGCGCTTACCGTCACCGACTGTTGCTCCCCCTGGCTCACAATCAACCGCCCGATCCCTCTGAAATCAACTCTGTTGAAGGGGGAAACCTCTCGCTGCTGTGTTACCTCCATCGGATACCTCCTTCGTTTTTTACAATCACTATCTGCTCTCAGTCATCTCGCAGATAGAGAATACCACACCAGGCCGTTTTTCTTATCTGTTCTGAAACCCACTGCTCTGTAGAACTCCACTACTCCCCGGCGATGGGTATCCGTGAGCACCATCACCTTGTAGCAACTCAGGCGCTCCGCCTCCCTCAGAATATACTGCAACAGTTGCTTCCCTACCCCCCTGCGCTGAAAATCCCTGTCCGTGACCACGTTTTCGATCAGGCCATACGGCCGGCCGGCCCTGGTCAAATTGGGTATAACCGCGAGGGTACCGGTAGCCACGACCTTGCTCTCCTGCTCGGCTACGTAACAGCGCACCACGGGACTCGAAGATATACGGGACCAGATTCTCTTCAGGTCACTTTCAGGGGGGGGAGGAAGATCCTCGGGATGAAGCTGTTTGTACAGGTTGAGAACGGCCTGCAGATCATTGTACTTGGCTTCGCGGACAACTACATGCATCTGCAAACAGTATGCGCGGGAACGATCGAGTGTCAAATACCCCTTGACCGGTTCGAGGAGCGTCGACCCCGCAACCCTGGGCGAAGATCAATTCGAACACCTGAGGGATATGGCACTCCTTCATGGCGAAGTGAATGTCGGCAATCCCTGGGTATTGTGAGGAAAAGGCTTTCCGGGCCGTTTGAATATTTTCAACGATACGGTCGGCGTTTATCAGGTACATCGGGGTCGGATTGGACCGGGCAATTTCCTCGAGGTCTTGCGGGAAACTCTTGATATAAACCTTCTCCCGGCCGCAGTTGTTCTATCTGACCTCAAAACCCTTGAATAACCACCAGTACAGTCTCACAGCATTTTCAACTATAGCCGCACCAACGCAAAATCAACAGCGAGATGATCTTGGTTAGATGCACGAGCTCCTCGATCTCGACATACTCATCGTTCATGTGGGCCGTGCTGCCGCACGGTCCAATGGAGATCGTGGGAACTTTAGAGTAGTTGACCAGGTGAACCGCATCCGTCAGTCCGCCGGAACCGATCAACTCGACCGGCCCACCCAGCTCTTCCATGATCTCCGCCGCCGTGGATACGATTGGCTCACCTTCATCAACCTCGGCTCCATACAACAGGGCATCCGTCTGCTCCAGCTTCGGCGGCCGGGTCTTCATCCAGGGATCGGAGCAAGCCACGGCATGAATCTTCGCTTGCAGCTCCTTCCACAGATCTGCAGTTCCGGGAATGAAATCCGTCGTGAAGTCGATTTCCACTTTCTCCGGATACATCACAAACCACTCTCCGCCGTGAATAAGGGTAGGAATAACAATGTCCGGATCCAGATATTTGTGCCGCTTGTCCGGCCGCAGGCGCCATTCCTCGTTCAGCTCCTCCAAAGCTTGAACGATCTTCATCGATTTGGTGATGGCATTTACCGCGCCCCCTTCGCTGAAGTGAGGCTGGGTTCGGTCCGCGTGCCCGGCCCGGCCGAAGACGGTGATCTTTCCGCTGACCCCTCCCCGCAAAGCCAGCTGGATCTTCATGTCCGTGGGCTCGGGAATGAGGGCGGCATCAGCCCTGTAGCCTTTCTGGCAGCAGGCCAGGGTGCCCATGGTAGAACCCTCCTCATCCGGAACGCTTTCGAAAATCAACTCTCCATCGAGCTCGACACCAGCCTCATCGATCAACTCGAGGGCGCTGAGCATGGCGGCGATGCCGCCCTTCATGTCACTGGCGCCCCGTCCGTAGATCCTGTTTTCTACCCGATCTCCTTGGAAAGGATCGTAGCTCCAGGCGCCCGGTTCCCCCGGGGGCACGACATCGTAGTGCCCGTTCAGCAGGAGGGACCTTCCCCCTTTCCGGCCTTCTTTCCGCCCGACCACGACCGGCATGTTGCCGAGATCCCGGTCCGGATCGGCTCCCGAACCCCAGAAGGTCTCCAGCTTGGAAGCATCGATCTCCCACGAGTCAACGGCGAAATCCAGGGCCTCCAGGGTTTTCTGAATGTCCCGCTGATAGTTACGGTAGGCACGGCCTTCGGCCCTGCACCCCAGCCCCGGCGTAGTGGTCGGGTATCGGATCAAGGTCTGCAGCTTTTCGACAATCCGCTGTTTTCGAGATTCAATCGAGCGCAACAGCTGTTTTTCCTTTTGACTCAGCATATCTTCTCTCC
>CAZFMD010000237.1:0-4738 GCA_964520025.1 uncultured Spirochaetaceae bacterium
GTCCGCCGGGGCTGCGTGCAGTCTTGCCGCGCCGGTCGCTGTCATAAACAGGAGTATGGTGAGTACAATCGCGACTATTCGATGTCTCATATCAAGGGAAGAAGAGCACAACCTGAGCAAAAAGGTCAAGGGTTTTGCGGGGCAGTTCAGCGGCTGATCACGAAGATTGCCAGATCGGCGTTGAGGTTTGGATCATCGACAACCTCTTCCCCGGCTTCGGTGTCCAGAGCGACCCTCCTGTGAATCTGAATACCCCGTTCATCGCAGAGATCCTCGAAATCGGCGATGGAGAAGAAACGCCGGTTCGGCGTGTTGTACCACTTGTAGCGCAGGACTCCCTCGCTCTCCGGGGCACGGCCCTTCTGGTAGAGCACCTGCCTGAGCTTGCGGTAGGCGAAGTTCGGAAAGCTCAGGATGCTCCGGCGCCCGATGCGCAGCATCTCCGCCAGCAGTCCCTCTACATCCAGGACAGCCTGCAATGTCCGGGACAGAACCACGCAGTCATAGCTTCCGTCGGCAAAGGGATCGAGGTGCTGGTTCAGATCCAGTTGCAGGACATCCAGACCGAGCCGGCTGCAGGAGACGATGGCCCGCTCATCCAGCTCAACCCCGGTCAGATTTTCGAACCCGCGCTCTTTGAGGTGGTAGAGAAGCTCCCCTTGTCCGCAACCCAGATCCAGGACCCTGGAGCCGGGGGGAATCAGATCGATGATCCTGTCGTAGTCCAGCCGATCCGGATGAAAGATGCTGGCCGGATCCGCCGGTGCCTGCCTCTCGGGGCGGCTGCCCATCCGGGCGGCTGCGGAGCCGGTATCGCCGTGGCCAGCCGCTTTCTCAGGTCCCTCATCCGAGCCACCCACGGGTATCCCGCCGGTGGTGGCCAAGAAGGAACGGATCAGCTGCCCGTAGATCTCCAGATTATGCTCGAGCAGGAACGAGTCATGACCGTAGGGGCTGGGCACGTTGCAGTAGCTGGCCCGCGTACCGGAGCGGATCAGGGCTTCGGCCAGTTGGCGTGATTCCTCCGGAGGGAAAAGCCAGTCGCTGGTATAGCTGAGGATGAGCCAGCGCGCCCCGGTTCTGCCGATAGACTGAACCAACGCCTCCCGGCTGTCCCCCAGGTCGAACAGATCCATGGCCAGGGTCAGGGTGATGTAGCTGTTGGCGTCGAACCGTTCCACGAAACGATCCCCCTGATGCCCCAGATACGATCCTACGGAGAACCGCTTCTCGAAGGCAGTGGAAACCTCCCGCGGGTTGTGACGGTCGGTTTCGAATTTCAACTGCATCGACTCCCTGGACAGGTAGGTGATGTGACCGATCATCCGGGCAATGGCCAGCCCGATATCCGGGCCCTTGGGCTGCTCGTAGTACTGACCGTCCCGGAAGCTCGGGTCGTGGATAATAGCGTTACGCCCCACGATATCGAAGGCCAGGGACTGGCTGGTCAAACGGGCGGCGGTGGCGACGGGAATGTAGGCCCTGGAGCTCTGCGGGTATTTCGCCGCCCAGCAGAGCACCATCTGTCCTCCCATGGAGCCGCCGGCCACGGCCAGCAGCCGCTCTACGCCCAGGTGATCCACCAGCCGCTTCTGCAGGCTCACCATGTCGCAGATCGTGATGTTGGGAAAATCCCGGCCGTAAGGCTTGCCCGTAGCCGGATTTCTGCTGTTCGGGCCGGTGGTCCCCCGGCAGCCGCCCAGTACGTTCGGACAGATTACGAAGTACCGCTGCGTATCGATCGGTTTGCCCGGGCCCACGATCGTCTCCCACCAGCCCGGATCGTCATCGGCCTGGTGTCGGGCCACGTGGGAATCCCCGCTCAAGGCATGGCAGATCAGAACGGCGTTGTCGGCCCGGGGAGCGAGCGTCCCATAGGTCTCATAGCAGACAGTGACCTCCTCCAGCCGGCCCCCCAGCTGGAGATCCAGACCTTCGGGGAAACGCACGGTCCGGGCATGGGCCAGCGGCCTGGCCGCACGACTGCTGTCGCTGGAGGAGAGAAAACCGTTGCTCATCTCATTGACATAGCTGATAATGACTGAAAAAGTCAAGATAGACGGCTGTCCGGCTTATCGCCGCGGCCGGATCGGATAGCCGGAGCGGGTCCACCTCATCATTTCTGTTCTTTGCGCTCCTGGGCCGCTTTGATCAGATCGGCGAAGGTCGCCGTCTCCTTGGATTTGTCGCTGAACTGCTGGATCAGACGCCGGTCCAGGGCCTTCTGCTTCTTGGAGGGACGGCGGGAGAGGGAACCCCCCTCCCCGGTGCTCTGCTCGTATCCGCAGGAGAGGGACTGACAGACCAGCATCTTCCGCCCCTTCTTGTCCAGTACGGGCATCATCATCTTTCCGCAGACCGGGCAGGGTTCGTTGCTCACATTGCGGGGCTGGTAGGTGGCGGTCGAGTGCTTCACCGTCTCCACCAGCTCGGTGGCGTTCCGGCGGATATCCCTGTTGAACTCCCCGGCCCTCTCCTCACCCTTGGCGATGCGGGCCAGGCGCTGCTCCCAGCGGGCGGTCAGCTCCGGAGAGCGCAGATCCCCCGGAATCAGCTCCAGCAGCTCCAGCCCTCGGGGTGTGGGAAAGAGGGTCCGGCCCCGCCGTTCGATGTAGTAGTGGGACAGCAGTTTCTCGATGATCTCGGCCCGGGTCGCCGGGGTGCCGATGCCTCCCTGGGCAATGGAGGCGCGCAGCTGCTTGTCGTCGATGAATCGGCCCGCATGCTCCATGGCATCCAGCAGAGTTGCCTCTGTATAGCGCGGCGGGGGTTTGGTGAAACCCTGCTTGACCTGGGTTCCCGCCACCTGCACCGTGTCCCCCTGGCGGTGGGAGGACAGCTCCTGATGGGGGACCTCATCCTCCTCCTCTTCTTTCCGATCACTCAAGCTCTGCTCGATCGCCTTCCAGCCGGAATCGATTACCTGGATACCCCTGGAGAGGAACTGCTCCCCCTCCACCTCGGTAATCAGTGTGATGCTCTTGTAGCGGTACGGAGCAGAGAGCACGGCCAGGAAACGGGCCACGATCATCTCCCACAGGGCCCGTTCATCCGCTCCCAGTCTCTGGGGATCGGCCCGTTGCTCGGTGGGCAGCAGGGCGTGATGATCGCTGACCTTGGCGTCATTGACCAAGCGGCTGCCCGCCTTGATCTCCCCGTCCAGCAGTTGTTGGACCGTCGTGCGGAAACGGGAGCTAAGGACTCCTTTAAGGCGATCCTTCAGCGTGGGCACGATGTCCCTGGTGATGTAGCGGGAGTCGGTCCTGGGGTAGGTAACCAGCTTGTGCCGCTCGTACAACCCCTGGAGGGTGCTCAGTGTCTTCTGGGCCGTGAAGCCCAGGCGGCTGTTGGCCTCCCGCTGCAGAGCGGTCAGATCGTAAGCCAGTGGGGGCGGCTCGCTTTTGTCCTTGGCCTCTACCTTGACGATGCGCCCCTGTTTCTCCCGCACCTTGTCCGCGATCTCCCGGGCCCGCTTCTCCTCCTTAATCCGGGTCACTCCGCTTGAGCTGCGCCAAAGCCCGGTGTATGAACCGAAATCGGCGTGGACCTGCCAGTAACTGTCCGGTTTGAAGTTGTTGATCTCCGCCTCCCGGGCCACAATCAGGGCCAGGGTCGGGGTCTGCACCCTGCCGGCGGACAGGCGGGCATCGTACTTGCAGCTCAGGGCCCGGGAGATGTTCAGCCCGATGATCCAGTCCGCCTCCGAACGGCACTCGGCGGCGCGGAACAGATTGTCGTAACTCTTGCCGTCTTTCAGGGTGCGGAAGCCCTCCCGGATCGCCGATTCGGTCTGGGAGCTGATCCACAGCCTCTGGTACGGGCCCTTCCAGCCGCCCAGGCGCATGATCAAGCGGGCCACCAGCTCACCCTCCCGGCCGGCATCCGTGGCGATGATCAGGTTGTTCACGTCCTTGCGGCGGAACAGGGACTGGATTGTGCGGAACTGGTGGGAGGTGCGGGGAATAACCCGGTGCTTCATGCGCTCGGGAAGCATTGGCAGGTAGTGCAGGGACCACCTCTTGTAGCGCTCGTCGTAGACCTGGGGATCGGCCAGCTCCACCAGATGGCCCATTGCCCAGGTCACAATGTAGGCATCCCCTTCGGAGTAGCCCTTATCCTTCTTTCTGCAGCCCAGCACCTGGGCCAGCTCCCGGCCCACGCTCGGTTTTTCCGCCAGTACGATGGATTTCATCTTCCGTAGATCTTGGGCCAATATCGCGAGTTTGTCAAAGTGCCCCTGTTGAAACCGCACCCAAAAAAGAGCATATTTTGACTACCCTCGCACCGGAAGGTGCTGTCGACGCCGCAGGACGGTGCCGGAGGACGAGCAGGAGGTGCATATGGCACGAGAGCTGATAGAACGGTTGTGGAGCAGGGGCAAAGAGTTCCTGGGCGTGGAGTATCCGATCCTGGGTGGAGCCATGACCTGGATCTCTGAGTCGACCCTGGTCGCCGCCATCTCCAATGCCGGAGCCTTCGGGGTTTTGGCCGGGGGAAACATGCCGCCGGAGATGCTGAAAGAGGAGATCAAAAAGACCCGGGACAAGACGGACAAGCCCTTCGGCATCAACCTGATCACCATAGCCCCCAATTTCTCCAAACACCTGGAGCACGTGCTGAAGATCGAGTTTCCCTTCGTGATCCTGGCCGGAGGCCTGCCGCCCCGGGAGGCGATCAACCGGATCAGACAGACCAAGAGCAAACTGCTCTGTTTCGCTCCCACCGTGGGGATCGCCCG
>CAZFMD010000238.1:0-2070 GCA_964520025.1 uncultured Spirochaetaceae bacterium
AGCAGTTGATACCCGCACTTCTCGTAGAATTCGTGCGTCCGAGCGCGTACTACGTTGGTACGCACGACAATTAGAGCGAATCCTCTTTGCCGGGCCCATTGCTCGGCGTGATTCACAAGCGCCGCCCCCACTCCCCTGCTGCGCCATTGCTCGTCCACCACCAACCCGCCGATTTCGGCCCGGGGGCCCACGGTGAGCAGCTTGTCGATGAACACGTGGATCCAGCCGACAATCGCGCCGCTGGAGGAGGCGGTTGATGCTCCGGCCGCTGCCACGAATGCCCGGTGATCCCGCCGATCCCCCATGATCCTGCGAAAACGCAAGGCAACTGTGGATTCCGGCTCCGGATAGCCGAGCTGGGCGTTCAGGCGGGTGATTTCCGGGACATCCATGAGCCGTGCCGCCCGGATCATAAAATCGACCTGGCTATCTTCAGATGCGGCCATAGGTAGAGGATATCCTGAAAGAGCGGCCGTGTCGATTGCAGGGAGAGATACTACTGGAGTGGGTATTCGATCTTGCGTACCGACGTATTGATGTACGGATCGACCCAGGGGGACTTCAGCTGCCGGGCGGCAAGATCTGCATAGGTAAGGGCACCGGGTCCCACCACCTCCAGGGGATAGGCGGCCAGGAGCTGCCAGATCGGCTCGGCCAGGCTTGGCCGGGATGCAGCGTAGGTTGCGGTAGCCAGGTAGTAGAGGGTCTTGAAGAACTCTCCCGATGCCAGGTACTCCCGGATATTATCCCGCTGTAGAGCCGCATCCAGGAAGTCCTCCATCGTGGTGAACACGAATCCCGGCTGTACCCGGCGCAGCTCTTTGACGGCCTCGGTGACCATAATATCGAGAGCGAAGAGGCCATGAAGGATTGCCCCGGACCGTCCGGTACGGTAGTAGAACCAACCAAGCTTGGCATGGGCAGGAACCGAAAACGCCACACCCTCCATGCGGTAGAGCTTGAGCAGATGCTCCAGGCCCTTGTCCTCATAGGTGGACAGAAAGGCATCCTTGAAACTGCGATACTGCTCGTCGGAAAAGTAGGGTTGGTCCTCAAGTACCTGCTGCAGATACCTGTCCATATCCGCATACATGTCCTGACCTTCATGCAGATCGGCCAGGCGATAGAGAACCGTGTACTTCTCTTCGGCGATCTCCATGCCCCCGCGCAGCTTATAGGCCTTTTCGTACTGGAGCTTGGCAAGGGCGAGTGCTCCCTCCTGGAAGTAGATATCGCCGATGGCCACCTCAGCCTCCGGAAAGGGTGCTCCCCGTTTGTCTATGGCTTCCTGGAAGGAAAGAAGTGCCTCTCCGAGCTCCGGGCCCTCCGGGTCCTCGAGCCTGGCCTTGCCCTGCTCGTAGAGAAACCAGGCTTCAACGAAGTTATCCGTCTGCGCCGGTATCAGGGTTGCGGATAGCAGCATGAACAGGGTCAAAGATAACAGCAGATGTGGAAATCTCAAAACTTCTCCAGTTCTTCTTTAAAAGCCTCAATAGCATGATCGGCGCTTTCTCTGCGAATGATTTTCCCTTTTTTAAAAATCACAACCTGCTTCTCCGAACCGGTAATGCCAAGATCAGCCCGCTTGGCCTCCCCGGGACCGTTGACCGGACAGCCCATGATCGCCACGGTTAGTTGCTTGTGTATCCTCTGCATGGTCGGCTGCACCTTTTCGAGGAAACCGGTCACATCAAAGACGGTGCGGCCGCAGGTCGGACAGGAGATCACCTCCGGTCCGAAGGAACGCAAACCCAGATTCTGCAGGATCGAGCAGGCGGCGATGATCTCATTCTGCGGGCTGTCGGAAAGGGAAACCCGGACCGTATCCCCTACCCCACTCTCGAGCAGCCGGGAGAGGGCGAGGGTGCTCTTCACGGTTCCCTGCACCAGGGGGCCCGCTTCGGTCACTCCTATGTGCAGTGGATAGTCGTAGCGCTCGGAGAACAGCAGATTCGCCTGGACCGTGGTCTGCACATCGGCGGCCTTGAGCGAGAATATCGCCTGCTCGAAGCCGAGCCTCTCCAGAATCGACAGCTCCTCCTCCGCCGCCTGAACCATGGCCTGAGCCAC
>CAZFMD010000238.1:2170-4708 GCA_964520025.1 uncultured Spirochaetaceae bacterium
CCGATCTCCTCCAGGTTGCGGATCCCGGTCAGGATCTGTTCCAGGGCCCGGGCCGAATCCGCGGATCCGAGCGGCTTTTTCCACATGGTCTGCACGCTGATGGGCGCACCACCGCCTATCAGCATCCGGCCCACCGAAACGGATCTGGTTTTCTTTACCTGTGCCACAATGTGCTTGTCCGAGTGCGTATACTGGGAACGCACAGACTCGAGCGATGCAGGCTCCGCCTCTGCCCCTAACCCAGGGTGCCCATGAGGAAGACCATGACGAACAGAGCCACGGTTTCGATGATCCCCACGACCATCAGATAGTTGACGAAGCCCTTGCCCGTCTCACCGAGTGCATCGGCACCGGAAGCGCCGGCTTTTCCCTGCAGCAGTGCGGAAAACCCGATGGCCGCACCGCCAAATACACCCGCTGCCAGCTTGGTCATGGATCCGGCGTCTGAGGCGAGAATCGCGTTCATCAAAATCAGTCCGTAGATCGTTTGCGTCAGAGGCGCCCCGGCAAAGGCCACGGCCAGGAACGGGGCCGGTTTGTTCTGGGCGAAACACTTCTTCCAGGCACCAATTGCTCCCATCCCGCCAATACCGGTTCCAAGGGCGGATCCGATGGCGGCCAGGGAAATTGCTGCGGCAAAGCCCAATTGTCCGATATCCATCTACTCTTCTCCTTCTGTTTCTTTTTCTCCAAATGGTTTATAGGGCACCCCGGTCCATTCCATACCGAGCTGTCCTGAAAACTCGAGCATATTCAGGCGCACCCCGTGCACGATGACCGACATGGCGCCCATGATGATGTTCAGGGTGTGGCCGAAGAACAGGATGAAGGCGGAGATCAATCCCGAGGGGAATCCGAACCCCACCCCCGCGGCCATGGCGTTGAAATTGGCGGCCACCGCCACAGTGGCCAAGCCTACGGCAAACAGACGCACGTAGGACACGATATCCGAAAACGAACCGATGCTGTCCAGGAGGCTCAAGGGCAATCGCACCAGCCCCATGGCCATACCCTTGAAAAATTTACCCTTCTGCTCTCCGAATACGACGATCAGGAGGATACCCGCGCCAACCAGCCAGATTCCCAGGGGATTCAGCACCTCCTGGAGCACGATGTAGCGGGTGACGAAGAACATGCCCCAGAGAATCGAAAGCCATCCCAGCTCGCTGAAGGCGGCCAGCTTGGGCAGCCCGCGGATAAAGCTGATAAGACGGGCGATGCTCAAGTGGACAGCCCCGATCAGGAAGCACAGATACATCACGGTCTTGGTGTTCTCCACACCGAAGCTGGCAATTTGGGGAATCACGATCCGCGACAGAAGCGGGTGCCGGGCCAGGGCTTCCACCCCGAACCACGTACCGGATAGAGCTCCCCACGCGATGGTGGCGCCGCTGAGCACGAACAGAAGGGTGAACACCCCTCCGGGGCGCCGCCGCATGGCCAATCGGCCCACCAGGGTCAGGATGAACAGCACGATCCCATAGCCCGCATCCCCGATCAGCATGGCGAAGAACAGGCTGAAGAACAGCAGAAAAAGAAAGCTGATGTCGAACTCTCTGTAACCGGGGGTGGTTTCCATCAGGGTGAACATCGGGCGGATGATGCGGATCCACTTGGGATTCTCCACAAGCGTGGGAACCGGGTCGTCCTCCGCCGGATCATCGACCAGCAGAGCCCAACCGTTTTCCGAAGCCGCCCGTTTCAGAGCATCCGCACGCTTGGCCGGGATATACCCCATGAGGTAGCTCAGCTGCTCCTTGCCGACCATTCCGGCGCGAACCTGCTCGAACTCTACTCTGTTGTCCAGGCACTGGATCACAGCCTGTAGGCGCGCCCTTTCCCCGGCCAGGTGCTGCAAGCGATGTTCCAGGCCCTGCAGCTGTTTATGGGCACTGTCTATCTGCTGTTGCAGGCCCTTGCGTCCCTGTTCGCCCAAGACAACGGGTTCGGACTCCAGGGAAGCCTCGGAGCCCAGGGAAATCACAGCCAAACGGACGGCACTCTTGGTTTTGCTGATGACAAGCCACTGCAGCTCCTCGGGCAGCTGCTTGAATTCGTTCGTACTCAACTCGTACAGAGAGATGTAGACACCTTTTTCAGCCAGCTCACGGAGCTCCTGCGGGTCGTATCCACCCCAGGATTCCAATCGCTCCTGCTCGTGGATAAGTCTTTGGATTCGCTCTTCGGCAGCCCGGATCTTTTCGGTGAGCTCGAAAATCTCCCCGGCAATCTCCACGCATCCATCCACGTCGTCTTGGGTTACCGTGGCGGCTGTCAGGGTTCGCTGTTTCTGTGGCTGCCTCTTGAGCTTTTTCTCACGCTTCTGCCGCTGCTTCCTATCCTTCTTACTCTCCTCAGGGATGAGAAGACGGGCCCGCTCCAGTTGCGCGCTCTGCTCGGCCAGACGGATCAACTCATCGCTGGCGGCGGGGCGGGATTCGATATGCACCAATCCGAGCTTGCGCAGGGCCTTCAACGACTGCTCGCGAAAGCGGTCGAACACGACGATGGAGACCTTCTTCATCTTGACGATCATTG
>CAZFMD010000239.1:0-4702 GCA_964520025.1 uncultured Spirochaetaceae bacterium
GAGGCGATCGCAGAGCTTTGGAGGAGCCCGACAAAGCAGGCGGTCCTCACGGCGGATAATCCCAGGATCGACTTTGATTTATAAGATGAAAGGACCGGTGACGGCGTGGATCAACTGCAGCATCCCTTGAGTTTTGTACACAAGTTCAACCTCTACAAACTGTCCGGATTGTTGATAGAGGATGACGACCTGGCCTCAATCGCCAGGGTGTACGGCGTTTCCCTGGCGGAACTGAAGGCAATCGAGGAGGGTTTCCAGCGCAATATTGCCGAGCTGGCCGCTTCCCTGCCCCGGGCGGTCAAGCCGGCCAACGACGGTACTCCGTCGCTGTCGATCCTGGCCGTCGGGGACTCGATCACCAGCGACCGGGAGAGCTACGTCAGGATCCTCAACCGCTACTGGCAAGAGGATCCGAGCCGGCAGATGCTGGACGCGGCGGTCTCCGGAGATACCAGCGCGGACCTGATCAAGCGCTTCTACTCCACCGTGGCGAACCGGGAGTTTCAATGGGCTGTGCTGTTCATCGGCACAAACGACAGCTTGCAGCTGGATGACCGGAGAAGGGTATCGGTACTGAGCCTGGACGAATACCAACGGAATATACACTTCATCACCGAAACCCTGTTGGCCGAGGGCAAACGGCTGATCCAGATCACTATTCCGCCTGTGGACAATGTGCGATTGCGTAGCTTTTTTTCGGACTCCAACTCCGTATACACGGAAGAGCATATCGGAGAGGTCAACGACTTCATCCGCGGATGGGCCGGGAAGAACGGTTACTTCGTGGCCGACCTGGCCCGGGCAATTGAACAGCAGCAGGAGGACGTATTGGAGCCGGACGGACTGCACCTCAACGGCCGGGGCCAATGCATGATCTGTGAGCTGCTTCTGGATCTGCTGTCCTGATCGTTCTCAAGGCGGAGGCGGGAACCGGGGCGGGACGATCCACAGCGTTCGCGGAGGATTGCGTCAGGATGGGTATCAACATTCGGCAATTTCGGCCATGGATCGATACTTGACCTAAGTCGCTATAATATATAGAAATATCATGTTCGACGTTGCGCGCCGGGATACGCCTGGAACACCGTGATTCCTTCCAATCCTGTGTCAGCAGCGGCTGTTCGCTCGATAATTTTATATGTAACATGCAATTACCTGGGGGTCATTCAGCAATCTCATGGCACGGTAATTGCAATTTCGATGGAATGAGGCACATTCATGCAATCCGATAGGGATTCGAAAGCAAGCAAGAAAAACATACTGGTAACCGGGGGCGCGGGCTTTCTGGGTATCAACCTGATCCGCCACCTCCTGGACAGGGGTTATACCTCGATCACCTCTCTGGACATCGCCGAGTTCGACTATCCGGAAAAGGACAGGATCCGCGCCGTTAAGGGCGACATTAGGGATTTCCAGCTGGTCCGGGACCTGGTGCCCGGAACCGACTGGCTGATTCACGCAGCCGCGGCTCTGCCCCTGTACTCGGAGCAGGACATCCGTTCCACCGAGGTGGAGGGCACCCGGAATCTGCTACAGGCTGCTGCCGAACACCGGGTAGATCGTTTCATCTACATCTCCTCGACTGCCGTTTACGGAGTTCCCGACAGCTACCCGATCTATGAAGACGATCCGCTGATCGGCGTCGGCCCCTACGGACAGGCGAAGATCGATGCGGAGAAACTCTGCGAAGAGTTCCGGGCAGGCGGCCTCTGTATCCCGGTTATTCGGCCCAAGAGCTTCATCGGGCCGGAGCGCCTCGGCGCCTTCGAGCTGCTGTACAGCTGGGCCAGGGAGGGCAGGGGTTTCCCCGTTGTCGGCAAGGGGACGAATCGCTATCAGCTGCTGGATGTGGAGGATCTGTGTCAGGCCATCCTTCTCTGCGCCACCTTGCCCAAGAAACGGATAGACGACGTGTTCAACGTCGGTGCCCGGGAGTTCACCACGATCAGAGATGACTTCCAGGCTGTGCTCGATGCCGCCGGATACGGAAAGCGGATCGTGCCCTTTCCCCGCTGGTTATCCGTATCCGCCCTGCGCATCCTGGAGATCTTGCGTCTGTCCCCGCTGTACCAGTGGATCTACGAGACAGCGGGCAAGGATTCGGCGGTTTCCATCGACAAGGCCTGCAGGCAGTTGGGATTCGAGCCCGCCTATTCCAATATCGACGCCCTGCTGCGTAATTATCGCTGGTACCTGGACAATCGTGACGGCATCGACGAGTCCGCCGGGATAAGTCACAGGAAACCCTGGAAGCAGGGCTTCCTGGGGGTGATCAAAGCCTTCTTTTAGGGGTTTAAGGCATGGTTCGAGATTACATTCGATTGATTCGCATCAAGCACTGGGTCAAAAGCGTGTTCATCTTCGCTCCCCTGATTTTTTCTCTGAATTTCGACAAACCGATGTACATCGTTCGAACCCTGATCATGTGCGCCGCCTTCTGCCTGGCAGCTTCGGCGGTATATGTGTTCAATGATATCGCCGATCGGGAAAGGGATCGGCTTCACCCCAAGAAAAAAGATCGTCCGATCGCCAGCGGAGCCGTACCCGTGCGCGGCGCCCTGATCCTGGCCGCGGTGTTGTTCCTTGCCTCCGCGGCTGTCTCGGTGATTCTCGGACTTCCCTCGCTCCTGGTCCTGCTTGTCTATGTCGGACTGAATGTGGCCTACAGCCTCCTTCTGAAAAACCAGGCTTTCATCGATGTCATGTTGATCGCCATCGGTTTTCTTCTGCGGCTGGTGGCCGGCGCCGTTACCATCAGCGTGGAATTGTCCAGCTGGATGCTGCTTACCACCTTCTTCCTCTCCCTGTTTCTCGGCTTCGCTAAGCGCCGCAAAGAGGTAACCGAAAGTTCCACGGGCCACAGGGCGGTTTTTCAGGAATACTCGGCCGACCTGCTCAACTCCCTGATCATCATTTCCGCCGCCCTCACCATCATCACCTACTCTCTGTACGTGGTGACCTCAAAAACAATGATCGCCCTGGGCCGGGACAAGTTCATCGCCACCATTCCCTTCGTGGTCTTCGGGGTGTTCCGCTACATGTTTCTGATCTACCGACAGAATAACGGGGGCGATCCCGCCGAGGTCCTGCTCAAGGATAGGGCCATGCTCATCGATATCGCCCTCTGGATTTGCATCATCTTCGCCCTGCTCGCATACACATTGTTCAGCGGAGGCCGACCTTGAGGCGAAGACTGACCATGGAGCGGATTCCGATAGTCGTGAAATACGCGATTTTCGCGGCGATCGCCACTGGGATCAACATTGCGGTTCAGCGGGGCGTCGCCGTCTTCGTACAGGGCCCATACTCCATCTACATCTCGCTGTTCTTTGGAACCATCTCAGGGCTGGGCGTCAAGTACCTCCTTGACAAGCGCTTCATCTTCTACTACCGCACCCGTTCCCTGGGCGACGAGGCGGCCAAGATATTTCTCTACGTGGTTATGAGCGGATTCACAACCGCGGTGTTCTGGGCCGTGGAGATCAGCTTCGACGCCCTGTTCGAGTTCAACGCCGCCCGCTATGTGGGTGCGGCGGTCGGTCTCACCCTCGGCTACTCCCTCAAGTACGAGCTTGACAGGCGCTTCGTTTTCATCTCAAGAGGGGGGCAACAGGAGCCGGAAAAAAAACAAGACAGCAGGAGCAGCTCATGCAGCCGACGGCCGCATCTCGGAATCCGAGGTTAGACCAAACGGGATCCGAACCGAAGAGGGAGCGCGTGCGAAGAATCGCCGTACCGGCAGCGGTGCTGGCCGGGTCGTTCATCCTCTACTGGGCCACGGCGGCCCGCTATCCCGGCTGGGTCGATGCCACCCTGATCCTGAACCTGGTCCGCAAACCGGATCTCGGGGTATGGGTAAACATCCACAACCTGTTCAACCTGATCGGCTACGCCTGGCTGCAGGTATTCCGCGCAGCGGATCCCCACTTTGCCCTGACCATGCTCTGCGCCCTCTTCGGCAGTTTGACGGTCCTGTTCATCTACAAAACCGGGGTGGAGCTTACAAAGAACCTGCTCGCCCCGGCCCTGGCAGCGATCGCCCTGACCGTATCCCTATCCCTCTGGTGGCACTCGACCGCGATCGAAGTCTATACCTTGAATACGACCCTCATCAGTGCCTGTCTGTTCCTCGTCTTCCGGGCCTACCGCAGGGCGAAACCAAGGGGTCTGTACCTGGCATTCTTCTTCGCCGGCCTGGGGGTCAGCAATCACGTGCTCATGGGGCTGTACATCTTCGCCTTTCTGGCCGTGCTGCTGCCCTTCGCGGCGCGTAACTTCCAACTCAAAGCCGGATCCATCCTCGCCCTGATCGCCTGCTACCTGGCCGGCACCGCACTGTTCGCCACGCTGTTCATTATGCACTGGATCGGGGTGTACCGGATGATGGCATCGGGGGAAGAGGGGGGAATCCTGCAGCTGGCTGTACGGAGCCTGGGGGCGTCGCTGCGCTATGCTACCGGCGGACATTTCCTGAAATCGATGTTTACCGCAGGCATGACGGTCCGGCAGAAACTTTTCTGGCGCGGCAACTACCTGTTCCTCATCCTGCTCAACTATCCCTCGGCGGCCATCATCTTCATCGTTACCGGCTTCCCCCGCTTTTGGAGGCACTCGGCTTTTCGCGGCGCCGTCGTGTTTTTCCTGGTCGGGATCGCCGCCCAGATCATCTGGTCGGCGAACTACTTCATCTGGGATATGTACG
>CAZFMD010000240.1:0-1250 GCA_964520025.1 uncultured Spirochaetaceae bacterium
CAGGACAAGCTCCGCGAGCTGATCGATCCCACCCTGGAGGTTGTGGAAGATGAAATCGCCTAGGGTCTACCTGGACAACAACGCGACCACCCGGGTGGCTCCGGAAGTCCTCGAGGAGATGCTTCCCCTCTTCAAGGATCGCTACGGCAATCCCTCCAGCATGTACGCCTTCGGCGGGGACGTTCACCGGGACCTGGACCGGGCCCGGGAGCGGATGGCCTCCCTGTTGAACTGCCAACCCACCGAGGTCGTGTTTACATCCTGCGGCTCGGAGAGCGACAACCACGCTGTTCGCGGGCTGGTGGACGCCTATCCTGAAAAGGGGCACATCATCACCACCAAGGTCGAACACCCGGCTGTCAAGAACCAGGTCCCGTACCTTCGTCGAAAAGGTCTGCAGGTGACCGAGCTGGGCGTGAACGCCAAGGGCAATCTCGACCTGCAGGAGCTGCGGGAGGCGATCACTCCCGACACCCTGCTGATCTCGGTGATCTTCGCCAACAACGAGACAGGGGTGCTCTCACCCCTTACCGAAATCTGCCGGATCGCCAAAGAGCGGGGCGTGTTCGTCCACACCGATGCGGTCCAGGCAGTGGGCAAGGTTCCCCTGGATATGCAAAAGCTTCCGGTGGATCTGCTGTCCTTCTCCGGCCACAAGTTCCACGCGCCCAAGGGCATCGGCGGGCTGTTCATCCGCAGGGGACTGAAGATCCGCCCATTCATCATCGGGGGCCATCAGGAGCGCAGCCGCCGGGGCGGAACCGAGAGCATGCCCCTGATCGTGGGCATGGGCAGAGCGGCGGAATTGGTGGGCAGCAAGCTGGAGGACGAGGATACCCGGGTACGGGCACTGCGGGACAAGCTTGAGAGCGGCATTCTGACGCAAATCCCGGACACCGAGGTGAACGGAGATCCGGACAACCGGGTGCCCAACACCACCAATATCGGGATCCACTTCATCGAGGGAGAAGCCCTGTTGCTGGCCATGGACAAACAGGGGATCTGCGCTTCCACCGGATCGGCCTGCGCTTCGGGAAGCCTTCAACCCTCCCACGTGCTGCGGGCCATGGGCGTGCCTTTCACCAGGATCCACGGCTCTGTTCGCTTCTCCTTGAGCACCTACAACACGGAGCAGGACGTGGACTACGTGCTGGAGGTGCTTCCGGGCATCGTGGATCACCTGCGGGACCTCTCCCCCTTCCACTCCATGGCCGACGTGGAGGCCTTCGGAGCCTGAGCTTGGGCTTTGG
>CAZFMD010000240.1:1350-2859 GCA_964520025.1 uncultured Spirochaetaceae bacterium
AGAAGGAGGCAGTCATTCCTGGTGGCTGAATCCCCGCCATAACAAGCGTTCATCGGTGCCAAGGCACACAGAGATTAAAGATCAATTGGCACGAAAAAATTGACTTGACCTTTTATATCAATATTGATATATTCTGTTATGCAGTTCGAAATAACATTACTTGAGCCTGCAGTCAAGTTCATAGAAGGACTTGATGCTAAACTTGGGGCAAAGGCCTTACGAACTATTGAACTGTTACAATATTTCGGTCCGCAGTTACCGATGCCCCACGCAAGAAAACTCGAAGGCGAGGAATTGTACGAACTCCGAGTTCGCTATTCGACCAATATATGTCGTCTGTTCTACTTCCATTACAGCAAGAAGGCGTATGTCGTGACATCCGGCTATGTCAAGAAGAGTCAGAAGACGAGCCGAGACGAGATTCGGAAAGCTCTTCGAATTAGAGACATTTTCCTGGCAGGGGGAAAGAAATGAAAGCAATGCCATTTGACCGTTTTCGCGAGAAGCAGTTGAAAAAGGGTGAACTTAGGAAGGAGTACGACGCGCTGGAACGGGAGTTTGCTCTTGCGAAGGAGATCATTGAATTGCGTAGACGCCAGAATCTAACCCAGAAACAACTCGCCGAGAGGATCGGCACATCACAGCCAGCCATAGCTCGACTCGAATCTGGAAGCTATGAGAATCTCTCTCTCTCCTTCTTGCGACGAGTTGCTGAAGCTCTTGGGGCAATTCCGGAAATCCATCTGAAAGAAAAAGAAGCCTGAGTAAACCGAATGCTCGGAATTCGAATCCGGTTTTCCGGGTCCGGCAGATCACTCCTTAGTCACGCTGGTTATCGCTGTCCAGCGGAAGCAGATCGCAGAAGCTGAAACGCCCATCCCGCAGCACCACCTCGCCCCGCCGAAACTCCACGGGCTTTGAAAAAACCGGACCGTCGAACACGAAGCTGTGAAACTCGCCGTTTTCACCGCAGGGATCCGCTTCCGCCGGCAGGTCGTTGACGAAGGATCGGTCGTACAGCCTGCCCGTGAAGGAATCAGGCAGAGCCTGGGTATCCACACAGGTGATGACCGCCTGAAACCCATCCTCGATGAAGGTGCGGCTCAGCTCGCCGGAATCCACCTGCCAGAGGGGAAACAGGGGCTGCATTCCGATCTTGGCCAGGTTTTCCTCCCGGTATTCCCGAATACTCTGCAGAAAGATATCCCCGAATACAACACGGCGGGCGCCCCGTTCGAAGTGCCGGAGCATGGCACCCTCCATACGCAGGCGATACTCCTCATCACTGCAGGCTTTAGGGATGGTCACGATGTCGATGGGTAGACCCAGGCTCTGGGCCTGGATGCGCAACAGCTGCTCCCGAACCCCATGCATGCTGATCCTGTCGTAGTCCTCGGTGACCGTGGTAAGCAGGGTGATGCTGTAGCTGTCGGTTTCCAGGATTTTCCGCAGGGCCAGGGCGCTGTCCTTGCCGCTGCTCCAGGCCATGATGATCGGTTCTTTCATCGG
>CAZFMD010000240.1:2959-4684 GCA_964520025.1 uncultured Spirochaetaceae bacterium
AACCGAGGTGGTGATCTTGATGTTGTCGTGTCCCTGTACGATGCCGTTAGGCTCGAAACGGGTGAACACGAAGGCGTCTACGTACTCTTCCAGAGGCACCCCGTACTGCATCCCAAGGGATACGGCAATTGCGAAGCTGTTCAGCAGGCTGCGGAAGGCCGCCCCCTCCCGGTGCATGTCCAGGAAGATCTCCCCCAGGCTTCCGTCCGGATACTCACCGGTGCGCAGGAACAGGCTGTGCCCGCCGATCTTGGCCTTCTGGGTGTAGCCGTTGCGGCGGCTGGGCAGAGGTTCGCGATTGTGCCGGGACGAGGAGGCCTCAGGGGCCGCTTGCGCAGCTGCCCCTCCGGTATCAGGTTGGGAAGAGGCTTGCTGCTCCCCGGGCTTTTCGACATGCGTCTTGTCGGAGCTCAGTCGATCGGTGCTCCGCTGGGCCCGGCGCTGCAGCGCCAGTATCTGTTCGGCCAACCGCTCTCCGGCCGAACTGAGGGAGGAAAGCGGCTGGCTGAGCTTGGATCCGTCCCGATAGATGGCGATGGCCTTGAGCATGCGCTTCCACGAGAGGAAGTAGGCGCCCTTGACATCTTCCACGCTCACCGTGTTGGGCATGTTCACGGTCTTGGAGATCGCCCCGCAGACGAAGGGCTGAACCGCGGCCATCATCTCGATGTGCGCCTGCCAGGGGATGAACCGGGTACCGATGCGGCCCACCTTGCTGGCCGTATCGAACACGGCGTAATGCTCGCTCTTAAGGTGAGGAGCGCCCTCCACCGTCATGGTGCCGCAGGCGTGGCGGTCGGCCTGCTCGATCTGCTCCCGGGAGAATCCCAGATGCTCCAGCAGCTGGAAGCCGGGTTTGTTGTAGGTCTCGGGATCCAGGCCGAGCTTCTTCTCCAGCAACTCCTGGCCCACCACTATGGGCGTGAACGCGGAATGAATGGAAAAGGCGCTTGCCAGCGACTTGTCGATTTGTTTCAGCGCCGCATCCGTGAATCCCTTGGCTTTCAGCTGTTTCCAGGAAATTCCCGGAGAACTTTTGAGCGATCCCCGCCCAAGGCAGTAGGCGGTGATCTCCCGGACCTGATTCTTGTCATACCCCAGCTGCTTCAGAGCAGGCGGGATCGAGGTGTTGATGATCTTGAAGTAGCCGCCCCCTGCGAGCTTCTTGAACTTCACCAGGGCGAAATCCGGTTCCACCCCCGTGGTGTCGCAGTCCATGACCAAACCGATAGTGCCTGTCGGAGCGATCG
This sequence comes from uncultured Spirochaetaceae bacterium, assembly GCA_964520025.1. Classification (GTDB taxonomy): domain Bacteria; phylum Spirochaetota; class Spirochaetia; order SZUA-6; family DRHE01; genus JAFGQJ01. Next base: position 4,210 of record CAZFMD010000240.1, read on the forward strand.
CGGTGACCTGGGCGTTGCGGTAGCCGTGCTGCTCCCCCACCTCCAACGCCTGGTCCCAGACACGGCGGGCGGTTTCCAGAAGCTCCGCCGGACAGGATTCGGGATTCAACGTTTTCGGGAATACGGTGAGCCCTTCATACTCCTGATCCGGGGCACTGTGGATGGCCCGGCGGTGGTTTCGGATCACCCGAAGCATCTGCTCCCGGTTTGCCTGGAAGCGGGCAAAGGGACCGAGCTGTTCGGCCAGCTGGGCGGAGGTCAGGTAGGCCTGCCCGTTCAGCAGGGCGGTCAGGCAGGCGGCCAGGCCCCGCCCCTCCTCACTGTCGTAGGGGATGCCCATCACCATGAGCAGGCTGCCCAGATTGGCATAACCCAGGCCCAGGGTGCGGAACAGGTAGCTTCGCTTGGCAATCTCCGGGGTGGGAAACTGAGCCATGAGAACGCTGATCTCCAGCACGATCGTCCAGATGTGGAT
>CAZFMD010000241.1:0-4646 GCA_964520025.1 uncultured Spirochaetaceae bacterium
GAGGCACGAATGACCAGCAGAGCACGGCTCCCAGGCTCATCAGCAGGGCTTGAGTCCTAGTAGGCATAAATCAGTTCTTCGTCTCTCGGTGCCGCGATTATACCGATTACCACTTGCTCTTCCTACCCGTCCACCCACCACTCATTTGCAGAAACGAGCCGGTTTGGCGGCGAACAGATGTTGGCCCTATACCCCGCAATGATCTGCTTTGCATTGTCCGTCAATTCGAGTAGGATAGGATCCGGGAGGTACTGCACTTGTGGAAAAGATCGCTCTTTTTGCCTTCAATGGCGACCCGATGTGTTTCGTTCACGTGCTGCTCAATGCCCTGGACTTCAGTGACAAAGATTACGAGATCAAACTGGTGATCGAAGGATCGGCTACCAAGCTGATTCCCGAGCTGGATCAAGAGAATCATCCGATGCACAACCTCTTTAAGAAGGTGAAGGAAAAGGTACTACTGGTGGGCGTATGCAAAGCCTGCGCCGGCAAAATGGGCACGCTTCAGGCGGCGCAAGCCCAAGGATTGCGTATCCTGGATGATATGGCCGGCCATCCCAGCATGGAGAACTTCATCGAACAGGGCTACAAGATCATTACCTTTTAGAGACTGTTGCCCCGCAAGCTCAAACCGTTATAATCAGATTACACTGTGATCCCTCCCGTACTGAAGACAAAGCTGTATATCCCAACCCTGCGACCGGAGCTGGTACGCCGAAACCGTCTTACCGAGATGTTGCAGACAGGATTGCAGCGTCGTCTCACCCTGGTCTCGGCTCCGGCGGGTTTCGGCAAGACCACTCTGATATGCGCATGGATCCGGGAGTGTGAACAGCCCGCCGCCTGGCTTTCTCTGGAGGATAGCGACAACGATCCGGTGCGCTTTCTCTCCTATCTGATATCCGCCCTGCAGACAATCCAGCCAAAATCTGCACACGACGTTCTATCGGGATTTCACACACTGAAACCTTCAGCCGCCGAATCCGTGCTCACGGAGTTGCTCAATGAATTCGTCGAAATCAAAGAACATCGCATCCTTGTGTTCGACGACTACCATCTGATTCACGACAAAACGATTCACGGCTACCTCGGCTTTTTGGTTGAGCATCTGCCGCAGAAACTTCACCTGGTACTGTGCACCCGTGCGGATCCGCCCCTTCCCTTGGCTACGCTCCGTGCCCGCGGACAGTTGACCGAGATGCGCGCCGGGGACCTGCGCTTCACCCGCGAGGAAACCGTGGAGTTCCTAAACCGACTGATGGGTCTGGATCTGCCGGTCTCCGACATCCAGGTTCTGGCGGACCACACTGAAGGGTGGATCGCCGGGTTGCAGATGGCCGCCGTATCCCTTCAGGGAAGGCGAGACGCCTCCGGGTTCATCAAGTCCTTTACCGGCAGCAATCGCTACATCCTCGACTATCTGGTGGAGGAGGTGTTATCGCAACAGAGTGAGAGTATTCAGCAGTTCTTGCTGAAAACTTCGATCCTGGATCGTCTGACCGGTCCTCTCTGTGAGGTGGTAAGCGATCAAGCGGACAGTGGAGCGATCCTCGAACAGCTGGAACGGAACAATCTGTTCATCGTTCCGCTGGATTCCGAGCGGTTGTGGTACCGCTACCACCTCTTGTTTGCCGATCTGCTGCGCCGCCGGGCCGAACAGGTCTACTCCGAGCAGATGCCCGAGCTTCACCGCCGCGCCAGCCGGTGGTACGAAGAAAACGATATGATTACCGAGGCGATCGATCAGACCCTGGCGGAGAAAGACTTCGACCGGGCCATGGAGCTGATCCAGAACCATACACAACCTACCCTGATGCGCAGTGAGTTCGCAACGGTGCTTCGATGGATCGAAGCCCTGCCCGATGAGATGGTGTGCACGCGCCCGTTGCTCTGTGTGTACCACGCCCTGGGTTTGCTCATGGCCGGAGCTCCGATGAATCAGATCCAGGCTCGACTCGACACCGCGGCACGAGCCGGATCGAGTGATGCGATAGCAGGTCAGCTGGCCGCCTTTCGCGCCTTTTTGGCTACGATCCAGGGTGATGTAGAGGAGAGTCTGAAACAGAGCAACCGTGCCCTTCAACTGCTTCCTGAGGAGGAGCAGTTCTTCCGCAGCGCGATCAGCCGGGTTCTGGCCAATGTCATCTACGCCTCAAGCGGGGACATCCCAAAATCGATCCAGGTGTATGAGGACAACATCCGCCGTTGCCAGACGGCGGGAAACATGACGATAGCCGGAGCCCTGATGTCCGAGCTGGGAGTCCTGCGTACGATTCAAGGGCGGCTGCGCGAGGCCAAGACCACCTACGAACAGGCTATCGAGCAAACGGTAGATTCCACCGGTACTTCGATGCCCGTAGCCGGACTGGCCATGATCGGACTGGGGGATCTGCATCGCGAGTGGAATGAGCTGGATGAGGCCGAGAGGCTGTTGAACGAAGGGATCGACCTGGTACGGAATCTGGGGGTGATCGGCACGATGGATGGCTATATCGCCCTGGCCCGGGTAAAACAGGCTCAAGGCGACCCCCAGGAGGCACAGAAAGTCATGGACACGGTGCACAAGATCGCCACCCGTTTCGATGCAAGCGATCTGGATGACCTGATGGTCGATCTGTACCGTGCTCGCCTTTGGCTGGTTCAAGACCAGGTCGAGCCTGCCGAGCGTTGGTACAGCGAATGGATAGCTCGAAGGCAGAGAACGAACGAGCGCCTGCCCTACATTTTGCAGGAGCTGGATCAGATGCTGCAGGCCCGAATCCTCCTGGTCAAGGGCAAATCGGTTGATTGTCTCAAACTTGCCAGACAGCTGCAGAAAAACTCGGAAAAGCTGGGCAGGTACGGCGTTGTCCTGGAATCTCTTGTTCTCCAGTGCCTGGCCTCGGCGGCAAAGGGGGAGCAGGACCAGGCTCTGGAGGTCCTGGAAGAGGCTTTGTCAATCGCCGAGCCGGAAGCGTATCTACGTATCTTTCTGGATGAGGGTTCTCCGATGGCTCAGCTGCTCTACGAGGCGGCGAACCGCGGGATTCACCGGGAATACGTGGGACGCATTCTCTCGGTATTTCCGCCGGCTGGGCCTCATCAGCAGCCCGCCGGCGCCGCGGAGAAACTCATCGAACCACTCAGCCAGCGGGAGTTGGAAGTACTTCAGCTTCTGGCCCGGGGGTCTTCCAACAAAGAGGTAGCCAGGCAGCTTTTCATCAGTTTGCCGACTGTAAAGTGGCACACCAGCAACATCTATGGAAAGCTGGGCGTTCAGAACAGGAACCAGGCTGTGGCCAAAGCCAGGGCCCTGGGGCTGCTCACACCGGCATGAAAGCCGCCGGCATCCCTGTGTGGGCCGGCGCGGAAGGCAACCAGGCTCTCAAGCCCCACGGCCGCCGACGCATCCACCGCGGGTTCCGGCACGGATTCACCAACCACGACAGTCAATAACCCTACCAAAACCATACTTTAGACCGGTCACGGCCATACTCGCTGCCTGCTACTCTGTAGACAGATAGAGAATTACAGCTATGTCAGAGGAGTTTACACCACAGATGTATCGCATACGAGTTGGAGGAAATCTCGATCCTATATGGTCTGATTGGTTGGAAGGCATGTCGATCATTCCCGAACAGAGTGAGGCTGGATGCCTGTCCACGGTGCTAACCGGTCCGGTAGCGGACCAGGCTGCGCTGAGAGGCGTACTGACCAGGCTCTGGGATCTAAACCTGGACATCATATCGGTGAATCGCATCGACAGAAACGGGGAGGAAACATGAAAAGTACCAACAAGGTGGCGGGCAGTTTTATTGCACGACGGCTTCTTGTGGACAGAATTACCGGTAGCCTGACCGGGCGGGTGAAGGATTTGCACAAGTTGGCCGGTCTGGGCGAGACACCGTTACAGAATCCCGGATTGAGAGCCTTTTTGCACACCCTGGAACGAGATATCGATGACAACAGCGGGATGGCTACACTGTTTGCCCGGGTGGGTGCCCTGGCCAATCAGCGCTGCAAGCGCAAGCTGGTGGAGAACCTGATCTTCAACTGGGGAATCAGGGGAAGAGGCATCCGGGAGCAGCTGGTAAATCAAGGCATCTGGGCACCGACCTTGATCGTGATCAGCCCCACCATGCGCTGTAACCTCAGGTGCACCGGTTGCTACTCAGGGCTGTACAGCAAAGACGGGGAGCTGTCCGAAGAGGAGATCGACGGCATCCTGGCCGAATGCCGCCGCATCGGGGTGTACTTCGTCGTGATCTCCGGGGGAGAACCCTACATCATGAAGGATGTCTGGCTCCGCCTGTTCAAGAAGTACAATGACCTGTACTTCCTGACCTACACCAATGGAACACTCCTGGATGAACAGACCGTCAGAACCCTGAGCCGTTTGGGAAACGTGGCCCCCGCTATCAGCGTGGAGGGCTTCCGGGAGCACACGGACAAACGCCGCGGCCGCGGTGTGTATGACAAGATCATGAAGACCATGGATCTGCTCAAGGCACAAGGAGTGATCTTCGGGATCAGCGTCACCTATACCAGCGAAAATACCGACCTGATCACCACCAATGAGTTCGTCCAGTACTACATCAACAAGGGGGCCATATTCGCCTGGTACTTCATGTTCATGCCCGTGGGTAAAGATCCGATTCTGGAACTGG
>CAZFMD010000242.1:0-1751 GCA_964520025.1 uncultured Spirochaetaceae bacterium
ACCTTCAACCTCATGACCGGACAGCTGGAGAAGGCCTACAACCAGATCAAGAGCTACGCTTTTAAATCGGTTATAGCCCAGAAGCGGGAGCAGAAGATCCGCAACATCTTCCAGAAGTACGTGCCCGTGGACGTGATCGACCAGTTTATGGAACGCCCCGAGTCGATGCTGGTCGGGGACAGCCGAATCCTGGCGGTCCTGTTCTCCGATATCCGGGGCTTCACCAGGATTTCCGAGTCCATGGCGCCGGAGCAGATCGTGGAATCTCTCAACACCTACTTCACCGAGATGGTCGACATCGTCCTCAAACGCAACGGGATCGTGGACAAGTATATCGGGGATGCGATCATGGCCTTCTTCGGGGCCCCGGTGAAGCATGACGATGACGTATCCCAGGCTGTGCACACCGGTTTCGATATGCTCGAGACCCTCGAGGTGTTCAACAGCAGGCAGGCCAGGCGCAAGCGTCCGCAGTTTCGGATCGGAATCGGTCTAAACTATGGCGTGGTTACCATCGGCAATATCGGCTCTGAGAAGAAGATGGACTACACGGTGATCGGGGATATGGTGAACCTGGCCTCCCGATTGGAAGAGCTGACCAAGATCTACGACGTGCCCTTCCTGGTCTCCGAATCGGTCTACGCGAAGGTGAAGAAAGAGATGCCCTGCCGCTTGATCGACAAGGTCATGGTCAAGGGAAAGACTCAAGGAACGCGGATCTTCTATCCGAAGAGGCAGATCGGCAAGACGGAAGCCAAAGGATGGAAGATTCACAACATGGGAGCAAACCTGTATTACAAGCGGGAGTTCGAGAAGGCGTTCAAGTATTTCATCTATGCACGGGAGTTCCTTGAAAACGATCCGATCCTGCCGATCTTCCTGAACCGCTGCAAGAACTACATAAAGACCCCGCCCCCAGCCGAATGGGAAGGGTATTCGGTTCTCTCCGAATAGCCGGGATTCCGGGAAATCACTGTAGAAGCCGATCCGTTCGCCGGGCTAAACGCATTCTCTGTATCCCACACATTTCTCAACAATTTCCTCTATTCCCGGTAACACTTCACCAGTCCCCCGGTGTTCAACCATTGAAACGCGCGCAAAACATGCTACGCGCAAAACGCGTGTAACGCGCACAACTGGAGGAACATCCTATGAAGAAGACGATTTTGGCATTTATCCTGTTCAGCTTGCTCGGATACGGCGTGTTCGCCGACAACGTACGCTTCGGTTTGATCGGAGGCATTGACTTTTCGGAAAAACCCGACTACGACGCGGTTGTCGAGGAGCTGCACTCCGGCGAAAACGTGCAGAGGGGATTCTATTGGGAAGTGATTCCCGATCACATCGGTTACGGCATGACCTGCAACTTTCTCTTCGACAGGCAGGAATCCCTGATCCCTGAGGTCGATTACCAGTGGACCATGGACTGGATCGCCACCTGGGACTTCCGTTATCACCCCCTGCGCTGGTCGTTCATCGATCCCTTCGTGGAGTTCGGCCTGGGCAGCGCCGGGAGGGTCGACATCACCGACTACGAGGAGTACGGGCTGGCGGAAGACCTGGCCGGGGATCCCCTGTATCTGTCCCTGTTCGCCCAGGTCGGCTGGGGCCTGGGATTTCGGCTGGGAGCCCTCAACGTGGGTACCCGCGTGGCCTACCGCTTCTGGAACGAGCCTCCTCCCGGGACCCAGTTCGAGCCCTACCCGCTGGATGCCTTCAACGTGGGCGTGTTCGGCGGGCTGCGCTTCTAA
>CAZFMD010000242.1:1851-4622 GCA_964520025.1 uncultured Spirochaetaceae bacterium
CGTTATGCTGGAGGTGATACAATGAGAACTGATGGATCGAATCGAGCTTTGGAAGAAGCCCGGAACCGCTACGCGGAGCTGGGTGTCGATGCCGGTAAAGCGATAGAGCAACTCAGCAATGTTTCACTTTCTATTCACTGTTGGCAGGGGGATGACGTCGGCGGATTCGAAACAACTGAGGCGGAGCTTGCCGGCGGGGGTATACAGGTTACCGGCAACTACCCGGGAAAAGCTCGAACCCTGGCTGAGCTCAGACAGGATCTCGAAAAAACGATGTCGTTGCTCCCGGGCAGTCACAGACTCAACCTTCATGCCAGCTACGGAGACCTCGGAGGCAAACACGTCGATCGGGATGCGATCGAACCCAAGCACTTCGAAAGTTGGATACAGTGGGCCGCAGCGAACGGGATCAAGCTTGATTTTAACTGCACCTGTTTCTCTCATCCGCTGGCTGATACCGGATTCACTTTGAGCAGCAAGGTAGAAAAGGTACGTTCGTTCTGGATCGAACACGTGAAACGCTGCCGTCGCATCAGCGCCTATATGGGAGAGAAGCAGGCGGATCCGTGCATTCACAACCTCTGGATCCCTGACGGCGCTAAAGATCTGTGCGTAGATCGTTTCGGGCATCGCCGAGTGCTACGGCGTTCCCTTGATACGATTTACGAAGAACAGCTTCCCGATTCGGTTATGAAAGATGCAGTGGAATGTAAGCTGTTCGGTATCGGTAGTGAATCCTTTGTTGTCGGTTCCCACGAGTTCTATATGGCGTATGCCCTCAGCAGGGGCAAAATGCTTTGTTTCGACCTGGGTCATTTCCACCCCACGGAATCGGTTGCGGACAAGATTTCCAGCATCTTCTGCTTCGTGAAAGAAATCCTGCTGCACGTCAGCAGACCGGTACGCTGGGATAGTGACCACGTGGTGATTATGAGTGACGAGGTCCGTGCGCTGTTCGAGGAAGTAGTTCGCAGCGGCCAGCTGATGAACACGCACGTGGGACTGGATTTCTTTGACGGTTCGATCAATCGTCTGGGCGCTTGGGCCGTAGGCAGCCGTGCTACCCTCAAATCCCTCTTACTCGCCCTGCTCGAGCCGCGAGAGCGATTATTGAAGTATGAAGAGGAAGGGGATTACTTTGCCCGTCTGGCCCTTTTGGAGGAGTTGAAAACACTGCCTTTCGGTGCTATCTGGGATGCTTATTGCGCAGAGAATGAGACGCCTCTGGATAGTGAGCTCATCGATGTCTTGCACACCTATGAAAGGGAAGTTACCGGCAAGCGATTATAGATGGTCAATCCATAACTACCCGACAACCGGCGATTGTCAATACGTCTTGAAACAAACGGTCCCCTCATTTATAAAAGTAGGTATATGGAGAAAAAAATATTTATCACATCAACCGAACCTCGCAGCGGCAAGAGTCTGGTGACCATCGGGCTGATGCACGCTCTGCAGGGGATCATTCCCAAGGTGGGATACATGAAGCCGATCGGCCAGCGGTACATCGGGGAAAGCACCACCGATCAGGACGCCCTGCTGGTCCGAGATATCTTCGACCTGAACGATGAACTGGAGGATATCAATCCCGCTTCGATCCAAGATGCCCAGGAGGACAAGGACAAGTTGTTCGAGCGGGTATTCCAGTCCTGTGCGCGCCTGTCGGAGGGCAGAGATATCGTTGTCTTCGAGGGTACCGACTACACCAGCACCATCTCCGCCCTGGAGTTCGACATCAACGCCGAGTTGGCCCACAACCTGGTAGCGCCTGTCCTGTTGGTGGCCAGCGGCGCCGGCAAGAAGTTCACGCAAATCGTCGACAGCATCGTCGAAGCGACCGAATCGTTTGTGGAGATGAACTGCAACCTTCTCGGCGTGGTGGTCAATCGATTCGAGACGGAGAGCTTCAGCCGGGATAGTGACAAGCTGCGGGAGATGCTTCTCAAGAGGAAGATCACCCTATACGGCACGCTCCCTTCGAATATGCTGCTGTCCCGACCGCGTCTGCGGGATGTGGCCGAGCAGCTCGGAGCGGATATCTTCTATCAGGGTGATGATCTGGCCAAGGTGGTGACGGACGTCAAGATTCTGGCCATGACCCCGGAGAACGCCCTGGGCTACGTCGGTGAGATCGACGGGTATCTGCTGATCACCCCGGGGGATCGGGTGGAGAATATCCTGGCGGTCATGGCTGCCCAGCGCTCGGTGTTCTATCCCCGTTTTTCCGGGATGATCCTCACCGGGAATCTGTTGCCCGGTCCCAATGTACGCAAGCTTTTCAAGGGCCAGGTGGACGCGGGACTGACCATTCTGACTGTACCCGATGACACCTACGCCTGTGCTCTCAGGGTAAACGAGGTGTCCGGAGAGCTGAAGAAGGACGATAAGGAGAAGATCGACCTGGTAAACCAGCTGGTTAACGTCCATATCAACACGGATCAGATCTTCAAGGAGCTGGGCAGTTTGGTGAGTGACGTGGTTACACCCAGGATGTTCCAGTACCGCATCATGGAGATGGCCAAGCGCGTGAGGAAACGAATCGCACTTCCCGAGGGTACGGAATCCCGAATTCTGGAAGCGGCGGCGGAGGCTTTGAACCGCGGGATCTGTGACATCACCCTGCTGGGGGACATCGGTACCATGAAGGAGATCGCCCACCGCAACGATCTGGATCTGAGCGGAGCCGATTTGATCGATCCGAAGCAGGCGGATCCCGAGGTGCTCCAGAACTACGCGGACACCCTGTACGAGCTGCGCAAGCACAAGAGCGT
>CAZFMD010000243.1:0-4619 GCA_964520025.1 uncultured Spirochaetaceae bacterium
CGACCCGGGCGGCCATGGGAACCGCGGATACCCCGGCCGCACCGATCATGGGATTGACCTTGCCCCGGGTGATCACGTACATCAGCTTGCCAAGAAGGGTGCCGGCCGCAGTGCCCACCATGAAGGCAGCCAGTCCCAGACCGATAATCATGATCGTCTTGACCGTCAGGAACTCCTCCGCCGACATCTTGGATCCCACCGCTATACCGAGGAAGATGGTGACGATGTTGATCAGCTCATTCTGAGCTGTTTTGGACAGGCGATCCACCACTCCGGCCTCCCGGAAGAGGTTTCCCAGCATCAGCATGCCGATCAGCGGGGTAGAGGCAGGCACCAGCAGCGCCGCCGCTACGGTTGTGAGGATGGGAAATAGGATCTTTACCCGGCGGCTGACCGGCTTGACTTCGCTCATCACCACCATCCGCTCTTTCTTGGTAGTCAGGGCGCGGATCACAGGCGGCTGGATGATCGGCACCAGGGCCATGTAGGAATAGGCGGCCACGGCTATCGGGCCGAGCAGGTGATCGGCCAGCTTAGAGGTCAGGTAGATGGCCGTGGGCCCGTCGGCTCCCCCGATGATGGCTATAGAGGCCGCCTCGGCGAACTCGAATCCCAGGGCTTTGGCCCCCAGAAGGGTTCCGAAGATCCCGAATTGAGCGGCCGCACCGAGCAGAAAGGTCTGAGGCTTGGACAGCAGAGGGCCGAAATCGGTCATTGCGCCGATCCCCAGGAAGATGAGGGGCGGAAAGATCCCGGAGCGGATCCCGAAGTAGATATAGTAGATCAAACCGCCCTCGGCCTGGATTCCGGACAGGGGCAGGTTGACAAGAATGGCACCGAAGCCGATAGGCACGAGCAGAAGCGGTTCGTACTGCCGGGCGATGCCGAGGTAGATCAACAGCCCCCCTACGGCAAGCATGCCCAGATTTCCCAGGCTCAAGGAGGCGAAACCGGTGGAGGCGAAAAAATCGGCGATGATCCTTAATATGCTCATTTTCAAAAACGCCTGGCTAGTGAATCACCATGAGCTTCTGTTGGGCACTGACAGTCTCTCCCACCTTCACCAGAACCTCGGCCACGACTCCTGCTGCCGGGGAGGGAACGTCTATGTCCATCTTCATCGCTTCCATGATCATGACCACCTGGTCCTGCTCTACGTTGAAACCCGGCCCAACTTTGATCTCTTTTATCACCCCGGTCATTGGAGCATGCAACGCGCCGGAGGAGTTGAGCTCCGCTGCGGCCGCCGCTGGGGCTGCTGCGGAGGGAGTTGTCGGCGCTGAAGGGCTGGCCGAAGCTTGGACCACCGAGGCTTGAGGCACGGCAACAGGCGGGGCCTGTGTCGAGACCGGAGGCGGAGAAACCCTGGGCTCGCCGGAGGCGGGAAGCAGTGTTACGACATAGCGCTTGTCACCGCGGATCAGGGTGAGTCGATCACCGGCACGCTCGACCCCGACTTCATAGACTTTTCCTTCCCACTCGAAGCGGATTGTTCTTGGCATGTCTCATACTCCCAGTTTGGTATTTCTGCCCGCGGAAACCCAGGGATCGTAATGATTCACCACGGCGTTCCAGGGATCTGCACTCGGCCGTTCCGATTTTGTCTCCGACTCTTCAGCAAGATAGGCGGCTATCGCAACAGGCAGCCACTCCGGTGCCTGCTGGGCGGTCTCGGGTTGTTCACCTGTTCCGGCTTTTGCCTTTCGGGCCTTCGTTTTTTCAGACCTACGGCGGCTGCCTGCCTTTCCCTCTGCCGAAAAGACACTCTTCAGCACCACCATCATAACGCTCAGCGCTGAAAGGGATAAAAATACAACCAACATCCCGAGAACCGTGGTAAACAGGCTGTACGAATATAGCTCTACATTCATATTGTTAAAGGGGAATGTTCCCGTGCTTCTTGTCCGGTCTGTCTTCCCTTTTGCGGATGTTCATCTCCAGCGAACGGATCAGCTCGATGCGGGCGTACCTGGGCTCGATCACATCGTCGACCAGGCCGTATCCGGCGGCGATGAAGGGATTCATCACCTGTTCCCTGAACTCCCCGATCTTCTGCTGCCTCATCGCTTCCGGATCCTCCGCTGCTGCGATATCTTTGCGGAAGATGATGTTGGCCGCTCCCTCCGCGCCCATAACCGCCACCTCTGCGGTGGGCAAGGCCAGGGTCCGGTCGTAGCCCAGAGCTTTTGAGCTCATGGCTATAAAAGCTCCGCCGTAGGCCTTGCGCAGGATCAGGGAGATCTTCGGTACCGTGGCTTCGGCAATGGCATACAACACCTTGGCGCCGTGACGGATGATTCCTCCATGCTCCTGAGCCACTCCGGGCAGGAAGCCGGGAACATCGACCAGGCTGATGATCGGAATGTTGAAGCAATCACAGAAACGGATGAAACGGGCCGCCTTGTCCGAGGAGTTGATGTCCAGGGCGGCGGCGTAGTACTTCGGCTGATTGGCGAAAAATCCTACGGTTCGCCCGTGCATACGGGCGAATCCCACCACCACATTGGGGGCGTAATCGGCGTGAACCTCGAGGAACGAGCTGCGATCACATACTGCGGCTATGAAATCCCGGACGTCGTAGGGACGTTTGGGATCCTCCGGAAGCAACTCCTCCAGCTCCGGGGTTTCCCGGTCCGGTCCGTCCTTGCTGTCCACCACAGGAGGCATCTCCAGGTTGTTGGCGGGCAGGTAACTCAGAAGCTTGCGCAGGAATTGAAGACAGCTTTTCTCATCGGCGAAACGGAAGTGAGCGTTACCGCTGATCGAAGCGTGGGTTGCCGCTCCCCCCAGTTGTTCGTGGCTGATCTCCTCTCCGGTCACCGCTCGGATCACATCCGGTCCGGTGATGTACATGTTGCTGACCCCGTCGACCATCAGGATGAAATCGGTGATGGCCGGTGAGTACACCGCGCCGCCTGCACAGGGCCCGAGGATCACCGAGAATTGCGGGATCACTCCGGAGGCCACTGTGTTGGCTCGGAAAATCTTGGCGTAACCGTTGAGGGAGAGGGTTCCCTCCTGGATACGGGCGCCTCCGGAATCGTTGATCTGCACGAAGGGACAGCCGTTTTTCAGGGCCAATCCCTGGGCTTCGGCAATACGTTCGGCGTGCATCTCTCCCAGCGATCCCCCCAGGACCGTGAAGTCCTGGGAAAACAGAAAGATCTGCTGTCCCCCCACCTTGCCCGTACCGCTGACAACACCGTCGCCCAGGAACTTCTTGTCGGCCAAGCCAAAATCGGTCGCCCGAACCGTAATGTAGGGTTGCTGCTCCACAAAGGAACCTTTGTCCAGCAGCAGATCCAACCGTTCCCGGGCCGTCAACTTCCCCTTGCCGTGCTGAGCCTCTATCCTCTTCTCTCCGCCCCCGGCCAGCATCTTGGCTCTGTTTTCATGGTATCTCTGTATCGCGTCTCGCTTGCTCAAGGAGATTCCTCTCAGCCCTTGGATTTAGATTGAAAATTGATTATAGACGCACTCCGGCATTTTGTCAAATCAAAGTTAAAATCTCTATTGAACAAATTCGGCATGAACCATCGGCCAAACGGTCCCGGACCGATGGGAGGAGGTTCGTTTCAGACGCTGTCTCGTGGTTTTTTGCGCACTTCGGCTTTCGTGTCCAGCAGATTGCTCTTGATGGCGGCAACCCACTGGGATGGATAGGGCATGCGGAAGGCGGATCTCTCTTCTTTTCCCTCCGCATTGAGAAACTGCACCACCACCACGCTCTGATGCAGGTCTTTGCCCTTGTGGACATTGGTCACCCCGATATAGGTAATTGCCGAGCCTGGGATATGCAACTCCCTCTTGGCATAGCGGGCCCTGTAGTAAAGCCCGTCTTTCAGCAACACCAGGGCGCCGGAGCTGCGCAACGGCCCCCCGGGTTCCGACTCCAATCCGAAATAGTTGACCCCGAAGCTGGTGATGACGATCTCGCTCTTATCGAATTTTTCCGCGATACGCTTACTTTCCCGCTGACGCATGTAGGTCAGGTAGAAGATGACCCCGAGAAAGAGCAGGGCAAAGATCAACCAGTTCGGATTGGTGATGCCTTCGAGTACATCCATTACAGTTTGGAAAGGTAGCGTAAAACCCGCCGCTTGGCAAGGCGATGAAGTAGTCCCTCCTTGCTGCCCAGCTGCCTGAGAAACGAATCGGCGATCTCCATATCGGTTCTGCCCTTACTCCGAAGTTCGCGAATATAACCGTTGTTGATCTCCAACAGATGCGTCAAGTTGCTCCCTTCTCTGGTTGCCGTGATCACGATGACCAGGGCACCGACAACAATCCCAAGAGCCACGGTAATAAGGAGATCGTAGGAAGGATCTTTAACGATGAGGCGAAAAAGAGAGTTGGGATTTCCCGTATTGAAGACGGCGTAGAAGACCAACAGCGAAAAAAAACCGAGAAGGATAAACATCACAAGCCTTGAAGTACGTGTGGCTTTCATTCGTCGATCTCCTATTAGAATAAAAGAGGTATGGAACAGATGGCCTCCGCTCCATACCTCATGTTAGCAGAATAATCCGGTGATTATTCGATGATGATTTTGCGCTCTTGCCCAACAGCCATCTGCTTCCACTCGGCTTCGGCCTTCTCCCAGGCTTCTTCGGTGGCTT
>CAZFMD010000244.1:0-4612 GCA_964520025.1 uncultured Spirochaetaceae bacterium
ACTATGAGCAGCACTACTATCCTCAGATCACGACCATGAAGATCAATACGACCTACATGGGCGAGATCGTTGCTCTGATGATGCAGAATCGAATCAACCACAATCCCGAAGATATTCACGTGCTGAAAGTCAAACAGCAGCTGGTACGCCGGGGCACCTGCCGGGAATTGAAGCAGCCGCAAAAGTCCGGTGTACGGCAATAGAACGAGTGACTTCAAAAGAGAGGGTGTTGGCAGCCTTCGCGCACAGGGACCCGGACAAGATCCCCCGCTGGTGCGGCGCTTCGCCGGAGTTTCTGGAGAAAGCCAAGAGGGAATTGAATCTGGATGAAGAGGGCTTGAGGAGACGATTCGGTGATGACTTCCGAAGAGTCTTTTCCCGCTACGCCGGACCTCCGCTGGTATCCAAATCCGAGTCGGATTTTCAATCGCAAATCACCTGGGTCAGCCCCTTCGGCGTGCCCAGAAGCGGCATAGGGTACGGACAGCCCCTCTCCCATCCCCTCTCCGGCGCCGACACGGTTGCCCGGATCCTGGACTATCCCTGGCCGGACCCTGACTGGATCGAGGTCTCCGATATCCGCATGTCTGCATCCCAGTGGTCCGATGAGTTCGCCATACTCGGAGGCGAATGGGCTCCCTTCTGGCACGACGCCATCGATCTTGTAGGCCATGAGCAGTTGTACTATCTGATGTACGATTTCCCGGATGCGGCGGAAAAACTTCTGGAGCTGATAACCGACTACTACTACGCCGGCAGTGAGCGCACCTTTGAAGAAGCCGGCGACCTGATCGATATATTTTTCATAGGCAACGATCTGGGCAGCCAGACCGGACCGCTTCTGGGCATAGACCTGTTCCGGCGTTTTTTACTGCCCCAACTCAAGAGACTCATCGATCTGGGCCATCGCTACGGCCTGGAAGTGATGCTGCACTGCTGCGGGGGATTTCGTCCTCTCATCCCCGACCTGATCGAGGCGGGAATGGACGGCCTCCACGCCCTGCAGCCCGATGCGGTGGGAATGGATCCGGAAGAGCTCAAGCGTGATTTCGGCGACAAAATCCTTCTAAACGGCTCGATCGATTCCAAACATATCCTGATCGACGGCGAGTCTCCCGAGTGGGTACGGGAGCGGACCCGGGAGATCCTTCAAATCATGGCGCCCGGCGGCGGTTATGTAGCTTCGGCCAGCCACGACACGATATTGGAGGAAACTCCGGTCGAGAACGTTCTGGCAATGTTCGATGCGGTAGAGGACTTTTAGTCTTCGCTGAATTGTTCAGGCTCTCAGCCCGGTGAATCCCGCAGGGATTGGTAGATCTTCAGCCGCTGCCTGACGATCCGCCTCCACGAATACTCATGTGCCCGTTTATAGGCCTGGTCGCAGAGCCGCTGATGCTCCTTTTCCGGCAGATTGAGGATTCTCAGGATCTGGCGGGCAAGCTCCCGGTAATCCCCGATCGGCACCAGTCCCCCCATCACGAGTCTGGCCAGTCCGCCGGTTCGGGTGGCCACCATGGGGATGCCGCAGCCCATGGCCTCCAGGGCGGCGATTCCGAATCCTTCGGAGCGTGAGGGCAGCACGCTGAGTTTGGCGATGTTATGAAAAGCGGCCAGCACCTCCGGGGTCTGATGGCCCATCATGATCACGTTCTTCATATCGTAGGCGCGGACCGGGATTCCGGACATCACATCATCAAGATCTCCCGCCCCGAACACCACGATTACCGCTTCCCGATGTTTTTGGATGATCCTGTTGGCACGCAGCAGATAGTCGATGCCCTTGGTCTTGGATATCTTTCCGGCAAAGGTGATGATCGGTGTGTTTCCATAGCGCTCCAAGTTAAAGCGGGCCAGCAACTCGCTTCGATCCACTTCTCTGCGCGAAAAAACCTCCTGATCGTAGCCGTTGGGCAGGACCACGACCCGTTGGGAATCCACGGGATAGAGGGCCAGGACCTCCTCCCGGACGCTTTCGGAGATGGCGAAAATGTATGTCGCGTGCCTGGCCGCGCGGCGAGCATACTTGCGCATCCGCCTGTCGTAACGGAATCCCAGCTGATCGCTGTGATGGGCCACGGAGATGTAGTTGTATCCCTTTTTTCCCAGCACGTAGTCCATGATCCAGATGTGCTGGCACTCGATCACATCCGGCCGGAACTCATGGATCACCCGTTCGGTTAACTCCCCGTAGTACTCCATATAGGCCCGCAGCTGGGAGGGGCTCAGATCCTTGAAGGTCCATGCATGGGGGAAGTTGCGGGGGTGAGGATCGGTGATGATCAGAGGAAAGGTGTACAGCTGCTCCCCGTTGTAGGTAACGGGGAACTTCAGGATGCAGAACCTGTCCGGATGATCGTAGTACCTGCCGAAATCCGGAGATTCGAAACCGCTGTCCGGAAAGATGACCCGGGCTTCATGACCCTTGCGGGCCAACTCATTCATCACCCCATTCACCACGGTAGCGCTTCCGGTGCCCCACGGTCCGGTATTGGTAAACAGAACCCTCACGGTTTCCTCACTGATGCGTTCTCCCTGTAGTTCGAAACGTAGCTGCCGGCGATGCTCTCCCAGCTGAAATGATCCACGGTCAACTGGCGGAACTTCTCCTTCAGCTCGGGATTGCGGAGGTTGCCCCGTTTGATGTTCCGAACGATGTTTTCGGCGATGTTGAAAATCATATTTTCATCGATGTTCACCCGGGGGGAATCGTTCACCTCGTAGACCTTGCCCGAGACCAGGTCCACGATTTCTTTGAATCCGGTTTGATTGGAGATGATCGGCAGGACCCCGCTGGCCAGCGCCTCGATCGATACCATGCCGAAGGCCTCCGGACACACAGAGGCGGCCACGAATCCGTCGGCGCAGGGCAGCAGCCGTCCCAGCTCGGTGTGACTCAGGGCTCCGAGAAAATGGACGTGCCCGGCGATATCGTTGCGCTCCGCCGAGTCGAAGTAGCTCTTGACCTCTTTGCGCCGGGTCAGGGCATCGAGAAACTTGAAAGGCTTCTCCACGCAGGGCTCATCCCCGGGCTGCATCTGGGAGAGGCTCTTGCCGATCAGATAGCGAAACAGCTCCCGCCGCCCCGAGCCCAGAGCATAGACCAGGGCCTCCAGCTCCTCCCGATAACTTCCGAAGCCGACCAGCAGCAGGTGAAGATCCGGCACCTCATTCAGCACGATCGGCAGGGCGCTGATGACCATCTGGATGCCCTTGGTCCAGAGGTACTTGCCGACGAACAGCAACACCCAGCTGTCCTTCCAATCGATCGTATCGAGGGTTTCCAGGATGTCCCGATCCGGATGCCCCTGGGTGTATTCGGCGTTGTATTTGGAAACCAGCTCATCCACCTCCTCCACGGAGGAGGTTTCGTCGAGCGCCCGAAAAAAACCCCGCTTCTGCTCCGGGCTTTTTCCATCCGGCAGGAGCTTCAGCCGTGCTTTCAGAATCTGCTGCAGCTCGCCGATCGATTCCTTCCGCGAGTTTTTGAGGATATGGAACAGATCGATATCGACTCCGGCCGGGATAACCGTGAACTTGTCTTGGATCCTGGGCGCCACTCGCTTGAAAAAGGTGATCGCCTCCAGGCGGTTGTGCGTGCTCACGGCGAAGATCCGGGTCGCAGCCAGCAGAGCCTTGGTTGCGAAGGGGCGCAGGCGCAGGTCGTTTCGCACGCTGAAGTTCAAAGCGCTGCCGTGGAGTGTTATGTAGTAGGGTATGTCGTATTTCTTCCGCATCACCCTGGCGATGTAGGGGGACATGATGATGTGGTTGGCCTGGATCAGATCGAATTTGTACTCCAGATGTACCGTCTCCAGGGCTTCGACATTCCGGCGGATGTAGCTGTCGATCTCGCCCAGCTTCATCTGGGGAAAGGTCTTGACCCTGTAGCCCTCGTATTTGTCGTACACGTACACCGGAAGCAGCCCTCCGATCTCCGGATTGAAGAGCATGCATCGGCCGGCGTAGTCAGTGTCCCGCGAAAACAGGGTCCTGTACTTCTTGTTTCCCGGCTCGAAGATCGAGTGCTGGGAGATGAAATCGATCTCCTGCGCATTTTTTTCCTGGCAGAAGAGAAACACGTCGTGGCCCAGGCGACAGAAACTGCGCACCAGGTTGTTTACGAAGATGTTGCTGCCGGTTCCGGTGAGAAGATAGCCGTGGATCATGCAGATGCTCAAGCGGCTCATGACGGTTCTACAATCCCTTCCAGTAAGGAGAGAGCACCCGGCGCAGCTCCTGCGTGACCTGGCTGGCTTCGGCCCCCACGGTATCCGCAGCCGCCTCTTCGAGCTCTGTCTCCCTGCCGGCGTTGCGGCCCCGGATCAGGCTCGCCAACACGGCGGCCACGCCCTCACTGAGGGCTGCGTGATCGTAGCCTCCTTCCAGGGTGAAGGCCAGTCGCCCCGGACAGCAATCCTCCGACAGTTCCTGCAGGATCGCAGCCATCCGGCCATAGGCTTCGCCGGACAACTGCATACCGGCCAGAGGATCCTTTCGGTGGGTATCGAATCCCGCCGACACCAGAATCAGCTGGGGAGCGTACTCCCGGGCCACGGGAAGGAGAATTTCCCGGAACAGGTACAGGTAGGCTGCATCACCCTGGCCGCCG
>CAZFMD010000245.1:0-4611 GCA_964520025.1 uncultured Spirochaetaceae bacterium
TCTTCTCCGGGGGCGGCTGGTGCGGCGGCTCGGCAGCCCGGATGGGGAGATGGCGAGCGTGGACACATCGATCGGCAGTTTACAGGCCCGCTGGCCGGTCCCTGGACCGGCCGGAGCGGCACCGGCGATCGGACGGGAGGTGACCTTGTTCTTCAGGCCCGAACATTGCTCTGTGGATCGCCAAGGATCAGGAAAGACCCGCAGTTCCAACCGGATCAGCGCTCGGGTGGTGCGCAAGGAGTATCTGGGCAGCCACCAGCTGGTAGAGGTGGAAGCGCAGGGCGAATACCTGACTCTGGATCTTGCCCAGCAGAAGCCGTTGTCAGGCGATGGGACGGTAACGTTCTCCGTCGATCCTTCAAACATTTGTTTGTTCCCTGGGCGTTGAATCCTCACTACATCTGCTCGACCTATACCGGCGGGCCATCTTGCTCGTTGGAATCTGTGGCGACAATCACCTATACTAGGTATTGGAGGAGGGGGGAGGCAGACTTTGAAAGCCTGGATCTTCATTGTTCTTGCAGCCGCGCTAATCGTGCTTGGCTTACCGAGCTGCGGACTGTTCGATCTCATCCAGTACCGCCAGTACATGGGGGATGTCTTTATCAGGATCACCCTGTTCAATCTTCCGGAGGAGCTCACTTTCAACCACGCGCACGTCCCGACCGGCGAATCCGAGTATAATTGGTTTGTAGTAATTGACACGGATAACAACGGCGCCACTGGCGATTCAGGTAATGATATTCGGATTAATTTCTATTATAAGAAAAGGGGGCTTCCAACTACCGATTCTGTCATTGAAACCTGCTTGCATGACACCGACGTTCTCCCCTATCCAGAATCGGGGATTTGGTATGAAACAGCCGCCTACATAGAGGGCGACTCCATTATCCTCAGGCCCTTCAGCCTCTGGTCTCCCGCCGGATGGGATGCCGGTTATACCTGGGAGATATACGGCACCTATTACACGGCCAACTACGGTACGGCACACGACGCCATCTCGGGAAACGGAAACACCGTCCTGGGCGATCCTCCTGGAGATCTGTTATACGGAACCGGAACCCCTCTCCCCGAATACTACGAATTCATTGATATCGTGGAGATTGAGATCGAGTACCCATATCCGTAGGGAATCAGCGCTCCAGCTGCAGGGTCTCGGCCAGCCGTCCGTTCCAGCGCCTGACGAAGAGCACCGGTTCTGTAAGCGAGAAGGCCCAGGAAAAGCCGATCATACCCAAACCCGTGTAGCCAAGTGTATTCAATCCCGCATAGACGTACGGTCCGTACTCGTCAGAAGCGGTCTTTCCGTAATCCAAACCGTGTGCGACCAGCAGATATATACCGCCGCCGGTGATCGCGTAGCTGACCAGAGCACCTATCCAGTCACCCTGGAGCCAGCTTCCTATGTTCAACAGAGGAACCAGGTTCAATCCCACTCCTTTGAGCTGATCCGAGCGTTTGTTGATGCTGTACAGAAAACGACGCTCCTCATCGGACAGGGTGGCCGCCAGCCTATCGACATGATTCCGATCCTCTGCGGTACGCCGCCCTTTGTCCTGAAGAAGCTCGTTGAGGTCGATTTTGGCGGCCAGAGTCTTGTCTGCCTGATTCGCCAGAACAGGCTGGTTTTGCATACTTCTACCGTCCGCCTGAGCCAATCCGGCCATTTCAGCCAGGCATCCCTCGATTTCGCTCTGGATCTCCTCAGGAGGTCGTCCGGGGCACGGGCCTGATCCCTCCATGCCGAAATCCGCCCTCGACTCCAACTCCCAAAGCAATCCCCGAATCGAAGCCAGCGTCGTTTCGATCTCTGTCTCTGCACTCCCGTTCGCGTTCTTCAGCGTTTCCGGTGGAACCGGATATTCCGAAAGCTCGGTTTCCGGAAGGCCAGCCCGGGTGAGCAATTCCTCCAGCAGGGCGTTCAACTCCTCCTGGAGTTCGTCACTACGCTGGCGGCCTGCGGCCAGCTCCTGTTCCCGTTCTAGTTGTTCGAGTTCCTGCTGCAGGCG
Source organism: uncultured Spirochaetaceae bacterium (assembly GCA_964520025.1). Lineage (GTDB taxonomy): Bacteria > Spirochaetota > Spirochaetia > SZUA-6 > DRHE01 > JAFGQJ01. The sequence goes on from CAZFMD010000245.1 coordinate 2,010, forward strand.
CTCCACCTCCTCCTGTAGGCCTTTCCTTTCCTCATTCCCGGCATCTTTTCCCTGTTCTCTCCGCTTCTGCAGGGAGCTTGAAACCAGGCTGATTTGAAGGTCCGTCTTCCAACCTTCAATCTTATTCTGTTCCTTGGGTACGGGCCGTGCTTCAGTTATCCTCTGCCGACCCAGCTTCCAGATCTCTTCTTCCTGAAACACCAAGTGCAGGCCGTTGCGGGTGAGCAGGGAAAGAGATACGCCAAACTGCTGTTCGAGAATGGTCCCGTCGAAAATCACCCCATCCTTGAGAAAGACCACATCGCGGTACTCATGGCAGTCTCTGCCCTTCAGTTTCTCGCTCGTGATGCTGATGATTTCCTGTTGTTCGATGAATGTGCAGGTGCCGTCCTCGGTCTCCAGCATGATCGACCGTTCCGGAACTCGTTCCACGATGATCCCCTGCAGTTCCCGGCCATCGGCCAACTCCAATACGTCCAAAATGCAATCCTGCGGAGAGAGGCAGACCGCCGGGAGGATCAATAGGAGAATAACGGTCCGTATCATGGTTCCCCTTGACCTTCAATTCCGAGGGATGAGGCCAATTCCTGGTTGTAACGCCGCGCGAAGCAGGAAGGTTCGATAAGCGAGTATACATAGGATGCCGCGGCCAATCCGATACCGATATAGGCGAATACGTTCAATCTAATGCCGACCCCATAGGTTTTTGCCGGTTCGGGCACAATTTCGAAACCCGATGCGAACAGGACCAGGCCGCCGAGCAGCAGGCTGTTCTGAACCAATGCTCCCCGATAGTTACGCTGGATCAAGCTGCCCGCACCGACCAGGGAGAATGCGTTAATGTACATGGCCTTCTTCGGATTCCCTTTCCTGTGCTTTTCATACAACTCTTCTCGCTGTTCATCCGACAGCTCTGAGGCCAGCTGTTCCATGAGATTTCGTTTGGAGCCTCTCTGCCAGTTCTGGCTATCGACAAGCATCTGTAGATCTGAACGAACCGCATCATCGGCTCCCGGTAGAAGTGATATCTCTTCCCCGCCGGTCGGCTGCGCAGTCAGCTTGGCCAGCTGATCGATCTTCTGTCTGAGGGCGGTACCGATCAACTTCAGCTCCTCTAGTTCCTGCGGGTCCAGCTCCCCCTTCCCCGGGAGCTCTTCTTTCAGCCGGGCAATTTCCTGTTCAAGGCTATCTTGCGCTGCGGTGTTTCGCTTTTCCCGTATCTGTTGCTCGACCAGTTCTATCTGCAGCTCTAAACGGGCGGATTCGAGCCGTTCACGGTCATGAACCGGCACGCCAGTCACCATGATCCTCTGCCGAACCATCTTCCAGACCTCGTTCTCGTCAAGGCTCAACAGCGATCCGTTTTTCAGTTCCAAGGTCAACACGCGGCCGGGAATGCGCTTCACGATCATGCCATGAAAGATCACACCATCGCGCAGGTATAAAACATCGATATAGTCGATCTCGACCAGATCCTCGGGATCGGAGCTCTTTTCTATGCTGAGGACATCAGCCAACTCGAGGGTACAGCTTTCGTCGGGACGGGTTTCGAGAATTACCAGGTGCTCCGGCACAAATTCCAGAACAAGACCTCTGAGCACGCTCCCGTCTTTTAGCGTAACAACCTCCAGAAACTGACGCTCAGCCTGGACAAATACTACTGATAGTAAAATGCAGAGGCAGATAAGGAAGGCTATCTTCATTCCCACTTCCCTGACACCCGATGACCTTATAGCCTGGTACAGCAGTGGGAGACTCTTACATTGTATTATATGATAGTTACGAGAGCAAATTTTTCCCGGCGGCTAAATCCTGACCTTGCCGGCGGTAAGAGAGTTCCAGAGCATGCCCGGGAGCCCCATGCCGGGTTTGTAGGGTTCGCCGCAGAGGTACAGCTGTTGCACCTCCAGCTCGAGCAGCCGCTCCGGCTTTATCTCCAGGGGATTGCGGTTCAGCATAACCATGTCGGCGATCTTGCCCTTCTCTAAGGTTCCCCGTTCCTGCTCGTCGAAGCTCGTCCAGGCTACCTCCGAAGTGAACATGCGCAGAGCCTCGGGGATAGTGAGGGATTGGGCCGGATCGTAGGGGTGGTTGCAGGCGCCGAACAGGCCGGCGATCGGATCCGGGGCAATGACGGGAGCGTCGGAGCCGCCGCTCACGTGGATGCCCCTGTCAACCATGGTGCGATATGGGGAGTTGCTCTCGGCACGCTTGCCCAGGATCTTGTAAAGATACTCCGGCGGTTCCAGGGGGCTGTTGATGAATCCCGGTTGCAGGGTGATGCCGATACCCAACTCGGCACAGGTATCCAGGTTTTTCGCAGAGGGCAGGCAGGCGTGGATGATCGTATGCCGGGGATCCTCGCGCGGATAGTCCTGCAGCGCCGCCTCCAGGGCTTTCAGAGCCTGATCCGTGGCCGCATCCCCGACTGTGTGGAACTCGATCTGCAGTTCCGCCCGGTTGGCTGCCTTGGCGAACCCGATCACCTCCTCATCTGTATAGAACAGGATTCCCCTGTTCCCCGGATCGTGGGAGTAGGGTTTGTTCAGGGCGGCGTCGCAGCGGCCGAAACATCCGTCCAGGGCCGTGGCGAAGCAGCCGC
>CAZFMD010000246.1:0-1394 GCA_964520025.1 uncultured Spirochaetaceae bacterium
CTCCGGATACGCGAATCACCGCCAGGGCGCTCTCCCCCCAGGGGGTGGCCAGGGCAGCGATTGAATCCTGGGGATAGAAGGAGTTGGTATCCATCAGAGACAAGATAAGACTTTTGCTTGAGCCGTTCAATAATATGATGACAGCTCGTAAATCTTGTTTTTATAATATAATCTGCAGCTTGAAGAAGACATGGCAATCTTCTCTTCAGTTGCGAAGCGAAGATTGCGATACAGAGGCTTCGCGGTGGCTTCGAGTTGCCGGGAGATCCGGAGAACCGCTTTTTTCCTTAACAAGCCGGTGGATTGGAGTTATCTTTCAGTAGTGACAGCAGGAGAGACAAATGAGAGATACAGATATAGATTTCATGGACTTCGAGCCCGCTCGAGAGTACGTACTGGCCTTCATCACCACCCTGAAGAAGACCCAGAAGCAACGCGCCGTGGCCGAGGAGGAGCTTGAGCATTGGCGCGGCCGGATCAAACTGGCGGAAGCTCGGGGGGAACCGGTTCTGAAACGGGGCGCGCAGCAGCGAGTTGAAGAGTTGGAAGCCAACTGTCAACAGCTCCACCAGGAAGAGCTGGAATTGAAGCGCAAGGTGGATGTTCTAAAAGAAAAGCTCAAGGCCACCAAGATACGCTCCGGTCTTCAGGTCGATGCCGACGCCCTGCTGGCTCAGATGCAGATGCTCGTAGGGCAGCCGGACAAGTTGCAGGAGGAGCTGCGCAGCACAGAGGCGGAACAGGCTCTGCGGGCCTTGAAAGAGAAGATGGGCAAGGGTGAAGACCGATAAGCCCGTCTCCCCGTTCAGCACCGATGCGGATTCTCCCGGCTCTGAGGTGATGCTCTTCGGGCACAGGGGATACTCCGCTTTGGCCCCCGAAAACACCCTGGCCGCTTTTTCCCTTCTCCTGGAGCACGGTATCCCCGGGGCAGAGCTGGATGTGCGTCTGAGCGCAGACGGAAAGGTCGTGGTCATCCACGACGAAAACCTAAAACGTGTCACCGGAGTCGACGCGCTGGTGCAGGAGTGCCGGGCTTCGCGGCTGAAGCGCATGGACGCCGGCAGCTGGTTCGGCGAATCCTTTAAGGACGAGGGCATCCCCCTGCTGGATGAAGTGTTCGAGCTGGCAGGGGATCGCCTGTACTACGACATCGAGCTCAAATGGGTTCACAGGGAGAGCGGCGGGCTGGAGCAAGCCGTTGTCAGTCGGATCCGCAGCCACCGGATGAGCGATCGCTGTCTGATCTCTTCGTTTAATCCCTTCTGCATCCGTCGGATTCAGGCCATGGCCCCGGATATCCGAACTGCACATACCTATGCCAGGCATCGCAGGGTTCCCCTGCTCCTGCGCCGGGGCCAGGCGGGCCTAGCGATCCCGACCCCCTACATGAA
>CAZFMD010000246.1:1494-4602 GCA_964520025.1 uncultured Spirochaetaceae bacterium
GGGCTTTCCCGTTGAAGCTTTACTATAACCGAATGGATCGTTATATTGAGATCGAAAACCATGATCCTTTACCTGATTCGCCACGCCCAGTCGGCCAACAATGAACTCTACGAACGCACCGGCTCCAGCATCGGCAGGGTCGAGGATCCGGAGCTCACCCCTCTGGGCGCCCGGCAGGCAAAGGTCCTTGCTGACTACCTGGCCGCTCAAGCCGACGCCAGTGGAGAGTACCGCTTCACCCACCTGTACTGCTCACTGATGAGCCGCGCCGTGGCCACCGCCACTGCGGTCGCTAATTCCTGCAAACTTCCGCTTGTCGCCTGGCCGGAGGTCCACGAGCAGCTGGGGATATTTCTGGCGGATGAGCAGACGGGGCAGCTGGTAGGCCGTCCCGGGAACAGCCGCTCCTACTTCGAACAGCACTACCCCGAGCTCCAGCTGCCCGAGAGCCTGAACGAGCATGGCTGGTGGAACCGGCCGGTGGAGACCGAAGCGCAGTGGAAGCAGCGGGCTCGGGATTTCCTTGCGGAGCTGAAAAGCCGGCATGGAACTGGGGATGACCGAGTGGCGGTGGTAACCCATGGAGGTTTCTATCACGTGGTGATACTGGCCCTGACAGGCGGGGCCGGGATGGAAGGCCTGTGGTTCACCATGCACAACACCGGGATCACCCGCATCGACTTCCATCCCACCCATATATCCGTTGTCTACCACAATCGGCATGAACATCTGCCCCCGGAATTGGTGACCTGACCCGGGAATACGGACATTCCGGGTAGCCGGCGCAAAAAACCAACAGCCCTCAGAAACTTTGCCTTCCCTCCAATCCATCATTATATTTATGACATGAATAGTAAGATAAAGATTGTGGGATTTTTCTTGTTTTTTGCGGCAGCCGCGTTTCTTTTCTCCCAGTCCATGGGAAAAGGCCGCGGTTCGGATTGGTCGAGCGTCGAAATTCTGCCTGAGGATTCGAAGATCGACTACCCTATCGCTCTGAGCGAGCGGGAATGGAAGCAGCGCCTCGGTGAGTTCGAGTACTACGTATTGCGGGAAAAGGGCACCGAGAGGGCATTCACCGGCAAGCTGGACAAGGTGTACGAGGAGGGAACCTTCTACTCCGCCGCCACGGGTCAGCCGCTTTTCAGCTCGGGTAGCAAGTTCGACTCCGGCACCGGCTGGCCGAGCTTCTACGAACCGATCGATCCGGACGCGGTGGTCCTCATCGAGGACAACAAGTTCTTCACGCGGCGGGTGGAGGTGGTGGACAGCTCCAGCGGCTCGCACCTGGGGCACGTATTCCCCGATGGTCCGGAACCTACCGGGTTGCGCTACTGCATCAACTCGGCCAGTCTGATCTTCGTGCCCGAAGGTGAAGAGCCCCCTCGGATCGTGAAGGACTACCTGGCCACTTACGGGGAGTAAACCGCCTTACTGCAGCTGGTTGATGATCGCCTCTCCGATATCTTCGCCCAGCTTCTTAAAGGCCGTGGAGAGGGCAGCCGAAGCGTTGGTCCCCTGGGCACGCTTGGACTTGTTCACCGTGAGCAGGGTGTTCCCGGAAGCCAATTCCACCACGGTTACGGTTCCGGTTACCTGAATGATCACCGTGTCCTTGTCCTGGGTGTGATCGGAGATCTTGGCGGTACCGAAGATCGCCCGCTCAACCTGTCCGCTGAAGTTGTTCTTCAAGAACTGGGCTACCTGGGCGCTGGACCGCCCGGCCACGTTGGTGACTGCCACCGGCAGGTTGTTGACCTGAAAACCGGCCTGCCCCAGCTTCTCCAGCAATCCGGCGGAGGTTTCGGTCAAGGCGATGGGGTTTGCCGAAGCATCCAGATCGAACACGGCAATGCCCGTGCTGATGCGGGAAGCCATGGATTCGGATTCGAAGGAGAAGGCAATCTTCTTGCTCAAGACCAGCTGCTCGAATCCCTCCACCTGGCTGTACAGCTTGTCCGGAACATCGAGCAGCGACTCCATAGCATCGCTTATGTCCAGGGACATGGTGAGCTGCTCCTTGCCCACGAAGTTCGGAGCCGGTGCCTGGAAGGACACAAATCCATCGGCATCGGTTTTTACGGTGGCGGTACGTACCGCCGGTCTGCCGCTTGATCTCATCACCTTGTACACCACCTTCACGGTGGCGCCTTCCACCCCCGGGTCGTCGGCGATGGAGCCGTTGACCACTTTTGCACGGAAAGGCTCTTCGAACTCCTGTCCCATGAACGTATTCAGGTTGTCGTTCAGCTTAACGATGGCGATACTTCGAATCGCGTCGCTGGCCTGGTTGATATTTCGCTCGAATTTGATTTCCACATTTTCCAGATCCGACTTGAACGCTGCCGAGGCGGCATCCAGATAGCGAACCGCGGCCTGGTAGAGCCGGCCCCGGGATTGTAGTTGCTGAGCCTCAAGCTCCGGTCCGGAAACGGCTTCGATCTTCTCCTGAAAAACCTCTTCCAGACGGCGTTTTTCCTTGGCCAAATCCGTTTTGTTGTAGCGAGCCAGCAGGTACAGAGTCAGACCTCCGGCCTGTTCGACCTGCCACTTTTCGGCGATCTCCAAACCGGTCACTCTTCCGGAGGACCTGGAGGTGAGTTGCTGCACCACATCCGTCTGGAAATCATCCACGGAGGCGCGAGCCGTGGCCGTAGTCTCTGAAGTTATCCGCACACCGAGGTAGCGCATGATTTCATCCAGCACTCCTCCCCGGGCCGCTTCTTCGGCTTCCGCCAGGCTGCCGCTGCTGGAGGTGCCCGAGCCGGTGAAATATACGTATTGATCGTCCCTTTCGGGTGGATTCAACACCCATTCCGGTGGCTTCGCAGCCGGTCCATCACCCGCCTGGGGTCCGGAGGCACAGCCGGAGGTAAACAACAGAAGCGCCCCGATGAACAAAATTACAACTACACTGAGCCTCTTCATGCACTTCTCCTCTTCGAACGGGTCTCGCCGGGCAGGCTCCCATGTCTGTATCGCCCAGCCCGCGAGAGGTTCCAATCTTTTTTATTAGACGCGGGGACTCCCCGTCCCCGCGTTATTCTTCAAGCAATCTCTGGTGTATTGCGCTACCTCGGTAGCGCAGTCAGCAAATAAAACTTACAG
>CAZFMD010000247.1:0-2224 GCA_964520025.1 uncultured Spirochaetaceae bacterium
CGCCATCTCCACGAAGCTACGGTAGCGGTACAAGGGATCGGTATGCCAGGGCTCGTCGAAGCGCAGATCGCTACGTGCGGTAAACCACGAAGGAATGAACTGATAGTTGATTTTGAATCCGGGCTCACGATCGACGGGAGCGAGTTTCTGCAGCAGGGCGCAGGAGAAGGGAATATAGGGAATGATCGTCCGCTGCACAGAGACAAGGTACAGGGAACGGAAGAAAAATGGAAGTTGCGATTTTACCGCCATTCCCATTTTTTTTAGTGAAATACTGAAGAAATTCTTTGGATTTTCCCGTTTATTCTGGCAGAGCATATGTCTGGCCAGCCCCCGACAATGCTCAGATTTCCAGCAAGATCCTAAGAAAAACTTTGGATTTTGCCATTTTCCCCTATCCGAGCGAATATTCTGAAAACTGGGTTTGTAGCACTCGATTTTCAAGGAAAATCCGAATGAAAACTTTAGATCTTACCACTTTCCTTCGTGTAAGGATTTAGGAGGTACGACCATGAACTGCAAGAGCTTCAGGGAAACTCTCTCGGTTGCGGCCGCCTGGGAGGGGGTACCCTTGAACTTCACAACGATCGGAAAGCAGTTGAATATCTCCGCTGTCGCCGCCAAAGCCCGGGTGCAACAGCTGGCCGAGGCTGGATTGCTTCGGTTGCTGTACCCCCTGCAGGCAGGCGATGCGGGAAAATCCCGGAAATCGCCGAAGCCGTACCTCAACAGCTCGGCCGGTCCGCTTCTCTGCGATACGGCGAGGCGCGGAACTCTCAGCGGAACTCTACGCAGAGCTCCCCGGGACAGACCCGCCGTCTCCCCGCATATGCTGTTTCGCAGCCGCATGATCAGGAGGATTTGCGAGCTGGAGGCCGCCCGTAACCGCTCCAGCACGTTCTGGTACTACGGCGGCTACGGAAAGACCCACGTGGAGCTGATCGTCCAGACGCCGTTGAAGCGGATCGGCTTCGTGTTCCTCGAGGAAAACCGCTTCAACAGGTGGAGCTGGAGCTACTGCAAGCGGGTGTTCACGCGGGGCATCATACAGGGGGCCTTTGTGCTGTATCCCGGACACCGGATCTTCTTCGCCGCCGATCGGTTGGTGATTCTGCCTGCAGAGGAGTTCTGCAAATACTACAGCAGATGGACAAACGCCTGCCTGGGATCCTCGCGAAAGCTTCTGCTGCGGATGGTGCGCTCCTACAACACCGCCCACGCCCGGCTCCTTTCTTGACAGGCAGCCCTCTTGGGCGCTAATCTCCCACACATGTACAAAATTGCAGTAATTCCCGGTGACGGGACCGGCCCGGAGGTGGTTCAGGAAGGCCTGAAGGTTCTCGAACGCATCTCCGAAATCTTCAAGATCGAGTTTGAGTTCACTCATTTCGACTACGGGGGTGAGCACTACCTGAAAACCGCAGAGGTGCTTCCCGACGACGCGCTGCAGATCCTCAAGGATTTCCACGCCATCTACCTGGGCGCCATCGGCCATCCGGAGGTGAAACCGGGTATTCTGGAGCAGGGCATCCTCCTGAACCTCCGCTTCGGATTGGATCAGTACATCAATCTGCGCCCGGTGAAGCTCTATCCGAACGTGGAGACTCCTCTGGCCAACAAGGGACCCGAACAGATCGACTTCGTGGTCGTGCGGGAGAACACCGAAGGCCTGTACGCCGGCATCGGCGGTTTCCTGAAAAAGGGCACCCCCGATGAGGTCGCCATCCAGGAGATGATCAACACCCGCAAGGGTGTGGAGCGCTGCATCCGCTACGCCTTCGAGTACACCCGTAAACGAAACAAGGCCAAGAAACTCACCCTCTGCGCCAAGACCAACGTTCTGACCTACGCCCACGATCTGTGGATGCGCGCCTTCACCGAGGTGGCCGAAGAGTATCCGGACATCCAGGCCGACTACGCCCACGTGGATGCGATCACCATGTGGATGGTCAAGAATCCCGAGTGGTTCGACGTCATCGTGACCACGAACATGTTCGGAGATATCATCACCGACCTGGGCGCCATGATCCAGGGCGGTATGGGGGCGGCCGCCGGAGCCAATATCAATCCCCAGGGCGTGTCGATGTTCGAGCCGATCGGCGGCTCGGCCCCCAAGTACACCGGACAGGGGATCATCAATCCCGTGGCCGCCATCCTGGCCGTGCACATGATGCTCCAGACCCTGGGGGAAGATCGTGCCGCGGATGAGTTGGAACGCTCCGTG
>CAZFMD010000247.1:2324-4602 GCA_964520025.1 uncultured Spirochaetaceae bacterium
TGTTGAGAAAAAACCACAGGAGGTTCAAGATGAGAGGACTTATCCGATACACTCGACCGAACAATCTGTTTGATTGGAACGGACTTCTGGACGATTTCTTCACCGATACGCCCGTTTGGAAATCCCGGACTCCCGCGGTGGACGTGCGTGAGACGGAGAACGAGTACCTGATGGAAGCGGAGCTTCCCGGACTCACGGACAAGGACATCGAGCTGAACGTTGAGGACAACATTCTCACCCTTTCTTCGAAGCAAGAGGAGAACAGGGAAGAGAAGAAGAATGGATATCTGATTCGCGAACGCTGCAACCAGGAGTTTGCTCGAACCTTTGTCCTGCCCAAAGATGCGGATCGGGAAAAGATCAAAGGGGAGTTCAAGGATGGACTGCTCGTTGTGACTATTCCCAAGACGCCCGAGGCCAAGCCTCGCAAGATCGACGTGAAGAGCAACTAAATTTCATCAAACAGAACAACGGGCCGCCCTGCCGGCAAAGCGGGGCGGCCCTTTTTTTTCAACCCGTGGTAGCCCGCAGGGCGGACAGCAGCATTTCAAACTCCTCCCGGCAATCCATGCACATCTCCAGGTGATGCTTCACCTGGGGCAGCAGGGCTCCCGGGTCCTCCCCGCGCAGGAGCATGTCAGCGTACAGATCCAGGAGCCGGTGGGCCTCCTCGCAGGCGATCTCGATTTCCGCCGTAGCGTCGACCATGGTGATCATACCCTTGAGCCGTGCCATGTGTTTCATGGCCCGGCGAGCTCGGCGGGAAAACATGAGTTTGAAGAGCATTCCGAGTTTCATCCTGCCTCTTGATGAACCGTTCATCCGAAATCTTACCTCTATCCCATGCTCTCCAGGATATCCTGAGGGTTCATTCCCTCCCGAGCCAGCCGGCGTTTCAGCCGCACCCGCCCGTCGTGAATCACCTTGTACAGGGCGTTCCGGTTGGTGTCCATCCGACGGGCCACCTCTTCCAGGGGCATACCCCCGATGGCGATCGCGGTGATGGCCTTGCGCTGCTTGTCGGTCAGCTCCTCCATCATGATCCGCTTCATCCAGGCCATCAGGTCCGTACGCTCCGCCTCTGTTTCCGGGCCGGCTTCATCGGAGCTCATCGTGGACTCGGCCCCGTCCTCGACAACCAGCTTGTCCAGGGATACATCCTGCCAGCGCTTGCGGCGCAGCTCGGTCAGGGCAACCCGCACGGCGATCTTGTGCGCCCAGGTTGTGAAGCGGCTGCGCCCTTCGAAACTGTCGAGATTATCGAGGATACGCAGCAGGGCCTCCTGGCAGAAATCCTCGGCCAGGGCTTCGAAGTCTCTGCCCGCGGTACGGCGCCAGCCCCGCAGGGCATAGTTCAAACCCCTGACCAAGAGCGACCGAAGCTCGGCCAAAGCCCGATCCTGTTCGGCTCCGGGCGATTTCAGCGCGTCCAGCCACTCTTGATTGCTGCGTTGTTTCATCCGCAGATAATTCTACCAGAGGGAAATTCCTCTATCAACCCCACGGCTGCTGTCAGGCTGCCCGCAGCAGATGCCTATCTTGACTGAAAAAGTAAGATAAAAACCCAATGAGGCATCACATTGGCAGAACGGAGGACTAATGCGATGAAAAGAGTAGCGTTCATTCTCGGCATTCTGGCCCTTGCAGCCCTGGCCGGCTGCGCTCAATCCAACACGCTGGATGAGCAGCAAGCCACATCTGCGGCGGATGATCCATCCTCGATCAAGGTGGATTCCCAGGGGCGGAAGTATATCGTGGATCCCGGCAAGATCCTGAGCGGGGGCCCTCCCAAGGACGGCATCCCTTCGATAGACGATCCCGAGTTCGTATCCGTTTCAGAGGCGGATCGGTGGATCCAGGACAACGAGCTGGTTTTGGCCATCGACTACAGAGGGGTCAAGCGGGTGTATCCCCTGCAGATCCTGGTCTGGCACGAGATCGTCAACGACACCATCGCCGGAGATCCGATCCTGGTCACCTACTGCCCCCTGTGCGGCTCCGGCATCGCCTACCTGCGGGAACTGGACGGAGAAGCCGTTGAGTTCGGCACCACCGGCAGGCTGTACAACTCCAACCTGGTGATGTATGACCGCAAGACCGACACCTGGTGGACCCAGATCGACGGAAAAGCGATCGTGGGCGAGCTTACCGGCAGGGAGCTGACAGAGCTGTCCATCGACACGGTGAGCTGGAGCGAATGGAAGTCCGTCCATCCCGATTCCGAAGTTCTGAACCAGGACACCGGCTTCTCCCGGCCCTACGGGCGCGATCCCTACGG
>CAZFMD010000248.1:0-4575 GCA_964520025.1 uncultured Spirochaetaceae bacterium
TCATCTCCAAGATCGACCGCGGTGTCGAGGTGGTAGCGCCGATCGAGGGCACCCCGGCCTACCGTGCCGGAGTCAATGCCGGAGACATAATCGTGGCGGTGGACGGAGAATCGGTGGTGGACCTGAACATCGATGAAGTTCTGTCCGTTCTCAGGGGAGAGCCGGGTTCCTCGGTTACCATGACCATCGTCCGCGGCAAAGCCCTGAGATTCGACGTGCGGGTTGTTCGGGATATAATCGAAGTACCCACGGTTCGCCAGGATGTGATTCCCGAAGATATCGGCTATGTACGCATCATCCAGTTCACGCCACTGACCGCTGATCGGGTGGAAGATGCTATCCAGCAGTTCGAAGATGCCGGCTACAATTCCCTGATCATCGATCTACGAAATAACACGGGAGGAATTCTAGCTGCTGCAATTGATGTGTCGGATTTCTTTCTCTCCAAAGGGCCGATCGTCAGCACCCGCTCCCGGGTACCTTCGGAGAATCACGTGTTTTATGCCTCTTCGCGCAATACCATGGTGCCCTCGGATCTGCCGATGGTCGTGCTGATCGACGGCGGCTCGGCAAGCGCCTCGGAGATCCTGGCCGGAGCGCTGCAGGATACCGGCAGGGCGACGATTATGGGAGAGAAATCCTACGGCAAGGGCTCGGTGCAATGGGTTAGACGGTTTGGAGATGCAGGTTTTAAAATGACCATCGCCAGGTACCACACTCCGTTAGGAAAAGTTGTAGACAAAGTTGGAATTACACCGGATATACTAATTGAAGCAGAGGATTTTACTGAAGAGGATGAGCAGGCCCTTTCCCGCATTCTCGAAGAGGAGCTGATCAAGGATTTCTTGAGCCGGTATCCGAACCCCACGGATCGGGATATCGATTCCTTCGAACAGGAGCTGGCCGACAGGGAGATCCAGCTGGACGACCGCTACATCCGGCGCCTGGTCCGCAATGAGCTCAACCGCACAAACAACAATCCCCCGGTGTACGATTTGGAGTTCGACCTGGTCCTACAAGAGGCGGTGAACTACCTGCGGGATTGATGTGGAGCTATCGGAGATAACGGAGTCAACGGAGTTAAACAGTCGATCATGACTTCCCGATTTCAGGTGGCCAGCAAGGACCGCTGTCAATTCATTGACATCACCTCTGAGGTAAGTAAAGTCGTCCAGGCTGCCGGAGTTTCTCAGGGGCTCTGTACAGTGTTCGTGCCTCACACCACCGCCGGGGTGACGATCAATGAGAATGCCGATCCCAGCGTGGTGCGGGACATGCTCATGGAGCTGGAGAAGATCGTTCCTTTTAACGATCATTACGCCCATCGGGAGGGAAACTCCGCGGCCCACATCAAAGCCTCCCTCATGGGCTCTGCGGTTCAGCTGATCGTGGACGCCGGAAGGCTGAGCCTGGGAACCTGGCAGGGGATCTACTTTTGCGAGTTCGATGGCCCCCGGCGACGCTCGGTCCAGGTACAGGTGTCTTCGAGCTTCAGCGGTTCATGAGGGTGTTCATCCTCCCCCAAGACCCACCCTTCGGGCTGTTCATCGATCTTACCGGTGAAGACCATCACTATCTGGCCCGGGTACGCAGGGTCAAGGTAGGGGATCGCTTCCCCGGCAGCGACAGCGGGGGAGGGCGCTGGCTGTGCACGGTCGTGCACATCGATTCCTCCTCCCTGCGCTTGAGCCTGGAACAAGCAGCGGATGCTCCGGGGTTCGAGCAGCATTCGATCCGCCTGATCCAGTGTCTTCCCAAAGCGACCAAGATGGATCTGATCGTGCGCCAGGCCATCGAGGCGGGGGTGCAGCGGGTCGTACCGGTGTACAGCCGCTACAGCCAGGTGAAGATCAAAGACGGCAAGGAGGCGGAGAAGCGTCTGGCGCGTTGGCGGCGGATCACCCGTCAGGCGGTACAGCAGAGCGGTGCGACCGGCTGGCCGGAGATCGAAGCTCCTGCGGAGCTGAAGGCTCTGCTCCACCAGTTGGGCGAGGCTCGGGAGGATGAGGTTCGACTGTTTTTTCACCAGGACAGGGAGGGCGCCGAAACGCTTCACGGATGTCTTTCCAAAAGTGTGAAAATCATTACACTGGTGGTTGGTCCGGAGGGAGGGCTGTCCGTCGAAGAGGTGGAGCTGCTCCGGAGCAAGAGCTTCGTACCCATCACCGTGGGGCACACGGTGCTGCGTACGGAGACCGCCGCGTTGTACGCCATCGCGGCTATACAAATCGTGATGCATGAGAGGAACGCGTGGGCGCCAACGTAGCAACCAATAGAATCCGCATTCTTGACGTACCCCTGGATTGTGTTGACGAGCCGCAGGCCCTAAAGGCCATCGCCGCTTTCCTGGCCGATGGCCAGCGGCATCAGCTCGTTTTCCTGAACTTGAAGAACCTGTTCAAGGGTCGTCGTGACCCCGAGTTCCGCCGCCTGTTGCGGGAGGCTTCCCTGATCCTGCCGGTGCATCCGGGCTTAGCCCGGGCGACCCGCTGGCTGCGCAAGCTCAAACTGACGGTGTATTCTCCGTTTTCCTTTATCATCCGCATGCTGTCTCTGAGCGAACAACTGAACCGCACCGTGTATCTGCTGGGAGCACGCAAAGAGGATATAGAACGGGCCGAACGAAACTTGCGGGATTCCTATCCGCAGCTGCGACTGGTGGGTCGCTTCTCCGGTTACTTCGCCAAGCCTGCGGAGAAGCAGGTTCTCACCGCTATCAAGAAAGCCTCTCCGTCCTTCTTGATGGTCGGCAGCGGGCTCGCGGGCAGGGATCTGTGGATTCTGCGGAAGAAGCGGGAACTCAACCCCGGTGTGTCTGTCTGGGTGGGAGATTGCTTCGAGGTGTTTTCCGGCAAACGGCAGGCAAGTCGACTGGCCGCAGAGGGATCCTCGCTAATCTCGATTTTCTGGTTCTGGCTTATCGTGCTGCTGTCCAAGATCTTCAAACGGTAGGATAGCGCAGGCTGTCTTGGTGTGCAGCCGGCAGCGGTGAGCGAATGAACTTTCCCCCTGTGCCGCTGTCCTGTCAATAATCGTATAGTTTCAGGTACTCGTACAGCTCTTTGAAGTTGGCCCGGGTGATCCGGATGATGAAACGGCCCAAGGTGCTGCGGATCACCGGGATGAACAGCAGGAAGCCCAGCAGGTCGGTGATGAATCCGGGGGTAAGCAGCAGGATTCCCGCGGCGAAAATCCCTGTCAGGGTAATGAACTCCTCAGTGGGGAAAACGCCCTGCTTGATCTTTTCTTTGAGCAGGACGAGGTTTTTCTGAAAGCCCCGCAGGGCAAAGAGCATGCCCATCAATCCCGTGAAAGCGGCCAACGCCAGGGTAAAGAAATGCCCCCCGAGCCAGTCTCCCAGATAGATTATGAGAAAGATCTCGGCCAAGGGCAGCAGCGAGTACAGCAGAGCCAGGATCAGCAGTTTGGTGATGAAGGTCCTGTCTAAAAAGTTGAGAAAGAACTTGGCCTGATTCATGCTCAGCATAGTAGCACGGCCGGTTGGGCTGGACAAGCTATGCCGGGATTACTGCGTCGAGGCTGATATCCGGGGACTGCGGATCTCTCAGGGCTGTTTCAGCTGGCCCGCCAAAAACCCCTTTATCCGGGCGATCGCCTCAGCGCGGGTTTTCTCCTCCTCGATGAGGATCTCATGTTTCGCCCCCTGGATAGGCAGCTTGGTACAGCCGGGAGCCCTGCGGCAGAAGCGATCTTGAGCGCCCAATTTGACGATGCTGTCCTGCCGGGCCTGGAGTAACAGAAGGGGCACTTTGATCTTTCCCGCCTCCCGAACGGCCCGCTGTCCTGCCATCAGACTTTCCCGAAGCCAGTGATTGGTTACCCCGCCGAACTGGATCGCTTCGGTGTTTGGGATGATCTGCTCCTCCCACAAGGACCAGCGGGGGTAGCTGCTGCTGATATTGTTGTTCCGGAAATCCGGGCGTTTGATATCCCGCTGCCCCGGACCGTACTGCTCTTGCCGACCGGGGCGATCCAGCAGGCGGGCCAGGGTACGGGTAACAAAACCGGGAACCGGGCCGACTGCCACGTCGAAGAGGGGAGAACAGAGCACTCCGGCCCGAAATGTTTCCGGATGCTGCTCCATGTACAGCGCGGCTATCAGGGCACCGGTGGAGTGGCCGAACAGATAGAGGTTTTTGTGCCCGTCGGGCTTGACCACGGTGTCCACGAAGGTAGCAAGGTCCTCGACGTACTGCCCAAAACGCTCCACGTGCATCTTCAGGCGGTCCGGTAGGGGCCGTTCGGAGAAACCCATGCCCCGATGATCCATGGCATACAGGCTCAAGGGCAGATCCTGCAGGTCGTAGAAAAACTCGGCGTACTTCAGGTAGGTTTCGGATTTACCGGGCAGGATCACCAGGGCCCCGGAGCTGTCCTCCTTGTGGAAAACGACCGTGCTGATCTTCAGCCCCCCGACTCCGGAAAACTCGCCGAAACGCCCGCTGTGGTAGAAGGGCAATACCTGATTTTCATATTTTTCGCGGAAACGCTGTTCTTGTTCCATGATCGATCGTTATACTAACCGATTTTCGGATTTTCTCAAGGGATCGGCGG
>CAZFMD010000249.1:0-2639 GCA_964520025.1 uncultured Spirochaetaceae bacterium
AACCGGACCGGGTGCCGGTCGCCCTGTGGGGCAGTTACTATACGTTGAACGACGACACCTATTTCAACATGCTCGAGCACCTCGGCCTGGGCGAACCGCTGCCTCCATTCAGGCGGCAGAAGCCGAGGAACTCGAATTACTACGACGATCGGGTATTGGACATCCTGGATACCGACGTGCGCTATATCTGGTCAGGGTTTACCGATTTGGGGGGAGCGCGGATGGACTCGGATTGCCGGGACGCCTGGGGCGTAAACTGGCAGAGAAGCGGACCCCATATCACCTCGGTCGATCCGCCCTTGAAGGGCGCCACCATGGAACAGGTACAGACCTTCGCATGGCCCGATCCCGAGAAGTATCTCGATTTTGATTTTATGCAAGACAGGATCGAGTATCTCAAGAAACAATATCCGGACAGAGCCATCGCCGCGCGGGCGGTCAACTCCTACGGTCCCTTCGAGCAGGCTTCGGTCATGCGGGGCAGGGAAGATTTCTACATGGATATGATCGCCGAGCCTGAAGTTTGCAAGACGATTATCAGGAAGTGCACCGATGTCATTGTACGCACCCAGGAAATATATCTCGATAAGATAGGAAGAGATGTCGATTTTTTCGAGATTCCAGGAGATGACTACGGCGGAACCTCGGACCTGATGATCTCTCCCTCTTCCTTCGAGCAGCTGATTCTTCCGGAACTGGCCCGCATCGCCAAGATCGTCAAGGAATTCAAGCCGGATCTTCCCATCGCCTTTCATTCCGACGGGGCCATAACCAAGATCATAGGAAACCTGGCTGATATCGGCATCGACATCCTCAATCCTTTGGAGCCACTGGAGGCGATGGATTGGCCGGCGGTCAAGAAGGAGTTCGGCGACCGGATGAGTTTCATGGGAGGGGTGGACCTGAAGAAGGCTCTTCCCGGCACGAAAGACGACGTAATAGCGGATGTCAAACGGTGTATCGACACGTTCGGGAAAGGGGGCGCCTACATCCTCACCTCTGCCAATCATATGCAGAGCGATATTCCGCCGGAAAATATCATCACGATGTTCAAGACGGCGAAATCTTACGGAACGTATGGAAGGTAATATTTGGAATGGAGAACAAGCAGTCTGGAAAATCCAATGCACGGAAACTCCGCTCGTATAAAACCGACGCTGCTGCAGCAACCGTGCCCAAAAAAATGAAAGCGGTGGTGATGAGCGGCAAAGGCTTCGAAAACGTATCGGTCCGCGAGGTGGATGTACCGCAACCGGGGCCGAACCAGATTCTGGCCAGGGTCGATGCGGCGGGGGTATGCACCTCCATCTTGAAAATCCTGGCACAGGGGGCAGACCACACCTACCTCAACGGATGGGACCCGGCGAAATGGCCCCTGATCCTGGGTGATGAGGGCTCCCTTACCCTTGTGAAAGTGGGAGAGAATCTCAGAGACCGCTTTACAGAGGGGAAGCGCTACGGAGTGCAGCCTGCCGTGGAGGGCAGCCCGATAAACCACAGGGAGCACTACCACAACAACGGCCGGGGAATGCGGAAGATGGGTGTGGGGTATACCTTGGGCGGACAGCTCGCCCAGTACTTCCTCATCCAGGAAGAGATTCTGGAGGGCAAGTGCCTCCTTCCCCTGCCCGATGAAGGTATACCCTACTTCGGGGTTTCCATGGGGGAGCCGATCTCCTGTGTGGTCTCCGCCCAGACCCGGCATGTTCATATCTTCAAGGATTCTCCTGATTCTCCCCGGTATGCCAAGCTGGGCATACTCAAAGGAGGCACCTGCATCGTCGTCGGTGTGGGAAGCATGGGCAAGATCCACGTTGAGCTGGCCATGCGGTTCAGGCCCAAGCACCTGATTGCGGTAGATCCGATTCAGGAAAACCTCGACTGGGTACAAAAAGTGCTGGGAGCAAAAGCCGCGGACATGGATATCAATCTGCATGCTCTCCATCCCGATACGGTCAAAAAGGAGCTTGGGCGCATCACCGAGGGGAAAATGGCGGACGACATCATCCTGGCGGTGGGCATCCGGGCCGTTCAGAATGAAGCGCTCTCCTGGCTCGGTTTCGGCGGGGTGGCCAATCTCTTCGGCGGGCTGAAGCTGGGGGATTCCATTCTCGAACTCGACAACATCCGGGTCCACTACGATGAGATCAAGGTGGTGGGCTCCTCCGGGGGTGATCCTCATGACTACCTGGAAACACTCTCCGCAATCGCAAGGGGTGAGATCGATCCGGGCAATTATGTGGCCGGCGTGGGGAGCCTGGAAAACGCGGTTGACGTTCTGATGATGATAGAAAAAAACGAGGTACAGGGCAAAGTAATACTATATCCGCACATCCGGCCGGCCCCGCTCACCAGGGTGGAGCGCTGGAGCAGGGAGGATGAACAGCGCTATTTGGAGGAGAATCTATAAGCGGTTCGGGACAGCTTCGAGTTGAACCTGCCGCCGGACGGCCAGGATCGCTCACGAATTCGGGATCATATTGTCTGGGATGTAACAGGACCCGCTTCCACCTCGGTCGCCCAGATGGTGATGCGCTGAGGTTCCAGGGTGCCGTCTTTTTTCCTCCTCAGCTTGAGATAGCTCCCGGG
This sequence comes from uncultured Spirochaetaceae bacterium, assembly GCA_964520025.1. Lineage (GTDB taxonomy): Bacteria > Spirochaetota > Spirochaetia > SZUA-6 > DRHE01 > JAFGQJ01. The sequence continues at coordinate 2,590 of CAZFMD010000249.1, forward strand.
AAAGGCCATTGTCGGTTCTCGAAACAGAGTTTCCCGCAGGGCGGTGCGTT
>CAZFMD010000249.1:2739-4564 GCA_964520025.1 uncultured Spirochaetaceae bacterium
GCACATAGACCGTATTACCATAGCAATTTCCCTGTCAACAGATAGAAGCGACGCTTCGAGCTGAAAGTGCGGCTGTGGCTGTCCCGTACAAATAGAAATTACTCGTTGCAGCTTGACAGAACAGTCGGGTTGAAAGATGGTGATACTCAAAGTACACCGATCCATATCAAATAGGGGAGACGATGCATGGGAAGGATTCACAGATTTCAGGGCGCCGACGGCGGATGGGCCTGGGAGGGGGTTCCCGTTGGTAATTACGGCGCAGCGCGCCCCGGTGTGACGGTGCAGAGGTTCATCAGCCGGCAAGACAACTCGAACAATTTGGAGATCCGATACTTCGAAATCGAGCCGGGGGCGTGCAGCAACTTCGAGAAGCACAACTACGAGCACGCCGTCCTGGTCCTCCGCGGCAGCGGCACCGTGCAGCTGGGAGAAGAGGTGCACCGAATCGGGATGGGAGACGCCGTCTTCGTGGAAAGCGACGAAGTTCACCGTCTTGTGGCTGGCCCGGACGAGCCTCTCGGCTTCATGTGCGCGGTCCTCGACAAGGAACTGCGTTTCAAGGTTCACGGGCTGCAGAACCTGGTGATGTTCGACGATGATACCGGTCAGGTGCGGTCAACACAGCACTGGAACAGCTACGCCGAACAGGTGAAATGATGATTTCGATGATTCCGCTGGACATTCCATGCGGATTTGAATCAGACGGGAGTTAGATAATCCTACAGAATCGGAACGGCCGTAGTAAAACAACAACCCGAAGCATTTAAACAATAAAAACAAGTGCATCCTTCCGGTTTCAGAAACATCATAACCTCGTATATACTGCTGGTATGATAAAAGAAACCGATATAACGTACTGCGTCGATCGCCTTGTCGAGTTGTGCGGCACGCCAAGTCCCTCAGGTTTTACGGCGGAGGTGGAGAAGTACCTCGTCAACACTCTCGGCGCTCTTGACCTGAAAGTCCGGCAGACACGGAAACGGTCTGTATTATGCGACCTCGGCGGCGCAGGCAGTCCCCTTCTTCTCGCCGCTCATGTGGATACCCTTGGTGCCATGGTCCGGTCCCTCAAAGCCAACGCCCGTGTCAGGTATACCCGGATCGGTGATTACCCCGAAATTTACCTCGCCACCGAGACCTGCGTCTTGCATACCCGGGAAGGCGGATGTTTTACCGGGACCTTTCAGCCGGTCAATCCGGCGGCTCACGTAAACAAAAAACTTCCCGAAATGAAATTCGACGACGAAACGATGGAAGTGGTGCTCGATGTGGTCGCCGAGAAGAAGGAAGACCTCGAGAATCTCGGGGTCGCCGCGGGAGATTTCATCTCCCTGGACCCCAGGACAACAGTCACCGAGACAGGCTTTATCAAGAGCCGTCATCTCGACGACAAGGCGAGTGCAGCGGTACTGGTAACGCTGGCTACACTGGTTTCCTCCGGCCGTCTGAACCCCGGACGGAAGGTATACCTCCTCTTTACCACCTATGAAGAGGTCGGCCACGGCGGCTCCGCCGGCGTCCCGGATGAAGTCGAGGAGATAATTGCAGTCGATATGGGCGCGGTTGGCGATGATCTTACTACCAACGAACACAAGGTCTCGATTTGCGCGAAGGATTCCGGCGGGCCCTATGATTATGCGGTTACGAGCAATCTGATCTCGGCTGCGAAAGAGTCGGGCGCCTCTTATGCGGTCGATATATATCCTTTCTACGGATCAGATGTCGAAGCCAGCCTCAGAGCCGGCTATGATATAACCCACGGCCTGATCGGGCCGGGTGTGTCGGCTTCCCACGGATATGAGCGAACCCATCGGGAAGGGCT
>CAZFMD010000250.1:0-4533 GCA_964520025.1 uncultured Spirochaetaceae bacterium
TATGGGAGCTTCAGGCTCTGCTCAAGGCTCGGCCTGTTGCCGGCAATCAGCGGGTGGGACAGGCCTTCCTCTGCGAATGTCGAGCTTTCTTCCTCCAGCCCCGCGCCCCTGGTGAGGTCGTTGCCTCCGTGGAAAAGATGCGAAAGACGACCCAGGATAGGCTGACCCAGGGTATCGAATCGGGCCGCAATATCAAGCTGGGCGGAGGGGGTATCCGGGACGTGGAGTTTCTGGTACAGGGGCTGCAACTCATCCACGCCGCGGCGGGAGAGGCGGTTTTAAGCGGGAATACCCTGACGGCTCTGTCTGCCCTGAGAGAGCAGGGGATCCTAACAGTTTTGGAAGCCGAAAATCTGCGTCGGGACTATCTGTTCCTGCGCAGGATAGAACACTATCTGCAGATCTTCGAGGACCGGCAGACCCACACCCTGCCTAGGGATCCCCAAGAGCTTCAAGCGTTGTCCCGCAGGATGCTGGGAGCGGGGACCGGGGCTCCGCAGTTTCTACAGCGCGTGTCGGCATGTATGGATCGGGTGCAGGCATCCTATCGGCATTTTATTGGCGCGTAGAACTCAGCTGCGGGGTTTTTAACACCTCGCGGCATTGACAGGGGCAACCCCGGGTCCTTACTATCTGGAGCATGAATGAGATAGCCGGTCAACTGAACGATACTCTGGAGGACACGATAGCGGGAGGGCTGCTTTCGGCCAGGGGCAGACGCATGTACTTTCCCCGCGGAATCGTGGCGCAATCCGCAGAAGCCAAGAAGCACGCTCACAGGCTCAATGCCACCGCCGGAATAGCCACCCAGGGCGGGCAGCCGCTGTTTCTCTCACCCATAAGAGCCCATATCCCGCAGCTGGAGCCCGCGCAGATCTTCTCCTACGCCCCCACCGCCGGTCTTCCTGAATTGCGCTCCATGTGGCTGCGGGAAATGGTCGAGAAGAATCCCTCCCTGAAGGGCAGGAAAACCACTCTCCCCGCCGTGGTCAGCGGTCTGACACACGGGCTGACCGCACTTGCGGATCTGTTTGTGGAGCCGGGAGATATGGTGATCCTTCCCGACCTGTTTTGGGGCAACTACCGCCTGATCTTCGCAGACCGGATGGAAGCGCGGATTCAGACCTTCCCCTTCTTCAGCGAGGAGGGGACCCTCAACCTGGAAGCACTGGCCAATCTGCTCGCCTCTGTGGACCGAAAGGCGATCCTTCTTTTAAACTTCCCCAACAATCCGACGGGGTACTCTCCGAACACGGAGCAAGCGACCCGGCTCCTTGAGCTGTTGGCCCAGGCGGGGAGCTCCGGGATCCGGGTGCTGTTGATCTGTGACGATGCCTACTTCGGACTGTTCTACGAGCCGGACATCTATCCCCAATCCATATTTGCCGAAGCCTCGGATCTTCACGAAAATATTCTGGCCGTGAAGGTGGACGGCGCCACCAAGGAGAACCTGGTTTGGGGTTTCCGCCTCGGGTTTTTGACATTTGCCTCCCCCGGGCTGGGGAGCGATGAAGCGGTCTTTCAGGCCTTGACTCAGAAGGTACTGGGTGCGGTGCGCAGCTCGGTTTCCAGTTCCAGCACGCTCAGCCAGAGTCTGCTGCTGGAGGCGATGCGCAGTCCGATCTACGCAGAAGAGAAACAGAGGGTGTTTGCCATACTCCGGCAGCGCTATCAGCGCTCTCGGGAGATTCTCGATTCGCTGAAAGGCCCGCTGCGGGTTCTTCCCTTCAACTCCGGGTATTTCCTCTCCTTTGATGCCGCAGGTGTAGGTGCGGAGCGGCTACGGCAGCGGCTGCTGAAAGAGGAGGGCATCGGCACCATTTCGATCCAGGATCGTTACCTGCGGGTGGCCTATTCCAGTGTGGAGGTGGAGAAGCTGGAAGAACTGTACACTACCATCATGAGGGTTGCCTCGCAGATGTGTTGACGCCCTGCGGCGCAGAATCGGCGTTCAGCCGACCCTGCCACGTGCTCCTGCGCTCCATCTCCTTCCGCAGCCGGGAGAGAAAACGCGCCTTGGGCGGGAACCGCCGGGGCGCGGCCAACAGCGCTTCGGGGGTGTCGCAGGTCAGGCGCATGATTACCGATTCCTCCGGAAGCCGTTCCAGGGCCTGGATCGTGTAGTCCATGTGTCGGTCTGCGCAGGGAACGCTCAGTTCTCCGCTGAGATATTCGGAGTACAGGGGGCAGCCTGTGGGAATGTGGAGATTGTGTATTTTCACGCCCTCCGGGTTCAGGCCGGCCACGTACTCGATTGTTCTCAGGATCTCATCGATTCCCTCGCCGGGAAGTCCGAATATCAGGTGCACGGTCAACTTCAGCCCCAAGCCTCTGCAGATCCCAAAGGCTCTATCGAACTCCTCGACGGTGTGCCCTCTGTTGATCCGGCGCAGGCTCTGATCGTTTGCCGACTGCAGTCCCAATTCCACCCAGACTTCGAAGTCCTCCTTCCTGTAGGAGGCCAGCAGCTGGGCTCGGGGCGGATCGATACAATCCGGACGGGTGGAAACAGCAAGCCCCCGGAACGGGGCACAGCTCAGGGCGAAGTCGTAAATTGTTCGAAGTCGATCCACCGGGGCGTAGGTGCCGGAGAAGGCCTGGAAGTAGAGGATGTACAGATCGGCTCCATAGCGGCTGTGCAGAAATCGGCGCCCCGTATCGATCTGTGCGTGCAGCTCCTGCCGCCAGTCTCTGTTTCCTGAACTGCTGTTTTGCCCCGAGACTGCGCCGCCATGATCCAGATAGGGAGCCCGAGACCCCCGTTCGTCGCAGTACAGGCAGCCCGGGTGGCTTCTGTCCGGGCCGCGGTTCGGACACGAGAAGCCCCCGTCCACCGACACCCGATACACCGCCTGTCCGTACTTCTGCTTTAGATAGGTGGCATAGCTGAAGAATGGTTTTCTCGCCTTGCCCATGGGGATATGATATCGCAAAATCGTTGCGATGTCCTCGCTCCAGGGTTCGCTCGGATGGGTACAACCGGAGACGGGATTGACAAGGGGGTTGCACTTCCATAATGTGGCAGCGATGAAACAGGAACCAACGAGGCGGCGCCTTACACTGGGACTATCTCTTCTCCTCATGTTGCTGTTGTTCTCCGGCTGCAGCCTGTTCCAGCCCCGGGTTGTAACCCTCTGCACGAACCGCCCGGAGATGGCCGCGTATGTGGAGTACTTCAATACCCTGACCGAAGACTATCGGGTGATCCTTTGCTACAGAGTCAACCCTGCCGAAAGTGTTATGCGAAGGAGCAGGGATGCCGACCTGATCCTGGGCCCTTGGCTGAACGGCAGCGCCGCTCGCCGAAACTTCGAATCCCTGGACAGTCTGTTCAATCGAGAGTACCTGAAACGGGAGGATTTCTACGCGGGCCTGTTGAATACGGGGATGTGGGAAGGAAAACAGGAGTTGTTGCCTCTTTCCTTCAACATGCCGGCTGTCGTATTCCCTACAGATGCAGTGGCTGCGGATGTCCCGAAGTTGATGGTATCCCTGGAGTATGTGAGGGAGAGGGGCGCCGCTTTCAACCAGAGCGTGCGGGATCGACTGGTGCGCATGGGTTTCTCACCTCTCTGGCAACCTGAGTTCCTCTACAGCGCGGCGGAAATCTTCGGGACGCAGTTTCGTGAAACCCCCGAAGGCACTGTTCACTGGAACTCGGCTCGATTGCAGGATATGAGGGAGTTCTGTGCAAGCTGGGTAACGGAGACCAATCTGGGCTTCGAACAGGACGGCCAGTTTCAGCGTACGTATCTGTATGAGCCCATGCCGAAGTTGCTCGATTCCGGGCGGATTCTTTTTTATCTGACCGATTCCTCTTCCCTGTTTCGAAATGTGGAGGACCAGGCCGAAGAGGTGGATTTTCGTTGGCTGGGGGCCGAAAGTCGTATCCCAGCGGCCGAAGAGGTGCTTTACTTCGGAATCCCCAAGGGAACGAGAAATCGCAGAGGGGCCCGTCTGTTCCTTTCCTGGATGTTCCAGCCGGAAACTCAAGCAAGGCTGCTCGAAATCAACCAGGAGAAACGCCTTGATACCTTCGGCATTGCCGGTGGTTTTTCCTCCCTGCGAATCGTGAATGAGAGGGAGTTTCCTCGTGTGTACAGGCAGCTGCTGGGACGGATTCCACCGGAACAGATGCTCGTCTTCTCCAAGGCTGTGCCGGTTAATTGGGGTGAACAAAAAGAACAGATCGTTGTTCCCTGGCTGGTGAGCTATGTAACCGGCAGAGCCGACGAAGAGTTGTTGTCCCAGCGCCTTATGGAGTTCCGATCGCCCTGAACAGATCCGGTTCTGATCGCCTCCAGGTAACGAGACGGTTGCGGACGGCAATGCCCACTTCTTGACAGCGTCCTTCATGATGAAGTAGTCTATAACTCGATAAGATAAACCTTTTAATGGAGGTACGTTTATGGCTACTGTTGAGCTGAAAAACGTCAAAAAGATCTATGAAGGGGGCGTGTTGGCGGTGGATAACGCCAACATCACGGTCAACGACAAAGAGTTTGTCGTATTGGTCGGTCCCTCTGGATGCGG
>CAZFMD010000251.1:0-4527 GCA_964520025.1 uncultured Spirochaetaceae bacterium
TTGTGCGAGTTTTCGGTGGAGGAGGTAAGCACTATCGCCTTTATCCCCGCTTTCCCCCGTTTGAGCCTAACAGAGAGGGGCAGGATGAAAGCGGCAGTCTTACCTGAATCTCCCTCTGCCTCTACCGCGACGTCTTTTCCTTTTAGTATGATGGGAATCAGTCGCTGCTGCAGATGGGTTGGTTTGGCATACCCGGCTTCCCGAAATAATGTCCACGCCTCCGCACTCCCGAAAGTTTTTTTTCCTTTCGTTAGTGCCATAATGTTTTTTCCAAAGAACGATAGTAGAATTTCAAGTACAGTATAATAGTTGTGATAGGTTTGTCAATGAGCGTGGAAAACTACGCGAGGTTGCCGATGATGAAGGTAGTGATTCCAGCTCATGGGAGAAGATTATGCGAAGAGGACTAATTCTTGTATTGGTGTTGGCCCTTCCCCTCAGTTCGCTGGCGGCGGAAACTCTGCGCTTCAAGTACGAGAAAGATGAGAAATACAGACTGATTACGGAGGTGAATGAGGAGGTCTATGTAAACGGAGTTCGATCCCACCAGGCCAATATCTTGAACAAGGTGGCGGTGGACACCCTGGCGATTCGAAAGAAATCGGGACTGCTCTCCGCTACTTTTATAACCTCCGAGCGCTCCTATGGCGTACAGACCTCATTTTCCCTGGTCGAGGAGTATGAATCCCTGTTTTGGCGGGATGAGGTCGGCCGCTACGACATCGGCGAGGCTTACTTCATGCCCGTGGTCCGCCATGTCCCGACCTTCCCCCAAGAGGAGGTCACTCCCGGTAGCAGCTGGAATGCTCCCGGAGAGGAGGCCCACGACCTGCGCCGCAGCTTTGCCATCGAAAAACCGGTGCGTTTTCCCATGGCCGTGCGCTACACCTACGTCGGCTCGGAGCGGCGGGACGGGAAAAAACTGGAGGTGATCTCGATTCAATACGAGGTGCAGCACAAGCTGGAGGGCCTGGTCGGGCGCCGGGCTCAGGTGCCGGTGCTGATCGAGGGAAGGTCGGAGCAGACCTACTACTGGGACAACCAGGTGGGCAAACCTCACTCGTACAACGAGCAGTTCGATTTTGTTTTCTATCTCTCCGACGGGCAGACAGTGGAGTATATCGGCAGCGCCGAGGGATTGCTGCTGGAATCCGAGGTGCTGGACCGAGAGAAGGTTGCCGAGGATATCGCCAGAGAGCTTGAAGAACGTGGGGTGGAGGACACCACTGTCACTGCCGAGGAAGAGGGGGTCACCCTCAATCTACAGAACATCCAGTTCGAGGCCAACTCGGCGGCCTTGCGTGAATCGGAACGGGCCAAGCTGCGACAGATCGGCGATATACTAAAGGGTTATCCGGAAAGGGATGTTCTGATAACCGGGCACACCGCCCGGGTCCCCGGCTACACGGAGAGCGACCACCAGCGCCTGTCCGAGTACAGAGCCCAGGCCGTGGCGGATTACCTTTTGTCCCAGGGGGCTTTAAGGGCGATCCAGGTCACCACCCGGGGTATGGGTCATCGTGAGCCGCTGTCTGAGAACAATACCGAGCAGGGCCGTCGTCAGAACCGGCGGGTGGAGATCACGATCCTGGAAAACTGAGACTGCGACTCGAAGCGAGCGCTAGTTCTTGTCCCGGTCCACCAGACGGTTTTTAGCGATCCAGGGCATCATGGAACGAAGCTTTTCCCCCACCTCTTCCATCTGATGGGCCGCATGCTCCTTACGCATGGCCAGGAACTTTGCCCGGCCGCTCTTGTTCTCTCCGATCCAGTTCTTGGCAAAGCCGCCGTCCTGGATCGCGGTCAGCAGCCGCTTCATCTGTTCCTTGACCGCAGGGGTGATGATGCGGGGACCGGAGAAGTAATCCCCGTACTCTGCGGTATCGGAAACGCTGTAGCGCATCAGTGACATTCCGCCCTCGTAGATCAGATCCACGATCAGTTTCATTTCATGGATGCACTCGAAATAGGCCATCTCGGGAGCATAACCGGCCTCAACCAGGGTCTCGAATCCTGCCTGCATCAGGTGCGTAACCCCGCCGCAGAGCACCGCCTGCTCCCCGAACAGGTCGGTCTCGGTCTCTTCCTTGAAGGTGGTTTCGATCACCCCGGCTTTGGCTCCTCCGATGGCCGCCGCGTATCCCAGGGCGGTTTCCCGGGCCTTGCCGCTTGCATCCTGGCCGATGGCGATCAGGCAGGGCACACCGTAGCCCAGTTCGTACTGACGGCGCACCGTGTGTCCCGGGCCCTTGGGGGCCACCATGGATACGTCTACATCAGCCGGCGGTTTGATCTGTTCAAAATGAATGTTGAATCCGTGGGCAAACATCAGGGTCTTCCCGGCTTTCAGTGATGGGGCGATATCGCTCTCATACACCTGAGCCTGCAGGTGATCCGGCACCAGGAGCATGATCACATCCGCCCATTCGGAGGCCTGCGCCCCGGTCATGACTTTCAAACCCGCCTCTTTGGCCTTTTTCACAGAGGCGCTGTCTTTGCGCAGCCCTACGCAGACCTCCACTCCGGAGTCCCGCAGGTTGTTGGAATGGGCGAAGCCCTGACTGCCGTAGCCGATCACCGCCACTTTCTTGCCCTGGATCCACTGTTGATTGATTTCCTGCTCGTAATACATTTTCATTTGCACACTCCTTCCCTGTCTGTGGTAGCGGCTGAAGAATATGGCATTCCCGATACGATTTCAGCCCCGATATAACGATCAATGCAAGATCTGTAGTATAGTCCCCATTTTTGGGCGGGTGTCAAGGTGGGTTTCCCATCCAGCCCGGCAAAGCCCGGATCTATCTAAGGTATTCAGACAGGTGGTGTTTCGATTACACTGTTCTGCACGATGCCCGAGCGCTCCCTTCACCGACAGCGAAGAATTGCCCTGCTCTTTCTCTCTGTTGGAGTGGTGAGCTTCGGCTTCGCCGGAGTTCTGGTCAAGCTGTGCGGTTTTCCGCCTGCGGTGATCGCCTCTTTCCGCATGATCCTGGCCGGCCTGGCGGTGGCGCCGTTTTGTCTGGGACAGTTGAGGGATCTTTTCCGGGAGAGGGGAGTCCCCGGTTTTCTCCTGCTTCTGATACCGGGACTTCTACTGGGGCTTCACTTTCAGGCCTTTATCATAGGATTGAAACGGACCTACGTGGCCAGCGCAACGTTTATCTTCTCGATCAATCCCCTGTTCTTCGCCCTCTTTGAACGTTTCCTCTACAAGAAACGGATACCCGTGTACACCTACATTTCCCTGACCATGGTGCTGGGCGGAGCCTACTGGCTGTTCGCCTCCGGAGGCGGTCGGCTGGGGCAGACCGGGGATCTGCTCTGTCTTCTGTCAACCCTGCTGTTCGTGGTCTACCTTCTGGTATCCCGGCGGGTGTCCGGAGGCTTACCCCATCTGTTGTACATCCACGTGATCTATCTTTGGGGAGGGCTACTGACCCTTCCCTTCGCCCTGGCAGGGGGCGCCCTGGGCCGGGTCGATGTGACAGACCTGGGTTCGGTGCTGGCCCTGCTGGCATTGGCGCTGTTTCCCACCCTGATCGGCCATACCTCGAACAACTACGGGGTGCGCTATCTCAGCCCTCTGACCATTTCCTTCTTCACCCTGACCGAGCCGGTTGTAGCCAGCCTCACCGCCGTCCTGATCCTGGCAGAGATTCCCCCCTATAGGGAGCTCCCCTCCTACGCCCTGTTTCTGGGGGCGACTGTGCTGTACCTGGTGAAATCCCGGGCTCGTTAAGTCCAGCGTTTTCCCTGGAGTGAGGTTTTCGGTTTCTGTAAGCGAGTCCTTCCCGCGATCCTATTTGCGATCGAAGAAGATGTTCTTGCCGCCCACACTGAGGGGGATGCCGTAGGCGATCCCGACCTCCGGTCCAAGGGTTTTCAAATTCAGTGCGGCCCGGCCGACGGAGAAGAGGACCCGGTTGTCCACCCTGTTGTCCGCGGCCACGCTCACCGCCGATCCGATGGCGATTCCCAGGTCCCCGGTGTTGAAGGCGCAGATTCCATTGTTCTTTTCGTTTTCCGCACAGTCTTTGAAGCCGCAGAAACCGCAATTGGGTATACCCAGGGTTTTGATCCTCGTGCCTAACAACACCAGCGCGCCGGCGGCGCGCAGGCAGTTCGCATCCCGTATGAAGAAAGCCACCCCGGTTTCCTCACCGATGCGCTGCATCTCCTGGGCGATCTCGTCTTTCTCCGAGCCCGTGAGAACCATGGTTACCAGCTCGTCCGTACCTCTAGCCTTGGGAGCGGTCCGGGCAGCGATGCAGATCCTGCGGGCCACCTCGAGAAGACCGTCCCGTTCCATATTCGTTCCATCTGTTTTCATGGACAGTACGTTATCTTTTCTACGATACGGTTGTCAACGTGGCGTCTTATCGAACCTGTATGTTTGACTTCGGGAAGGAGTTCCGCGTATTCTTGACTCAATACGAAGAAGATATGGCACTCTTTTTCAACAGTTGAGATCGGAGATTCAGATATGAATGAGAAGGACAGAGATTGGATCCAAGGGCGGGTGCTGGA
>CAZFMD010000252.1:0-4510 GCA_964520025.1 uncultured Spirochaetaceae bacterium
CGGCAGCGTATCGCCTCCGGTGCCGGTGCAGCAGGCGTAGATGCCCACGTTCGCAAAGGCTTTCTCTACTGTTTCCCGAATCCGAGCGGCCAGATCTCCGATGTACGGGTACACGCTGTTCTGGTTCTCAGTAAGATAGCTGAGCATGGTCTTGGCAGCCAGCAGACAGGCCGGGTGGCCCGAGTAGGTGCCCCCGGAAAAGCGAACGTGCCCCGTGTGGCTTGCCTGTTCCAGGATCTGCTGCCGGCCCGCCACGGCGGCCAGGGGCATGCCGCCGCCGATGATCTTGGCCAGGGTGACCAGGTCCGGCTGTACTCCGTACAGCTGGCCGAGAATCCCCGCGTGAAAACGGAAACCCGCGATTACCTCGTCGAAGATCAGAATCGTTCCGTATTTTTCACTTAGGTTCCTGGCCGTTTGCAGATACTCTCCTTCGGCGGGAATCCCGCCTCCGGCACCGATGAAAGGCTCCAGGATAAAACAGGCCAGCTTCGATCCGTAGCGCCGGAAGTGATCGGAGAGCATCTGGGTGTCGTTGAAGCGGGTGACGACCACCTCCTGCTCTATGTCCACGGGCCGCCCATTGGTGTCGCTGAACTGGAAGTGGTTCTTGCCGTTGTGATGCTCGATTCCCTCCAGCCCCCGGGGCTGAGCGCCGTGCCAGCCGCCGCCGACTTTCATCACCCGATTCCTGCCGGTGTAGGCCCGGGCCATGAGAATCGCATGCATCGTTGCCAGGGAGCCGCTGGTGGTGAAACGAACCCGCTGCATTCCGGTTTGCCGGCAGAGAATCTCCGCTGTCTCGCTCTGCAGCTGCTCGACGAATCCGGTCTGCAGGCCCCGGCCGGCGGCGAAGGCATCCCGCAGCGCCTCCGTGATGACCGCCGGGTTGTGGCCCAGAATGTTGGCGTGGTGACCCTGCCAGAAATCCAGGATGCTGTGTCCATCCTCATCGGTGATGCGCGGGCCCCGGGCTTGCCGGATCCGCGGCGGAAAAGGATCGATCAGGCGTAGGCTGTGGCTTCCGCCGTCGATCAAACTCTGCTTGGCCCTCTGGTGAAGCCGGCTGGATTCCGGAAAACGGCGCGTGTATTCTTCTGTCAGCTCCTCCAGGAGCCTGCTGTGATCTCTGACTTTCATCTGTTCGGTTTCCGTGTCGATGGAGACTATAGGGCAAAAGACCGCCCATGTTCAAGTTCAAGGAGACTCGCTACGGAGGTTCTGGTAAGATATAGCATTGGAGGAAGGTCTTAGAGTGTTTTTCTAAAAAGCTCCAGCTGTGCCCGGGGACTGTGGCCCCTGAGGAATAAAAGAGGGATTGGAGGTTGTTGTGAAAGGACTTGTGAGGATCGGGATCTGTTTGCTCGCGTTGTCGGCACTGTTTGCCGCCTGTGCGGGGTACGAGGCCAGCGAGGTTCCGGCTCAGGGCTATCCTCAGGAAGAGGCTGCCCCCGCCCCGGCCGTCGCCCCGGCCGCCGCCTCTGCCCCGGCGGCCAAGAAAGAGGCGGCCATGCTGGAAGCCGAACAGGTCGCGGAGGCGGTCGATGAGCTGGCCGATACCGTTTCCCCGGCGGAAGCGGAAGGCCCGGCTGAAACGCAGACCGAAACCGCGGCCCGGGAACGGGCGGCTGGGCAGCCCACGGTACGCTACCTGTCGGCGGATGATTCCAACTCCACCGCCTCCCCGGTCATCGTCCGCAAGGTCATCCGCAGCCGGCGTGTCGTGCAGCCTGCGATCGTGCGTACCTATGAGTTTCTCAACTACTACCGCTTCGACTACCCGGCCCCGGAGGATCGGCCGGTCGGGATTATTGCCCAAATGCGGGCTCTGGAGGAGGGTGCCTATTCTCTTCAGGTTGCCGTACGCGCGCAGGAGCGCTCCCTGGGGGATCTTCCCTCCTTCAACCTCACCTTCCTGCTGGACACCTCCGGATCCATGGCCGGGGAGCCTCTGGATCTGTCTCGGGCGTTGATCCTGGGGATCGTGTCCCGGCTGCGCCCGGAAGATCGCATCTCCCTGATCACCTGCAACCGCCGGGCCCAGGTCATCTTCAGCGCAGAGCCGGTGGGACAGCTGTCTGTGCAACGCCTAGGGGAGATACTCGGTTCGATCCGGGCCGGGGACGTAACCGATCTGGAAACCGGAATCGCCGCGGCCTACAAGACGGCCGGCGGCAACTACGACACCCGCGCCCTGAACAGGGTTGTGCTCGTAAGTGATGGAGCGGCCAATGCCGGCCAGCTGGCCGCGGACACTATCGCTGAGCACGCCCGGGACTCGGATCGACAGGGCATCTACCTGGCCGGCATCGGCGTGGGGGAGGGCTTCAATGATCAGCTGATGAATACGGTCACCGACAGGGGACGGGGCGCCTACCTGTTCGTCGACTCGGAGACCGAAATTCAGAGAATTCTGGAAGAGGATGTCTTTATCGCCTCCTTCGATCTGGCCGTGAAGGATGTTCGCCTCAAGATGGTGATGCCTCCCGGCTGGAAGATGGAGGAGTTCCACGGTGAGCAGGTTTCGGCCAGGGCGGAGGATATCGTGCCCCAGTATCTGTCCCCCAACGACCAGATGATCTATCACCTGAAGCTGTCCGCGGAACAACCCCTGTCGCAGCTACGCTCACAGGAGTTCGAGTTCGAAGTCGAGTATGCCCCGATCGGCGGCCGCCGGGATCGACTGACCGTGAACTCCACGGTGGCCGAGATGCTCGCCCCGGCCGGAGAGCCGCCGTTTCAGATCTTGAAGGGGGATGCCCTGGTGGCCTACGCGGAGATGCTCAAATCCATCCAGATGCCCCTGGACGTGTACAAGCGGGAGAACCTGGAAAAATACGAGGAGGCGGCCCGGGAGATCGCCCGGATAAACAGCACGTTGGCGGATCCGGAGCTGGAGGAGATTCTCACCCTTCTGGAGCTGTACGGCGAAACCCTTCGCTACGGCGAGAAGTTTCCGGGCAGCCGGGACGGACAGGAGAACAGCCCCGACGCAGTGCTCGGTTTGGACAGGACTTCGGTGCGCTCGGTTGAGGTTCTGGGCGACCGTGCGGAGCAGGCGGTGGCCGCTCGCGCCCGGCTGCTCGCTTCCCGGCGTCTGGTACCCCTGGAGGGCTACCAGTTTCTGCTGCTGAGCTCCGGACCCGTGGAGAACCCCTCTCCGGCCGGGGGTGGAGAGTTGAGCGGGCGCACTTACCCCGATCCGGCACCGGCGTACATGGGAACTCGGCGTCTTTCGGCAAGGCGGCAGAGGGTGTACGATCTGCACAAGGTACGCCTGGAGCTCACCGCCCCCCAATGGGCCAGGAGTTTCTCCTTTGATTTCAACTTTTTCTCCTCCGAGTACCCCGAGTACGTCAAGCAGAACTTCAATGACACCTTCTACGCCGTGCTGGAGGCGCCCTCGACAAACAATGGACAGCCCACCAATATCGCCTTCGATGCCAACAGCAATTCGATCGAGGTGGACAACAACTACTTCCAGAATCCCTTCCACCCGATTCCCAACACCGGCACCGGTTTCGACGCTCACGGCTCGACCGGGTGGCTGCGTACCAGCTGGCCGATCACCGGGGGGCAGCGGTTCTTTCTGACCTTCTCGATCCACGATGAGGGGGATGGGATCTACGATTCCCTGGTTGTCCTGGACAATTTCCAATGGCACGAGTATGATGCCGTTGGAACCACGGATCCGTTGAACTAAAGCGGAGGACAGGCGAATCGGTATGGAAAAATACGCTGCGGTGGATCTGGGTGCTGAAAGCGGCCGGATCGTAGTCGGGGATGTAAGCGAGATCCAGGAGGTCTATCGTTTCGAGAACCGGCCCGTCCGGATCGGCAACAGCATCTATTGGGATGTGCTGGGCATCTACACGGAGATCAAGAGAGGGTTGAAAGCGGCCTTCACGGCTTATCCGGGCCGGATAAGAAGTATCGGATTGGACAGCTGGGGGGTGGATTATGCCCTGCTGGACCGTGAGGGAGACCTGATCGGCGGGGTCTACCACTATCGGGATCCGCGCACCGATGACATCCCGCAGCAGGTGTTCTCTATCATTTCCAAGCGGGAGATCTACGAGGAAACCGGAATCCAGCACATGCAGATCAACACGATCCACCAGCTGTACGCCCACTGCAAAGCCAAGCCGCAGATGGTAACCCAGGCCCGCACCCTGCTGAGCCTGCCGAATCTGTTCCACTACTGGCTCACCGGAAAAACCTGCACTGAGTACTCTCATGCGACCACCACCCAGCTGTACAATCCTCGCAGCAGCGATTGGTCCTGGCGGATCATCGACGCTCTGGGTTTCAG
This sequence comes from uncultured Spirochaetaceae bacterium, assembly GCA_964520025.1. Taxonomy (GTDB): domain Bacteria; phylum Spirochaetota; class Spirochaetia; order SZUA-6; family DRHE01; genus JAFGQJ01. Next base: position 4,313 of record CAZFMD010000252.1, read on the forward strand.
GCGGGAGTGGTTCGGGCAGATCGTGGCCTCCGGAACCAAGCTCGGTGCCCTGCTGCCCCATGTGGCCGAGGAGATCGGCGCACCTTCGGATCTGCCGGTTATCGCCTCGGCCAGCCACGATACCGCCAGTGCCGTGGCCGCGGTACCGGCACCGGGGAACAGCAGCTACGCCTACATCAGCTCGGGAACCTGGTCTCT
>CAZFMD010000253.1:0-4449 GCA_964520025.1 uncultured Spirochaetaceae bacterium
CCGGGGAGACCTCCGCGGTGTTCGAAGCCCTGGGAGAGGGCAAAGAGGGGGTGAGCCAGGTGATCCAGTCCTGCGGCCTGAGTGAATGCCTGGACCAGGGCGCCCGGGCGATCGGCTGGTCGGATAAGCGGGACAGACGGATCCGAGTCGAGCCGGACAAGGTCAAGGGCATGGGTCTGGCCGTGGCCATGCAGGGCTCCGGCATCCCCCTGGTCGACATGGGGGCGGCCTCGATGAAGATGAACGAGGACGGCTCTCTCACCCTCTACGTGGGTGCCACCGACATCGGCACCGGATCGGATACGATCCTGGCCCAGATCGCCGCGGAGGTGATTCAGGTTCCGATCGAAAAGATCATCGTGCTCTCCTCAGACACCGATATTACCCCCTTCGACGTGGGCGCCTACGCCTCCTCCACCACCTACGTGTCCGGCCAGGCGGTCAAAGCCTGCGCCGAGAAGATCGCAGATCAGATCCTGGCCACTGCGGGGCAGCTGCTGGAAACAAAGACGCAAGACCTTCACCTGGAAGCCGAAAGGGTCTGCGACAAAACAGGCAAGAAGAGCATCAGCTTCGAGGAGGTGGCCACCAGCGCCACCTACAACCGGGACCAGTACCAGATCCAGGCCCAGGCCTCCTACACCTGCCAGCAGTCCCCCCCGCCCTTCATCGCCCAGTTCGCCGAGGTGGACGTGGACCTCAAGACAGGGCGGGTGGAAGTTGTACGGTTCGTCAGTGCGGCGGACTGCGGCCAACCGATCAATCCGGTTCTGGCCGAGGGCCAGATCGAGGGCGCGGTGGTCAACGGCCTCAGCTATGCCCTCTGGGAAGAGTACCGCTACGATGAAAACGGCCGTATGACCAATCCGCGATTCTGGGACTATCGGATCTTCACGGCCCGGGACATCCCCGAGCTGCAGACCATCCTGGTGGACAGCCAGGAGCCCACCGGGCCCTTCGGAGCCAAGTCGATCGGAGAGGTGGCCATCAACGGGCCGGCTCCCGCCATCGCCAATGCCGTCTACGACGCTGTGGGGGTGCGTATCCGGGACCTGCCCATAACGCCGGAGAAGGTCTGGCGCGCCCTGCGCGGCAAGGGCGCCGCGGCTGATGATTCCGGCTCGAGTGGTCGCACCGGCTCGACAGATCGTCCCACAGGATCCAGACGCTCATGATCCTGCTGAAAAACTGTTTCGCCCTGTACCCCGATCCGGGCGATCCGGGCTGCAAAGCCCTACGGGGTGTGGATGTCCTGATTCGGGACAATAGGATCAGCCGCATCGGCAGGGAGCTCGAGCTGCCGGCAGACCAAGAGGGCGGCGATGGGGACGGATCCGCCGCCGGGACCGCTGGCGACGAGGCGGCGACCACTATCGACGCCTCCCGCTGCGTGGTGGTCCCCGGGTTCGTCAACACCCACCACCACTTCTACCAGGTATTGACCCGCAACCTGCCGGCGGTGCAGAACGCCAAGCTGTTTCCCTGGCTTCAGTACCTCTACGAGGTGTGGAAGAACATCGACGAGGAGGCGGTGTCTGTTTCTTCCCAGGCGGCCATGGGGGAGCTGGCCAAGACCGGTTGCACCTGCACCACCGATCACCACTACCTCTATCCCCGGGGTTTCGCCGCCGACCTGATGGGTCTTCAGTTCGAGGCGGCCGACCGCATCGGCATGCGCTTCTCCCCCACCCGGGGCTCGATGAGCCTGAGCAAGAAGGACGGCGGGCTGCCCCCGGACTCGGTTGTGCAGACCGAGGAGCAGATCCTGTCGGACAGCCGGAGGGTGATCGAGCGGTACCACGACCCGGATCCGCTGGCCATGCGCAGGGTCGTCCTGGCTCCCTGCAGCCCCTTCTCGGTCAGCAAGGAGCTGATGGTGGAGACTGCGCGCCTGGCCCGCTCCCATGGAGTGCGCCTGCACACCCACCTGGCCGAAACCCAGGATGAGGATGCCTACTGCCTGCGCATCCACGGCAAACGGCCGCTGGAGTTGATGGAGCAGTGGGAGTTCATCGGGCAGGACGTTTCCTACGCCCACGGCATCTTCTTCACCGATGAGGAGCTGGATCTCTTGAGCCAAAGCGGAACAGCGGTGTGCCACTGCCCCTGCTCCAACATGCGCCTGGGAAGCGGCATCGCTCGGGTCAAGGAGATGCTGGAGCGGGGAATCACCGTATCCCTGGCCGTGGACGGCTCGGCTTCCAACGACGCTTCTGATTTCCTGGGGGAGATGCGCCAGGCCCTGTTTTTGCAGCGAATCCGTTACGGCGCGGATGCCATCACGGCACCCCAGGTTTTCACTCTGGCCACGGCTGGCGGCGCCAAGGTCCTGAACTTCTCCAAGCTCGGAAAGATCGAGGAGGGCTGGGGTGCGGACCTGGCGTTGTTCGACGTGCACAAGCTCGAATACGCCGGGGCGCTTGCCGATCCCCTGGCCGCCCTGCTGTTCGTCGGGGTCGACCACCGGACCGCCTATACGATCATCAACGGCAGGGTCGTTGTGGAGCAGGGCAGGCTGGTCGGTGTGGACGAGGATGAGCTCACCGAAAGGGCCAACCGCATCGCCGCTCGGATTCAAAGCACGCAGTAAGGATTATGTCCGATTTGCCCTCCCGAAAATCTCCCGGAGGCGAGCTGCCGATGCTGCTGTCGGTGCTCGCCCTGGCGGTGATGCAGGCGTTGGTACGCTACCTCGGCCCATCGGTCAGCTCCTGGACCAAGACCTTCTACCGCAGCCTGTTTACGGTCGTCATCCTGTTGATATGGATGCTCGTCCGGAGGGAAAAGATACGCTTCAACAACTGGCCTCTGCTGCTCATGCGATGTTTGTCCGGGGCGATCTCCATCACCTTGTTCTTCTGGACCATCGACCTGATCGGCCTTCTAAACGCAACCCTCTATCTGTACGTCCACCCGGTATTCGCCATCCTCTTCGCCGTCCTTCTGTTCAAGGAACGCTTCTCCCCATGGATCCTCCTGCCCCTGGCCTTTGCCCTGGCCGGTTTGTACCTGATCGTGAATCCCAGCTTTCAGGGTTTTACCCTGGGCCACGCGACGGGGTTGGCCACCGCCCTGCTCGGCGGCATTGCCCGGGGCGCACTTCGCCAGCTGAGAAAAACCGACACTCCCGCAAACATCGTGATTCTGTTCATGAGTTTCGCCGTTGTGCTGTCCGGTGTAGGTGTCGTTCTCATCCCGGATCAAAGCTGGCGCTTCACCCCAACACCTCGCCTTACCGTGACAACGATCTGGATCCTGCTGGCGGCCATTGCCCTTCTCTCCGCCTTTGCCCACATCATGGTGACCGTGGCCTTCAGAAGGCTATCCACGGCCACCGCTTCGATCATGACCATGCTGATCCTGCCGATCACCGCACTCATCGCGGTACTGTACTTCCACGAACCGCTGACGGTGAACAAAATCGTGGGCGGGTTGCTGATCACCGCGGCTGGAATCGGGGTTGCCTTGATTCCCCCTCCCGGCCAAAAGCCCTCAGTCGTAGACTCGAATCACTAGATCAATCAGTTTTCGCTTGGGCACATGATGTACACGGTCCTCAGTCCGGTAGTAGGTGAGCGAATCACCCTCAGCCGCCTCCTCGAGCACCACCTCTTCCACCGGCTTGCCCAGGGCGATCACCAGCTGGATCGCCAGGCTGTCCTCCAGCTCCAGGATCTCCCTGAGCTGCTCCTTGCGTACATTACCCAGCATGCAGCCCCCCAGCCCGCGAGCCGCCGCTCCCAGAAGGATTGTCTGAGCGACGATACCCAGATCCACCCGGGCCCAATCCCAGCTGTCTCTGTCGGTAGCAATTACAATATAGCCGGTCGGGCGTTCGGCCTCCTCCGGCCCGGGCCAGTCGGGAAGGGAGGCCGCCCAACCGAGGGTTTCGAAGATCCGGCTGTTGGTTTCCGGCGAGCAGGAAATCACGTACCTCAGCAGTTGGCGATTTCCCGCGGAAGCCGTTTTTCTAGCCAGATCCACCAGCTCCAGCAGCTCGGTTTGCTCCAACCGACGCTTCTGGTCGAAGCGGCGATACGAACGATTATTCTCCACGATCTCCATGAACTCCACAATCAACTCCTCTTGGCAATGATCACGGGTATCATCCCATCCATTTCCGGTTATGGCAAGCACGCCCCAAAGACCAGGCTGTCTCCTCTTCCCCCGTGTTGAGCCTCAGAGGATTTCCGGTTATGTTTGTGAAAATGCCGAGGCAGATCGACAAAGATTTGCTCCGGTCCATGACCGTTATTGCAACGCGAAGGACCGATCGATGAAACATACCATAACGTTAACCTCGAACCCGCGGATGATCGTCCTCTTCCTGATCGTGATCGCTCTTCCCGCCGCAGGCATCCTGCTGCTGGTCTTTGCCGGGACCCTTATAGGTATCATCGCCCTGGCCGCAGCCGCCTATCTGGACTATTCGATGCTGCGCTTCTTCCG
>CAZFMD010000254.1:0-4441 GCA_964520025.1 uncultured Spirochaetaceae bacterium
GAGCGCGGGCTCTACGATCGTCCGAGCTGCCTGAACAACGTAGAGACCTGGGCCAACATCCCCCTGATCATCAGCAAAGGGGCGGAGTGGTTCAGCGGCATCGGCACGGAGGGATCCAAGGGGACCAAGATCTTCTCCCTGGTGGGCAAGATCAACAACACCGGCCTGGTGGAGGTGCCCATGGGCATCTCCCTGCAGGAGATCATCTACGAGATCGGCGGAGGGGTGCCCGGCGGCAAGAAGTTCAAGGCGGTGCAGACCGGAGGCCCCTCCGGCGGCTGCATCCCCGCGGAGATGCTGGATCTGAAAGTCGACTACGACGAGCTGACCAAGGTCGGCTCCATGATGGGCTCCGGCGGCATGATCGTCATGGACGAGGAGACCTGCATGGTGGACGTGGCCCGCTACTTCCTCGAGTTTCTGGAGGGAGAATCCTGCGGCAAGTGCGTGGCCTGCCGCGAAGGGGTGCGGCGCATGGCGCAGATCCTCCAGCGCATCACCTCCGGACAGGGACGTATTGAAGACCTGGATACCCTCCAGGAGATGGGGGAGTATCTGAAGGATACGGCCCTCTGCGCACTGGGCCAGACCGCGGCGAACCCCGTGCTCACCACCCTCAAGTACTTCCGCAACGAGTACGAGGCCCACATCCTGGAGCACAAGTGCCCCGCCGGGGTGTGCAAGGCCCTGTTCGAGTACCGCATAAATCCGGAAACCTGCACCGGCTGCCAGGTCTGCAAGAAGCGCTGTCCGGTGGAAGCGATCACCGGCGAGCGCAAGCAGCCGCATGAAATCAATCTGTCGGCGTGCATCAAGTGCGGCGCCTGCTACGAGGCCTGCCGCTTCGACGCCATCGAGAAAGTCCCCGTGAGCGAGGTGGCAGTATGAGCGAGCATACCCATACGGAGAATGTGAACGTAACGATCAACGGCAAGAACTTCGAAGCACAGGCCGGGCAGACCATCCTCGAAGTGGCCCGGGCCAATCAGATCGAGATTCCGACTCTCTGCTACAATGGCGCCCTGGAGGCCTACGGCGGATGCCGCCTCTGCGTGGTGGAGGCCACGGTTCGCGGCCGCAAGCGCCTGGTCACCTCCTGCAACTACGAGGTAAAAGACGGACTGGAGGTGGAAACCGACACCGAACGGGTGCACAAGAGTCGCCGCATGAGCATCGAACTGCTGCTGTCCCGCTGCCCGGAGGTGGAGGTATTGCAGCAGCTGGCGAACAAGTACGGCATCGAGCAGCCCCGCTTCCCGCTGGAAACCGACGACTGCATCCTCTGCGGGCTGTGCGTACGCATCTGCCAGGAACGCATGGGCGTGGGCGTGGCTTCGTTCGTAGGCCGCGGAGCGGACATTCGCGTGGACACCCCGTACCACCGGGGCAGTGATGTCTGCATCTCCTGCGGAGCCTGTGAGTCCGTGTGCCCGACCAACTCTATTCGCCTCAAGACGGTCTATCAGAAAACCCCGACCGCCCAGATCTCCGAGTTCGACATGGGCCTGCGCGGCCGCCCCTCGGTCTACATCCCCTTTCCTCAGGCCCTGCCCAACACCCCGATCATCGACCGGGACAACTGCGCCCGCTTCCTTCAGGGCGAACGGGGCATCGAGGCCTGCGGTATCTGCCAGGAGGCCTGTCCGGCCGGGGCCATCGACTACGAACAGACCGATCAGATCGTGGAGGTCGAGGCGGGAGCGGTGATCCTGGCGCCGGGTTTTTGTACCTTCGACGCCGCTCAGAAGCCGGAGCTTGGCTTCCCGACTTTTCCCGACGTGGTCACCAGCCTGCAGTTCGAGCGCATCCTCTCGGCCTCCGGGCCCTACATGGGCCATGTGCTGCGGCCCTCGGACAGCAAGAAACCCGACCGCATCGCCTTCATCCAGTGCGTGGGCAGCCGGGACAGCGATCACAACTACTGTTCCTCCGTGTGCTGTATGTATGCGATCAAGGAGGCGATCATCGCCAAGGAGCATGAGCCGGGCCTGGATTGCGAGATCTTCTACATGGATATCCGCGCCCACGGCAAGGGCTTCGACGCCTACTACGACCGGGCCAAGGAACTGGGCATCGTGTTTACCCGCTGCCGGCCCTCCAAGGTCCAGAGAATCGAGAGCACCGGAAAACTCGAAATCGGCTACGTGGATGAGGATACGCAGAGCTACGCCGCCAAGGAGTTCGACATGGTCGTGCTCTCGGTGGGGCTGCAGCCGCCGAAGGAAGCCCGGGAGCTGGCCGACAAATTCGGGATCCAGCTGAACGCCCACGGCTTCGCGGCCACCAAGGCCTTCGACACGGCCAGCTCGACCCGGGAGGGCGTGCTGGTGGCCGGGCCCTTCAGCCAGCCCAAGGATATCCCGGAGACCGTGGTGGAGGCCTCCGGCGCCGCGGCCCGGGCCATGGTTTCGCTGGCCGAGGTGCGGGGAACCCAGGTCAGCAAGAAGGAGCTTCCCCCGGAGCGCGATGTCAGCGGCGAACCCCCGCGCATCGGCGTGTTCGTCTGCCACTGCGGGCGCAACATCGGCAGCGTCGTGAACGTCCCGTCGGTCGTGGAGTACGTGCGGAGGCTTCCCCATGTGGTGTTCGCCACGGACAACCTCTACACCTGCTCCTCCGACGCCCAGGAAGTGATCCGGGCACAGATCCAGGAGTACAATCTGAACCGTGTCATTGTGGCCTCCTGTTCACCCCGCACGCACGAACCGCTGTTCCAGCAGACCATTCGGGAAGCCGGGCTCAACCCGAATCTCTTCGAGATGGCCAATATCCGCGACCAGTGCTCCTGGGTGCATATGAACGAGCATGAAGAGGCGACGGTGAAGAGCAAGGACCTGGTGCGCATGGCCGTGGCCAAGGCGAATCTCATCGAGCCTCTCGGCACCCTCACCCTGCCGGTAACCCGCTCGGCCTTTGTCCTGGGCGGGGGTATCGCGGGTATGACCGCCGCTGTGGCCATCGCGGACCAGGGCTTTCCCGTTGCTCTGGTGGAGAAATCCGACTCCCTGGGTGGAAACGCCCTGCGCGCGGGCCGCTCGATCGACGGAAGAGATATCGGCGCATACGTACGGAGCCTGGTCAAGCGCATACAGGCTCACCAGATGATCACCGTCTACACCAACGCCCGACTCGACGAAGTGGACGGTTTTGTCGGCAATTTCAAATCCACCGTCTCGGTCAAGGCCGGCAAGGGCGACCCTGAGAAGGTGGAGATCGAGCACGGCGTGGTCGTGGTGGCGGCCGGCGGCAGCGAATCGGTACCTGTGGAGTACCTCTACGGTAAGAACGAGGGAGTCAAAACCCTGCTGCAGGTCGGCGAGCTGCTCGATAACGAGAAGTACCGGGTGCCCGATACGGTGGTGTTCATCCAGTGCGTCGGGAGCCGGGATGAGGAACACCCCTACTGCTCGCGGATCTGCTGCGCCGGGGCGCTGAAGAACGCGATTCGCATGAAGGAGCGAAACCCCCAGGCACGCATCTTCATCCTGTACCGGGACATGCGCTCCTACGGTTTCCGGGAGGAGTACTACGCCGCGGCCCGGGAGATGGGCATCACCTTTGTTCAGTACGATCCGGAGGCCAAGCCGGTGGTCCGCAGTTCCGCCGGAGGCAACGGCAATCCGGGCGTACGGGTCAGCGTATTCGACAAGATCCTGGAGGCGGAGTTGGAGATTCCCGCGGACCTGCTGGTGCTCAGCGCCAGGATAGACCCGAATCCCGAGAACTTCAGACTGGCCCAGCTGTACAAGGTGCCCACCAATTCGGACGGCTTTTTCATGGAGGCCCACGCCAAGCTCAGACCGGTGGAGTTCGCCACCGACGGAGTGTACATGGCCGGCTTCGCCCACTACCCGAAGGATGTCGATGAGTCGATTTGCCAGGCCATGGCGGCGTCAAGCCGGGCGCTCACCGTGCTGGCCAACGACACGGTCGAAGCGGGCGGCAAGACCGCCTACATCGATCCGGCCCGCTGCAGCGCCTGCGGAACCTGCGTAACGGTCTGTCCTTTCGGGGCGATCGAGATCGACGAGGAAAAAGAGGTCGCAGTGGTGAATGAAATCCTCTGCAAGGGCTGCGGAGCCTGCGCCGCCACCTGCAAGAGCTCGGCGCCGAACCTGAAAGGGTTCAAGGACGAACAGATTCTGGCGGTCATCAACGCCTTGTAGGAGTGTAGAAATGGATGTCCCAGCAGCGAAATCGATCCACGCGAAGGAGCTACTCACGGCCCAAAACGATGAATGGCACCCGAAGATCGTGGCCTTTCTGTGTAACTGGTGCTCCTACGCCGGGGCGGATCTGGCCGGAGTGAGCCGCCTTCAGTACGGCCCGAACGTCAGGATCATCAGGGTGCCCTGTTCGGCCCGGGTAAACCCCCAATACATCGTGAAAGCGCTGCAGAACGGCGCCGACGGGGTGCTGGTCTCCGGGTGCCATCCCGGCG
>CAZFMD010000255.1:0-4439 GCA_964520025.1 uncultured Spirochaetaceae bacterium
GCCAAACCCGGCATCATGAAGGGAACCGATGAACCGGACTACGCCGCCTGCGTGGCCATCTCCACCAAGGGCGCCCAGCGGGAGATGATTCTGCCCTCCCTGCTGGCCATCATCGCCCCGATCCTGATCGGCATCCTCTTCGGACCCTTCACGGTGATCGCGCTGATCGCCGGCAGCCTGGCCACCGGATTCGTCCTGGCCATCATGATGGCCAACTCCGGCGGAGCCTGGGATAACGCCAAGAAGTACATCGAAAAGGGAGCACACGGTGGCAAGGGCTCGGATCCCCACAAGGCCGCGGTGGTAGGCGACACGGTGGGCGATCCTTTCAAGGACACCTCCGGACCGTCCCTGAACATCCTGCTGAAGCTGATGTCCATGGTATCGATCGTGTTCGTAACGGTCTGCATCACCCTGAACAACCAGATCGTGGGGCTGCTGCAGTAGAGAAGCTTTTTCGCCTGCGGCAAGGGGAACTTCAGGATATAGCAGCGGGAACCGTCCCGATACACCGGGACGGCTCCCGCTTTTTTGTCTTTACGCAGTTGTCTCTCATCTTTATTTGAGAAATTCTACGAATCCTGCATGATTATTCTTGTCAGTTTCTTCGCAGCGGGGTACACTCGAAGTACCATGGATGTTCTGGTCATCGACGATGAATCCTCCGTCGGCACGCTGCTTCGTTTCAACCTCCGCCAGCGCGGTTTCGACGTAGAGACAGCGGCAAGCGCGGCACAGGGCTATGCCAAGGCCAGAACCAGACGCTTCGACCTGGTCATCCTGGATGTTGCCCTTCCGGGAATCGACGGTATCGAAGCCTGCTCGATGCTGAAAAAATTGGAGGGCTACGGGGAAATCCCGATCATTATGATCTCCTCCCGTTCGGACTCGGTCACAATTGAGCAGGCCCGGCGCGCCGGTGCATCCGACTATCTGGTGAAACCCTTCACCTTTCAACAGCTATTCGACAGGATCGAGGATCAGCTTTCCCGCCCCTATTTCGTATAAATCTGATTGAATATTTCTCCCTCCCCAGCTGTACTGTATAGAGGATGACAGCTTTTGAGTGCGGGCTGTGCTGAAGACTGAAACGGATACACCGGTGGAAAGGCAATTGCTGCGGACAAAATCGGGAGACAGGCGTGCCTTCGAAGGTCTCATCCTGGCCAACTCCGCTCGGGCTTATCGAACCGCCTATCGCCTGCTGGGCAACATGGAGGATGTCAGAAGATTGTGGCAAGCCATCGACGGTCTGTCTGAATCCCATCGCCGTGTTCTCATCATGAAACACTTCGACAATCTCAGCTACGCGGAAATGGCGGAAATCCTGTCCGTCCCTATCGGGACCGTGATGTCCCGGCTCTACCATGCCCGGAAAAGATTGGGGGAGATCTATGATAACCTGTGAACAAGCGAAGCTTCAGATCCAGGCGCTCCTGGACAATGAAATCGAGGAGCAGCAGATAGCACCCCTGATCTCCCACCTGGAGAGCTGCTACACCTGCCGCAACGAATACATCAGCTTCCTCAAACTGCAGCGAAAATTAGCGGGGATCGGGATCCCCGAGCCCCCCAAAGAGTGGTTTGAACGGCTGCCAAACAAGGTACTGCACCGAGCGAGCGGGATCTTCGGAAAAGCTCTGTTCTTCGGCTCCTATGCCCTGCTTTTGAGCTACGCCCTGTACTCCCTGCTTGGTGATCGCAATACGGCGAACATCGTCAAGATCGGAATTGCCGGAATCGCCGTGAGATTTCTCGTGTTGCTCGGAATTACGGTAGCGGATCGAGTGCGGGAGAGCAAAGATGATCGATACAAAGGAGTAATGAAATGATACTTGTTACCACAGACAGCGTCCCCGGAAAACGGACAGTCAAAACTCTAGGGCTGGTGCGGGGCAATACGATTCGCGCCCGACACCTGGGCCATGACTTCATGGCATTTTTAAAAAACGTGGTGGGCGGAGAGATCTTGGATTACACAAAGATGATGGCGGAGGCGAGGGAGCAGGCCCTGGATCGATTGAGCGAAGATGCGGCGGTCCTGGGAGCCAATGCCGTGGTGGCCCTTAGAATCACGACGACCATGATGATGCAGAGTGCCGCGGAGTTCCTGGCCTACGGCACTGCGGTGGTGGTGGAGGAGTAGAAGCGCCAGCTACCTGGCAATCAGGTACCCAACGCCCCGAACAGAACGGATACAGGTACCGCTTTCGGGAAAAAGCTCGTGAAGCTTCTTCCGTAAAGAAGCGATATGCATATCCACCGCCCGACTCTCCCCGGAGGAGGGTCTTCCCCAGATACCGTAGTACAGAGCTTCCCTGGACACCGGCTCGCCCGCGTTTGCAGCCAAGATTCTTAGGATTCTCTGCTCCTGGAGGCACAAACCGCGGCTTCCGGCTGGCGAGCTGAGCTCCAGGCTGCCGATTTCGAAACTGCCCCAGGAGAAGCGAAACGCTTCCTCTCTGTCCTTGCACAGGCTGCGAAGCCGCCACTCCAGCTCTTCCGGGCTCCACGGCTCTTTGAGATACTCATCACAACCGGCCAGAAAGCATCCCGGAAGCAGCTCGGCCGGTCCGAAGCATACCAGGCTGCTGCCCGCCGCCCGAAGGGCGTGGATCGTCTCTTTACGCGGGAAGATCGGATCCAGCAGGAGGCAGGCCGGAATCACAACCGCATCGAAATCGCTTTGTGCCGGCAGCGATGCGGCGGGGATTATCGAGATCATGGGATTTTTCCTGCAGTAGTGCCTCAGCCGCTCGATCAGCAGCTGATCCTGGCTTATCAGAACAACGGAGAGAGAGAGTTGACTATCTTTCCGGTTTCTCGTTTTTATCGGTCTTGTCTTCCAGCTGGGCCATTTTGGCCTTCAGGTCTTCCAGAAGCTTATCAGCGGACGCGTCGGAAGCCTCGAGGGCCTGGAACTGCCGCTCCAGAGAATCGCCGCCGCTGGATGCCTCGATCTCCCGCATGGCATCGACTTCCGCTTCGATCTGTTCGACTTTCTCGCTCATTCGATCGAAAACCTCGAAGGCGGAGGTGTCGACCATGCTGCTCATCGTGGTCTGCATGCGCTTCTGCGCTTCCGCCCGCTTTGCTCTGGCGATGAGCAGATTCTTCTTGCGCTGGGCTTCTTCGATCTTCTGCTGCAGCTGGCGCAGAGCGCCCTTCAACTGCTCCACCGATTCATGTTGAGCCTGCCACTGGGTCTGGTACTGTCGAGCCGTGTTGTCGTACTCCTGTTTTCGCAGTAGAGCCTCTTTGGCCAGGTTATCCTCTCCCGACTTGACTGCAAGCATGGCTTTCCGCTCCCATTCACCGGCCTGCTCCCTGTTCATCCCCATCTGGCGTTCCAGCTTTTTCTCATCGGCAATGGCGGCAGCCACGGTCTTCTTGCTCTCGATCAGCTGTTCGTTCATCTCCACGATCAACTGGTTGAGCATCTTCTCGGGGTTTTCCGCCTTGCTGATCATATCGTTGATATTGGATTTAACGGCTCGCTTAAAACGACTAAACAGCCCCATAGCTCTCCCTCCCCTAATTCTTCTCGCGATAGCGACCGAGCAGTTTGTAGTGCTGGACCAGGGCCAGCCCGATCGCTTCGAAGGACGCCCGCAGCTCCTCCAAATCCAGGGTTTCCAGCTCCAGTGTATCGATCAGGATCACATGGTCACCTTCCAGGGCGTAGGCTCCGTGCACCAGATCCTCTGCGTTCAGACGCAGCAGCTCTTCATACAGCGACTGCCGATCCTTCTCCGGTGTTTCCATGACCTTGACCCGGACAATGACCAGCGGCTCGCTGACCATGGTCACGATATTCTTGAGACCCTTTTCCTCATCATTGATCAAAAAGGTGCCGTCTCCGACCTCTTCATAGGACAGCCCAAGGTCCAGCAGGAACGAACGGACCTTATCCTCACCACCCATAGCTGACTCCTGTTTCTTGGGGAAACTTTGCAATCATGGCTCACGATCCGGATTTAGTCTTTTTATATTCGCTGTATACGAAGTATACGGTTGTCAGCCCAGTAAGACCTGCCCGGCATTGTCAATTGCCAAAATGGTTTTACACTCGGAGCAACGGAACCGTCCGGACTTGGTAGCCTTGAGTTTCTTGCTGCAGATCGGACATTTAAAGATCTTGGGAAATGGACCGGCCTGGGCGCCTTCACCTTTCTGGCCGAAGAAGGCAACCGCTTCCTCGAGATTCTCCTTGATGTTGAAAAACTGGGAAAAGCCCAACAGCTGGAAGACCTCATACACCTTCGGTTGGATTTCCAGTAGGACGAGGTCTCCTCCCCGGGGCTTGACCGCTTTCAAAAAGGAGGTAAAAGAACCGATACCCGTGCTGGAGACGTAGTTCAGGCCGGCACAGTGGAAAATCAATCTGGTGAAGCCCGATTCGATGGTTTTCGATACACGTTTCTGGAAATAGTTGGAGT
>CAZFMD010000256.1:0-4354 GCA_964520025.1 uncultured Spirochaetaceae bacterium
CTGCCACTTGTCCCGCCTGAACGGCCGGCGGAAGTGATACAGGGTGAAGGCCTCGATTTCTCCGATGAGCTCCTCTTCCACAAGCCGGCGCAGCTGCACGATCGCCGGATTGAGCCGGAACTCGTAGTCCACGGCCAGGGTGCCGCCGGAATCGGCCAGGGCCCGGCCGATGGACTCAGCCTGGGCCAGGGAGAGGGCCAGGGGTTTTTCCAGCAGCAGGTGCCGGCCAGACCGCAGGATCCGGACGGCCAGGTCCGCATGGGTGTGATCCGGGGTGCAGAGGCTGACGATCCGGATACTCTCGTCCCCCAGCAGCTGCTCCAGGGAGGTGCAGGTCTTGACTCCGATCTCCTCCCAGCTTTTTGACAGAAGCTCAGGAGGGTACAGCCGGCGCAAATCATGCCAGCTGCCCTGCTGGAAGGTTCCCCCCACCTTGGCCAGGCGCTCGGGCATCAGGTCGCAGACCGCGGCCAGCTCGGCATGGGGACTGTCCAGATAGCCGGCGCAGTGCCCGTGTCCGATCCCCAGACCCACCACCGCCGCTTTCATCGGTTCTGTCCTGCGAACAGATCGTTCAGCTTGCGCTTCAGCTGCGCCACGGATTCGAGGATCCCCGCCTCCGCCGTCACCGCGCTCAGGCGGGCAAGAAACTCATCCAGGTAGAGCAAACAGGCTTCGGGGTCGATTTGGCTGGGAGTTTGCGGATACAGCGCGGTGAAGTTCGTATAGCGGATACGCCGCATGATGTCCGCTTCAAGGCCCAGACCCCGCACCTGTTTTTGAATCCCCCGGGTGGGAACGAAGGGATTGTCCAGCAGCTGTTCGGTTTCCAGGAAGGCGAGCAGATGACGGGCACGGTTGAGGTTGTCCTCCACCGTGGCGTAGGGGAACTCAGTGAACCAGCGGGGAAACCAGAAGGCATCGGTGCCGAAGAGGATCCGTCGGCTGTACCGGGCGAACAGCTCCCGGGCCGCATCTCTCTGACGATCCAGCTCGTAGTAGAAGTACAACCCCGGCGCCAGGTCCAGGTAGGCCCGGGGATATGTCTCCAGAATCTCTGCCAGCCGGGAGACATCCTGGCCCATGGACAGCAGGTGGGGAAAGATCACGGTCAGATCGGGGCAGGCCTCCAGCACCGCCAGGGCCTGGGCCTGCAGATCCTCATAGGCGGGGATGCCCCCGCCCCCCTCAGCCACAGCCTGCTCCCAGCCGGGGGGAATGAAGCCGGGGACACTCCGGTAGGACCAGAAGATCAACGGATCGGCGATGTGGATCAGTACCGGCATGTCCAGGCTCTCCGCCCGTTTGAACGCCTCTATCACCGGCGGATCGTCCAGCCTGAGCCCCAGCTGGCTCTGGAAGCTCGGTTTACCGAGGAAGATCTTCAGGCCGTCGAAACCCAGATCCCGAAATCTCTCGACCTGGCCGGCCAGGTCGAGGTTCCCGGCACCGCCCGCCGCGCTGCCCGCCGCCGCAGAGCCGAACAGCAGGGGGCTGTAGTCGAAACTGGCCAGCCCGTAGCAGGTGGAATCCATATGCGCCTTGGCATAGAGAACCTCGGGATTGAAGTTGATCCGCTGCTTCAGCGGCAGGGAAAGCACGCAGACTTTTTCGGCCCCGATTTCCCGGCAGTAGCGCTGGAGCTCGCTCAGGCGATCATGGCTGGAGAAGTGGGTATGAGAATCGATCAGGGATTGAGGCATGGATGATTATCTCAGCTGAAACTCCGGTTTTTCAGCAACCGCCCGGGTCATGACCAGCTGCACATTTGCATGCTCCCGCAGCAGGGAGGCGGGAAAGCGGGCCGTGATCTCGCCGAACAGCAGCTTGCGCACCACCGCGCTCTGCCAGGGCCGATTGAAGTAAACAAGGATTCTCTCGGAATCGAAGATCTGCTTGAAACCGATAGTCACGGCCTTCTTTGGAATCTGTTCGAAGGCGCCCCGCAGGGCCGTGTTGGAATTGATGGTGATCGTCTCCCGGGTCAGATCAATCACCCGGGTGGGCAGGGCCTTGAACTCCTCCTTCCCGATCTGCTCCCCTGGCTCCGGCGCCTCATTGAAGGCCAGGTGTCCGTTGATGCCCACCCCGGCGACGCAGATCCCTGCCCCACCCAGCCGCTCCAGGCGCCGGTCGTAGCCGGCCGGATCGGCGGGATCGGGAAACAGCACCTGATCGGCCTTCAGCTTCATCTCTCCAGGCATGGGATCGATCAGCTCCCGCTGGATGAAGCCCCGGAAGGAGAGGGGGTGATCCGCAGGGATGCGTTTTCCCCCTTCGTCCAGGTACTCGTCCATGAAGAAGCAGTGCAGGCGGGACAAATCCAGTGGCCGCTGCCGGCACAACCACACCAGGCGGCGGTACTGATACACCGGCCCGACCGGGAGGATGAACACGCTGTCCCGACCGGCGGCGTTGTTCCGCTCGATCTGAAAGTAAAGGGTCAGGGCGATGTGGTAGTATAGATCCGTATCCGTTTCCACGATCTCCACTGGAAGTGGGGATCGATCAGGGGAGATCTCCCGCTGATAGATATCCATGCCTAACCCTTTACGGCGCCTGAGGACAGCCCCTGGATGATCTTCTCGTGAAACAGGATGTACACCGCGATGCTGGGGATCATGGTGACCACCAGAGCGGCGTACATGGAGGTGTACTCCGCTCGGAACTGGCTCTTGAAGAAGCGGATGCCCAGCTGCAGTGTCCTGGCCCGAACCGAAGAGGTGAGCAGCAGGGCATAGATAAACTCGTTCCAGGCGTAGAGGAACACGAAGGTTCCTGCGGTTACAACACCCAGGCGGGAGAGGGGAAACACGATCTTGGCATAGCGCTGCCAGAAGTTACAGCCGTCGATCAGCCCCGCCTCCTCCAGTTCCTTGGGAACCGTACCCATAAACCCATGAACCAGGAAAACAGATATCGGCAAATTGATGGCCGCATAGGTCAGGATCAGGGCCGCCAGGGAGTCGTAGATCCCGAGTTTGCTGATCAGCTGGAAGTAGGGAACCATCAAGGCGATGATCGGGATCAGCACTCCGGCCAGGATGATGGAGAGAATCACGTTGTTGAAGCCGAAGTCGAACCTGGAGAGGGCGTAGGAGGCCATGGAGGCCACAAAGATGTTCAGAGCCGTGGCCGCAACGGAGACGATGATCGAGTGTAGAAACAGCAGATGCAGATCGGAAAGCTGAAAGGCCCTGACGTAGTTCTGGATCTGCCAAACCTTGGGAAGCATGAAAGGCTTGTTGATCAACTCCAGATCGGTTTTGAAGCTGCTGATCACCAACCAGAGCAGCGGGATGAAGGTGATGATCAGAAAGAAAATGAGAACAATCCACTTGCCCGTCTTGGCGATGGCATCCACAGCCGGCGAAGTCGTTTTTCTCATAGCCGACCTCCCTACTGCTGCACTTCGGCGGCGGCGCGTCTCTGTCCCAGCAGGGCGCGGATGCTTACGATCACTACACCCCCGAGGATAATCAGCACCGCGCCTACGGCGTTGGCGTGCCCGTAATCCAGATGCCCCATCATGTTGTAGAGCATCAGTCCCATTACCGAAGTGCTGTTCGCCGGGCCTCCGGCGGTCATCAAAAAGGTAGCCTCGAAGTGGCGCATACCGTAGGCCATGGCCAGGGTCATGGCCGTGATGAGGATGCCCCGCACCATAGGCAGGGTGATGTGGATCTCCTGTTGCCATACATTAGCCCCGTCTATCTCCGCGGCCTCGTAGAAGGAGACGGGGATGGCCATGGTACCGGCCAGGATGATGATCATGAAGTACCCGATGTACAGAACCTGCTGAGCAATTATAGCGGGAAGGGCCGTTTCAATCTCCCCCAGCCAGTTGTGGGTCCACTGCTCCAGACCTAAATTCGTGAGTATCTGGTTGAGCACCCCATGCTCGGCATTGTAGATGGCCATCCAGAGCATGGCGATGGCCACCTGGGAAATGACGTTGGGCAGGAAGTAAACGGTACGCAGTACCCGCCAACCCCGAGGTCGTCGGGTTAGAATCAGGGCAACCATGGCGGCAAGAGCTATTTGGAGAAATCCCAGGGACAGGGCCCAGATGAAGTTGTTCCGCACTGACAGGCGAAAGGTCGAGTCCATGGCCAGATCGCCGAAATTCTGCAAACCCCGGAACTGCGGAGCCGTAACTCCATTCCACTCGGTCAGACTGATGCCGAACACGAACCCCAGAGGATAGATGAAGAAAGCACCGTACAGCACGAGAGCGGGAAGCAGGAACAGAGCGATCCCTTTCCAATGTTTGTGTAATGTCATCTCATGTCCTCACTGTTTTTCGGTCATTCTAACAGACTTTACCTGCCCCGACGAGTGCAGGCACCACTTT
>CAZFMD010000257.1:0-4287 GCA_964520025.1 uncultured Spirochaetaceae bacterium
GCCGGGGATCCGCTGCCGGGCAGCCACTGGAAGGTCGACTCCTCCAGTGAAAGCCCCTCTCCCAGGAGGAAACCCTCCTTGAAACGGTAACCCGTTTTGCCGGTGACCCTGCCCCTGCCGCGGGTCTGACCCAGGACCGAACCGATCTTCCGGAAATCACCCCCCATCAGAGAGACCACCCCGCCGCCCTGCTCGAGCAAGTCCTCCAGCACCTTGGGATCCAGACCGGCATCGCTTTTGAGGATCAAACCCGCCGCTGTAAACGGACGCAGGTCCCCCGGAACCAGCAGAGACAGCTGCTGCTTCTCGATAACCTCGAAGGGCAGCTTGGCCCGCCTCAGCAGCGCCGTGGTGTACTCCAGGGTATTGGCGGCAGCCGTGTCGCTGCTCTCGGCAAGCAGGGCGATCCGTTCCCGCTTGGCCCGGGGAAACAGAGCCTCTTTCAGGAACTCCTCCACATTGAGCAGCAGCTTGACCTTGCCCGCTTCCTGGCGATAGATGTAGCGGGACAGGGCAAAACCTCCGTTGCGGTTGGTCAGAATTACCGGACTGGAGTCGTAGCTGCGGTCGGTCCTTTTGATCGAAAGATACACGTTGAGATCCCGGTCGTGCCGGAGGAATCTGTAATAAAAGGCCGAGCTCTGCAGATTCTGGGCTCCCTGATACTCGACCATGCGGGAGTCCTTGGTGTCGAATTTCAAGATCCCCGCATCCTGGGTCCAGTCACCGAAGTACATGATTCCCAGGCGGGAGAGGGTCGGATTGAGCAGGCTGGGCTCCACGTAGCTCTTGGTGTCCCGGTCCTGGTAAGCCCCGAAGTTGTCGAACACCAGCACCTTGAGCCCGCGGTCCATGGCATCATCCAGGAACTCCAGATACCGCTCCGGGGCTCTCATGGCCGCACCCCGGTACCAGCTGATCACGGCGCGAACCTGCCCCAGGGTGCGGGAATCCGGGATTCCCCTGTCGATATCCCAGTAGCGCAAGCTGAATCCCATCTGCTTGAGCGGTTGGGAGAGATAGTAAAAAATCTCGTTCTCCCTCTCTGTCTGGCCCTCAGAGGATTTGTAGAGAGCCAGGATCTCCCGCTCAAAGCTCAATGAGAAGACCGTCTGTACAGGCATTAGCAACAGGATGAGCAGGATAACGCCCAATAACCGATATCGAAATCTCATTTGACCGAACCTCTCTGTAAATTATCCTTCAAATATAGCCCCGCCTCCCCGAATCAACAACAAATCACGGGCAGTTGCACCGTTTCGCAAGCCGAAGCCGAGCCCGCACCTATGGCGCCAGCAGCCTGGGCAGCTGAGAGGAAAAGCCCAGTCCCAGATAGAAGGACCAGTATTCCCCCCCGGAGGTGAAGCTGAAAGGCTCATCACTGAAAAGCTCATCGAGCGAGGCGTTGAGGGCGGATCTGAGGTAGTAGTAGGAATCCCCTTTGCTCAGCCCCAGATTACCCTCGACTTCCAGCCTGGGCTTCCAACTTGTATCACCCTCTTCCCTACCCCAACCGACGACGGTCCGCAGTCCCAAATTCAAGCTACGCGCATCACCGACCGGAATCCATGCAGAGGCCGACACTCCTCCGGTGGCGAGCATCTCATCCTGGGGCGCGTAGTAGTCATCGTTGGTGGCCAGGTCCGTAGAATCCTGGTAGACGAAATTGCCCAACAGGTCCACTTCCACGTACGGCTCCTCGACACGAACGATACCCAAATTCAAATCCGCAGCTAGCGACCAGATGAAGTTACTATCCTTGTAGACCCATTCCGTCCTCTCGTAGAGGCGCAGGGAGCTGTAGCGAAAGGGGTAGGCCTTGATGAAGCCGAGGCTCGTGCTCAGATTCATCTCTTCGGAGACCGAATGGTAATCCGCACTATTGGGCTTGCTGGTCTCGCTCTTCCATCCCCAGGTGCCTCCGCCATTCAGATACAGGTATTGACCGATAGCCCACCCGAAATCCAGTCCCGCATGCAAATCGACACGGGTCGGCATTTTTCCGATCGATTCAAACACTGCCAGATCGCCGACATATAGCCCTACCAACGGCGTTAACGTAAACTTGGCTCCGTAGAAGTTCAGGGGGATCCCGAGGATCAGATCGGACACATAGAAGGTCTCGGTAAAGGGCGGATCCGGGCGTAATGCCTCGAGGGCGAAATCGAGTTTCAATCCAACCAAGGTGCTCAACCAGGTAGCGTAGGAGATCTCACTCCGTATAGTGTATTTTGAGCTCTCGGCCAGTAGATAGGTCTGGAACTCGACGCTGTCCGCGTGCTGGCGGGCCAGCTGGTTGTAGCGAGCCCCTACGTTCTCGTACAGCGGATCGGACCAATACACCCGCTGGTAGTTGTTCATGGCCTGTTTCCAGTCCCCGCTCCACTCGTAGATGGTGCCCAGATCGTAGATCGTCTCCGTATCCCATGGGTCGATGGCCAGCACCTGTTTGTACTGCCGGATCGCCGCCGGGAAGTCCTGCTCTTTCAGGTAGAAATCTCCCAGCTGGTTACGGATCAGGTAGGTGTTCTCACCCAGCCGGTACATGCTTCGAACCAGCCGCTTTTCGTACAGGCGCATCAAAATCTCCTGATTGGCCAGAAGATCCTGCACTTCGTCCTGGGCCAGCTTCTCCACCGCTTCCAGGGTCTCGTGAGCCGCAGCCGCCTCGGCGGCAGGGTCTGCGATCCCCCCGGCCGTCTTGCCCTCGGGAAGTTGCGCGGCACGGCGCAGCTCATTCAACTGCTCCCAGTAGGGCAGCAGGGTGAAGGCATCGAATTGGCCGGTTTCCAGCACCTTGAAAGCCTCGCTGACCTCGATCTGCCAGAGCAGGGTACGAAACAGGGCGGTCTGATACTGGCGGGGAAGATTCTGCGCATCCGCCCTGGAGAAAATCCGCCGTTCCGCGCTGTCCAGCTGCCCTTCGGCCAGGTAGATCCTACCCAGCACATAATCGGCCAGCACGCTGTCCAGAGATTCCAGCTCTTCCACGAAACCTCTGCGGTCCCATTCCCAGCGAATCGGTTTGATGATCTTGTCGAAGGTTTCCGCCGCTGATGCCTCTTCCTCCAGGAGCGTCGACAGTGCTGTCCAGTCCCGCTCGCAGGCGCCTACCATCTCTTCGACCTTGTCCGCCAGACTCTCAGCCTTGTCTATTGCCAGGGTCAAGGCCTGCTCCGCCGCCTTCAGCACATCCTGAGGATCTTCACCCTCCGGCATCGGCGGCGCTTCGTCCTTGTCCCGGGCTGCCTGAACCTGAGTCTGGAACTTGGCGTAGGCCTTCTCCGCCTCCTGGTAGCTGGAATGAGCCGCATCGATCTCGTTCTTTCTGGTCTTGATCAGGCCCGGGACGCGATTGCAGAACTCGAGATACAGATAGCTCCTGTCCAGCAGCTCGAGCAGACGGGTCGAGCTCTGATCCAGCTGGTTGATCTCGATGAAGGCGTGGTTGGCCAGAACGTTCTGAAGCTCCCCGATAGCCCTCTTGCGTTTTCCATTCCAGAAGTAGGTCTGAGCCAGGGTCTCCCGCAGCTCCAGGTTGTCCGGTTGACGTTCCAGCTCCTCCTCGTAACCGGCGATTACCTCCTCCCGCAGACTCTCCTTGGTGTAGAACAGATCCAGATACTGAGACAATTTCGGGGAGGATCGAAACGAAGCGCCGATCAGCTCCCGGACCTCTTCGGCCCTGGTTGTTTTGTCCATGCGTGTGTAGATATCCACCAGCAGCAGATACAGCTGGAGCCGGTCGGGGTAGCGACGGATATTGCCCCGCAGCACATTGATGCTGCGCTGCGGCACGCCGTTGATGTTGTAGGACTCTGCAAGATCAACCACGTTCCGAACCTCCTCCGAGGCCAGGCTCAGCGCCTGCTGAAACTGCACAGCCGCGTTCTGCTGCTCCCCGGCCCACTGGTAGGTCAGTCCCAGGTTGGCGATCAGATCGATGTTGTCGGGGTGCTGTTCAAGGGCATCTCCGTACAGCTGGATCGACTCCTCATAGCGGCCGGTCCAGGCGGCCACCTTGGCCGCCTCCAGCCAAAGATCCAGCCGCGAGGGATCGAGCAGCAGAAGGGATCTGTAGGTGTCCAACCCCTCGGATACATCCCCCTTCCAGATCTGATTCTTGGCTGTGAGCAGCTGGACTTCGATGTTTTCCGGATCGAGCAACCCTGCCCGCTTCAAATATTTAAGGGCATTGAGATAATCCCCCACCAGGGAGTAGATCTGGGCGATCTCCAGATATCCTGCCAGGTTGTCCGGATTATCCCGGATGACAATCTGGTACTC
>CAZFMD010000258.1:0-4271 GCA_964520025.1 uncultured Spirochaetaceae bacterium
TTCATGACGATCGCCATCTGGGGAATGATTATCATCGTGGTCATGGTGGTGAACTTCATCAGCACCACCATGCAGGAAAGGCGAACCGCGTAGTCACGTGAGTACACGCGCGCTTTAATAGGAGGACAAAAATGCCTGTGAAAATCAAAGAAGAGCTCAAGGAGCTGGTCGTTGTCGGCGGGCTCACCATGGTCAAACAGCGTCTCACCGTGGGGACCTGGGGCAATATCAGTATCCGCGACAAAGAGACCGGCTTGATCTATATCAGTCCGAGCGGGGTGGAGTACGAAGATATCCGCACCCGGGACGTGGTGGTGTTGAACGAGCGACTAGAAGTCGTGGACGGCACGGCGGTTCCGTCAATCGAAAAGCCGATGCACGCCGCGGTGTACAGGGCCCGTTCCGATGTCGGGGCGGTGATCCACACCCACCCGATCTATTCCAGCGTCCTGGGGGTGAATCACATGGATCTGCCCGGGATCAGCGAGGACTTTGTTCAGATCGTAGGGGCGAAAATCGTCTGCTCGGAGTATGCTCTTCCAGGCACTCCTCAGCTGGCCGAAAACGTGATCCGGGCACTGGGAAAGGAACGCAACGCGGTGCTTCTTCCCAACCACGGAACTCTCTGCGCCGGCCGTGATCTCCGGGAGGTTCTGAAAGTCAGTTATGTCGTAGAGAAGTCCGCCCAGGTTTACATCATGGCCATGAGCATCGGAAAACCCCAGTTGATATCCGAAGAGGATATTCGAGAGATGCGCCTGTTCGCCCAGACCATGTACGGACAAAAACCCAAGGTTAAAACGACCTAGATTAAAAAAAAGGCGAGGTTTCATAGCAATGAGTACAATCCTTAGCATCGACCTGGGCACCACCGGTCTGAAAGTCGGCCTGGTGAACGTTGACGGACGCCTGCAGGCCTCGGCCAGTGAAGAGTATTCCATCGATACTCCCGCACCGGGCTATGCCGAGCAGGATCCGGAAAAGTGGTGGCAAGCCCTCATCACCTGCTGCAGCTCATTGAAAGAAACGCATGCAAAACTCTTCTCTCAGGTCGAGGGAATCGGAATCTGCGGGCAGATGCACACCCAGGCCCACCTGGATTCTTCCCTGCGAATCCTCCGACCGGCGATTACCTGGATGGACCAACGCGCCAGCTCGATCGCCGATCGCATCAACGCAGCCGAATCAACCAAAGCCGCAGTGTTTGCAGAAACCCAAAACGTGGCAACCACTACCTACACAGCCACCCATCTCAAGTGGATCAAGGACAATCAACCGGACATCTGGTCGAAGATCAGTCACGTCCTCATTGCCAAGGATTTCCTGAAGTACCGGCTCACCGGGCAGATGGTAATCGACTATTCAGATGCCAGCGGAACGCTGTTGTTCAACGTAAAAAAGCGTTGTTGGTCCGAAACCATGTTCGATCTGTTCGAAGTCCCCCCGGCTTTTCTTCCGGAGGCGCAGCCCTCGGATGAAATCATCGGAACCGTCACGCAAGAGGCCGCCAAGGCCACGGGTCTGCGTGCCGGTACTCCGGTGGCCAACGGCAGCGCCGACTGCTCTACCGCGGCCCTGGGTGCCGGGATGGTACAATCCGGAGAGGTCACCTTGATCATCGGTACGGCCGGAGTTGTTGCCGTATGCGCCGACACCCCCCTGCCGGACGCTCAGGATCGGACAATCTGCTGGAACTACTGTCTGCGTGACAAGTGGGTGATGATGGGCATCACCCAAACGGCGGGGGAATCCCTGAACTGGTTCCGAACCGCCTTCGATCAAGACAACTCTGCCGAGGCCGGTTCTGAGGATGTTTTCGAACAGTACAACAACGCCATAAGCGATGTTCCGGACGGCTCCGGCGGACTGATCTTCCTACCGTACCTCAACGGCGAACGCACTCCCTACTGGGATGCAAAGGCAAGGGGCGTGTTCTTCGGCATCAACCTGGCTACACGAAAAGCCCACTTCATCAAGGCGATCATGGAGGGAGTTTCCTTTGCCCTGCGTAACTGCCTGGAAACCCTCGAGTCTCTCGGGATCGGAGTTGACCGGGTAATGGCCGTAGGTGGGGGTCTGAAGAGTGAAGCCTGGCTTACGATCCTGGGAAAAATATTGCGCAAGCCGATTCGAACCGTCGGTCTGGCCGACACGGGCCTGGTCGGCAACATGCTGGTATGCTCCCGGGCGCTCGGATCGATCTCCTCGATACCTCAAACGGTGTCCAAGATATGCCGTTACGATCGGGAGCTGCATTTCCCCGATCCCCATCCCGAATACGAGACGCAATACGGACGCTTTCTCGACCTGTACAGGGATCTCGAGGAACGATTCGCACAGGGCTGAACACTGCCTCCCGAAACACCGTTGTAGACAGATGCAGCGACCTCGAGCTATAACCTAGCCCATGAGTCGACTCCCTAGGATAGCCAATTGCTGAGGCGAAAACTGCAGGGATACTTCCGTGCATTGTTCGGCTCTATCCTGCCGCTGTTCGTGCTGGCTCACTTTACCCATCATGTGATTACCGCCATCGCCGCGCCCCTGCTGCCGCTGATCCGTACCAGCTTCTCCTTGAGCTATACCCAGTCGGGAGTGCTTCTATCGGCTTTCACCATGGCTTACGGATTGGGACACCTTCCCGCAGGCTGGTTGAGCGATCGGATCAGCCCTGTACTGATGATCTTCGTGGGGATCGCCGGAGTGGCGATTGCCGGAGTGATGTTCGGATTGGCTCCTTCTTTTTCGATGCTGGTCGCGGCCAATGCCCTGATCGGATTGACCGGAAGCGGCTACCACCCGGCGGCCAGCTACCTGATCTCCCGGGTGGCCAAAGCGGATCAGCGGGGCAGCGCCCTGGGGGTGCACGTTATCGGGGGCAGCGCCAGCTACTTCCTGGCGCCGCTTTTAGCCGGGGGGATTGCCGCGGCTGTGGGATGGCGGGGCACCTACATCGCCCTCAGCGTTCCCACCCTGGTGCTGGGAGTGGCCCTGGTGGTACTGCTGCAGAGAGCCGCCGTCAAGCGGGGAATCTCCAAGACCGAAGAACGGGCAGCGAAGGAGCGGAAGAGGGGTTCCCGTTTCTGGATTTGGCTATACTCGTTTCTTGCCCTGAGCACGCTGAGCGGCGCGCTGGTCGGATCGACGATCGGTTTCGTCCCGCTGCTGCTGGTGGATTCCCACGGGGTCCGGGAAGAAACAGCAGCCGGCCTCCAGGCCATCATCTTCTCCGGAGGATTCTGGGTAGCTCCGCTGGCCGGCTACCTATCCGACCGGGTGGGGAAGCTGCGACTGTTGTTCGGTGCCTGCGCCATCATCGTGCCCGTGATCTTCTTCTTACCCAGAATCTCCATGGGAGTGGGGTTGTATGTTTTGCTGGCTCTGATCGGAGTGTTCGTTTTCGTGCGTATGCCCGTTTCCGAATCCTTCCTCTTTACCCACGCACCGGCCCGCCAACGGGCCACGCTTCTGGGGGTATACTTCCTGGGCAGCTCGGTAGGCGGGGGTGTTTTCACCCCGGTTATCGGCTGGCTGAGCGATCGCTTCGACTTCCGCTACAGCTTTGCGCTGGTCGCCCTGACCATCCTGGTGCTGACCCTGATCTGTGCAGTGGTTCTGACGGTTCTACGGAAAGAGGGGCAGCGCGGGCAAGGCGATCCGGGCTCAACTGCGGTGCAGGAGGCACCAACCGCGAGATAGCATCCACTTCCGGTTGCCGTGGCGGCCCGTACCCCCCCGGTTTCGGTGCCGGGCTGTTCAGGCCCCCTTCTGTACTTCCCCCCGCTTGACGAAGCTCATGATAAAGAAGGCCAGCAGGAACATGACGGCGGCAAAGATCATCAGTGAGGCATAACCGAAGGCGTCGATCAGCACACCAGCCAAAGGGGGAGCGGCGATGTTGGCCGCCTGGGAGAAGAAGTAGTACAGCCCCGTGTAGCCGCCGACCTTGGCCAGGGTGGTCATGTCCACGACCATGGGCAGGGAGTTGACGTTCACCAGAGCCCAGCCGAACCCGCCTATGACGAACACCAGCGCCAGGGGCAGAAACTGGCGGATGAACAGGCTGGTCAGGAGAATCACCACCAGCACCACGAGGCCAACCCGGATCGTACGGTTGCGACCGATCCGGCTTCCCAAGAAGCCCGAAGCGATAGAGGTAACCATGAAGGTCACTGAAAAGAAACCCAGAATCAGGGCGCCGGTGCTCTCCTCCATACCCAGGTGATACTTGGCGTAGCTGGTGAAAAAGGTCTCGATGGAGTTGAAGCCGA
>CAZFMD010000259.1:0-4269 GCA_964520025.1 uncultured Spirochaetaceae bacterium
GTCTGCTTGATCAATCCCAGAGCCTGGATCATCAGCGGCGGGATGCGCTTGTCCGACACGCCGAAATTCTCTACGGCCCTCTGGGTTTGCGCACCCCAGTAGGCCCAGGCCGGCAGCGCCACCTCCCCCATGGTATCGGATTCTTTACGAATGCCCCGGTTGTTCTGTTCCAACTTGTCCCTCCTTGTCATTACCGTGATTCTCGGCCGGCTCATCCTGCCCAGCCGGACCACAGCTCAGGCCATGTTGCGTAGAACTGTGTGCAGAATGCCTCCATTGCGGTAGTAGTCCAGCTCCACAGCGGTGTCCAGGCGGGCGATCGCCGTGAAGCGTTTTTCCGCGCCCCCTCCTGTCACGATGCTGATGGTGAGTTCCTGCCGCGGACGTTCCACGGCCTCAACCGTGTATATCTCCTCTCCGCTCAAGCCCAGGCTCTCGGCGTTCTCTCCCTCTCTGAACTGCAGGGGCAGGACCCCCATGCCGATCAGGTTGGAGCGGTGGATGCGCTCGTAGCTCTCCGCGATTACCGCTTTCACCCCCAGCAGGATCGTTCCCTTGGCCGCCCAGTCCCGGGAGCTGCCCGATCCATACTCCCTGCCGGCAATCACCAGCAGGGGCGTTCCATCCGCCTGATACTTGGCCGAGGCGTCGTAGATGAACATCTGCTGTCCGGAGGGCAGATGGCGTGTGTACCCCCCCTCCACCCCGGGAACCAGGTGGTTGCGGATGCGGATGTTGCCGAAGGTCCCCCGGATCATCACCTCGTGGTTGCCTCTGCGTGAGCCGTAGGTGTTGAAATCCTCTACCCTTACACCCTGTCCGATCAGCCACTTGCCCGCGGGACTGTCCTCGGGAATGGCTCCGGCCGGGGATATATGATCCGTGGTGACCGAGTTTCCCAGCAGGGCCAGCACCCGGGCGTCCTTGATCTCCGGCACTGGAGGCAGCTGCATGGTCAAACCGTGGAAAAAGGTGGGTTTGCGGATATAGGTGGAGGTATCGTCCCACGGGTAGCGGCTGCTCTCGCTGATCTTCACGGCGTTCCAGGTCTCGTTGCTTGTGAACACGTTGCCGTACTCCTGTTCGAACATCTGCGGGGAGACATGAGCGGACACAGCTGCATCGATCTCCCGGTTGGTGGGCCAGATGTCTTTCAGATATACCGGGTTCTCGTTCCGGTCCAGACCTATCGGATCGTTCTGCAGGTCGATATCCAGGGTCCCGGCCAGGGCGTAGGCCACGACCAGCGGCGGAGAGGCCAGGTAGTTGGCCTTGACCTCCGCATGGATCCGGCCCTCGAAGTTTCGATTCCCCGACAGCACCGAGGCCACGGTCAGATCCGCCTGGCAGATGGCCCGGCTGACCTCCGGGTGCAGGGGACCTGAATTGCCTATGCAGGTGGTGCAGCCGTACCCCACCGGGTGAAAACCCAGAGCCTCCAGATAGGGAGTCAGTCCGGCGTCCTCCAGATAGCGGGTCACCACCCTGGATCCCGGAGCCAGGCTGGTCTTGGTATACACCGGTACCTGCAGTCCCAACTTGACCGCCTTCTTGGCCAGGATTCCCGCGGCCAGCATCACCGCCGGATTGGAGGTATTGGTACAGCTGGTGATGGCGGCGATCACCACGGACCCGTGCTTCAAGTATTCCCGCCGGCCCGAAACCACCACCGGGATCCCTCCGGCCGGGGAGGCATCTCCCGGCCCCAACGCCCCGGTCGAAGTCGACGGCGGTACGCTCTCATCCTCCCGGCGCCGGCTCTCCTGCCCCGCTTGCGCGGAGCCCGGGGTTTTCGCCACCTCCAGCCAGGCCTGGCGTGCACCGGACAGGGGGATGCGATCCTGGGGCCGTTTGGGACCGGCCAGGGAGGGTTCCACCGTGGCCAGATCCAGCTCCAGCACGTCGCTGTACTCAGGCTCGGGGCTCTGATCGGTGCGGAACAGGCCCTGCTCCTTGGTATAACGCTCCACCAGATCGAGCTGCTCCGCCTTCCTGCCGGTGAAGGCCAGGTACTTCAGAGTCTCCGCGTCTACGGGAAACAAACCGGCGGTGGCCCCGTATTCGGGAGACATGTTGCCGATCGTGGCTCTGTCCGCCACGCTCAAGCCGTTCAAACCCGGGCCGAAGTACTCCACGATCTTTCCCACCACGCCGTAGGAACGCAGCATCTGCGTGACGGTGAGCACCAGATCGGTAGCCGTGACTCCCGCCTGCAGTCCGCCGATCATTTTGACGCCGATCACCTCGGGGATGAGCATGTACAGGGGCTGGCCCAGGATGGCAGCCTCCGCCTCGATACCGCCGACCCCCCAACCCAGCACACCGATGCCGTTGATCATCGGGGTGTGGGAGTCGGTACCGACCAGGGTGTCGGGGAAAGCCGTCCACTTGCCACCGACCTTGCGCCGCTCCACCACCCGGGCCAGGTACTCCAGGTTGACCTGGTGCACGATTCCGGTGGCCGGGGGCACCACCCGGAAGTTCTGGAAGCTGCTCGCCCCCCAGCGCAGGAACTCGTAGCGCTCCCGGTTGCGCTTGAACTCCATCTCCGCGTTTACCGACAGGGCCTGTGCCGTGGCGTAGCGGTCGACCTGTACCGAGTGATCGATCACCAGGTCGATGGGGATGATGGGATTGATCCTCTGGGGATCCCCGCCCAGATCGGCCAGGGCATCCCGCATCACCGCCAGATCCACGATGGCCGGCACCCCTGTAAAATCCTGCATCACCACCCGGGCCGGCTTGAAGGGAATTTCACGCTGCTTCGCCTCCGGAGAGTTCCAGCTGCAGAGGGCCTTCAGGTCATCCTCGGTCACGGTGTAGCCGTCGATCTGGCGCAGCACCGACTCCAGCAGGATCTTGATGGAAAAAGGCATGCGGGAAATCGCTCCCAGCCCCTGTTTCTCCAATTCTTTCAGATCGTAATAGTTGAGCTTTCCCGATTTGGTGGAGAGAACCTTCTCGGTCCCGGAGGGATCGGACTTTTTGGACATCTGCACGCTCCTGACCCGGTATTCTCGCGGATTTATCGACCGAAACTTCGACTAATATACCCAAGAATCGTGCTCGGGTTCAATGGAGTAGTGAATGTGAAGTTGTCGCAATACCCGCAGCAGTGGTCAAACGCGACCGGCGGCTTGCCCCGGACTCAGTAGCTCAACGACACCAGGTCCAACTGAACGACCAGGTCGTCTTCCCTGCCCGGCACGAGCTTGAGCGATGGCGGAATCAACGCGGCTCTCCCCTCCTCCCGCTTGACCTTCCGGATCGTCTCCTCATCCAGCAGCAGGCGATCCTTCAGCCGGGTGTTGATCCGCTTAACGTACCAGAAAGGCTCGATGAAGCCGAAGGCATAGGAGGCGGCAATCAAACCGGTTCCGGCCCAAAAAAGAGTACCCGCACCACCGGGAAAATACCCGGGATCGTAGGGAGTCGAATAGCCTTGATTCACTGTGTCTAGATAAATCAGCATACCTGCAGCAGAGACGCTTATAGATGTCTGGGCAATTCCGATCAACGCACCCCATCTGTCCCCCTGTGCCCAGCTTCCCAGATAGACAACAGGAATGATGTTCAAGACCGCGCCCAACACAGCACCTTTCTGCCTGTGGGTTTCGTAGAGAAACACTCGATCTTCTATCGGTATCGGCTCGGCTAACCTGCGCATATAGATCCCCTTGGACAGACGCTTCCACTCTCTGCTGCCGAGCACGTCTACCAGGGAAGCATAAGAGGCCTGCACCGCGGCCAGGGCGTCGATCTCCTCCTGGGTCGGTATCTTGTAGATCGTTTGATCCACGATCTCACCGAGGGATTCGTTCAGCTGCTCGGCGATTTCCTCAGCGTTGTCGGCAAATCCCGACAACGGCTGCAGGCGGAGGATCCTGTTCTCAGGATGAGAATAGCGGTCGGTCTGCAGCTCCCAGATTCGAGAGAGGGCGTCGTCCGCTTCTCCGCTGTGGCTAGTTCTACCACCCTTCTCGCACTCCTCCAACATCTCGGTCAGCTCCCCGAGAAGCTCCTCGATCTCCGCTTCCAACTCTTCGAGTCTTTCCCGTTCTTCGATCCTCCGGTCCGTTACGGATTCGAATTCGATCTGCTCTTCCGTTTCCTCCAGATCCTCCATCTGTTCCTTCAGACGGTCGATTTCCCCCGCCAACGCGTTCTCCGCCTGTTCTCCGGAAGATCTCTGTTTTTCCTCCTGTTTGCGGATCTCATCCCGCACCAGCTCGATCTGCAGGGAGATCTTCAATCCCTCGCGTTCGTTCC
>CAZFMD010000260.1:0-4260 GCA_964520025.1 uncultured Spirochaetaceae bacterium
GTTACCACGGGATCGTTCACGATCTGGTCGATCGAATGAATGGGAGAGCAGGGAACCCCCTCATTCCTTAACGCTTCCAACCACACCGCGGTGCTCCTCTGCCTGAGGGTGTTCTCGAGCATCGGAATCAGTTGATCCCGGTGCTGAGTTCTCAACAGGTTCGATTTGAACCGCTCATCCTCCAGGAGCTTCGGCAGCTGTACGGCGATGCAGAAACGCCGCCATATCGAATCATTGCCTACGGCGATGACGATCCAGCCGTCTTTGCTCGGGAAGGCCTGAAAGGGAGTTACCGATGGGTGCATCGTGCCCAATGGCTTGGGGATCTCTCCCCCCACGGTATAGCGCACCAGTGCATTCTCCAGGACATACAACAGGCCATCGACCATGGATTGGTCGATTCGCTGTCCTTCCCCGGTCCTGTCGCGGTGACGGATGGCGGCGAGTATCGAGATTGCGCACTGGTGTCCGGCGATGATGTCACCGATCGAGGTGCCGACCCGAACCGGCGGCCCTCCTTCAGGGCCGCAGATGCTCATCACGCCGCTGTAAGCCTGGGCGATCATGTCGTAGGCGGGTTTGTCGGCATACTCGGGCGGCACGTCGTGGCCAAATCCGGAAATGGAGGCATAGATGATGCTCGGATTGATCTCCCGGCAATCCTCGTATGAGAAACCGAGTTTTTTCATCGTGCCGGGCTTGAAGTTCTCCAACACCACGTCGCAGAGGCCGATGAGATCCCGAAGGATGGCTTTGCCCTGATCTTGCTTGAGATCGATAACCAGGCTTTTCTTGTTTCGATTGATGCTGATGAAGTAGGCGCTCTGTTCCCCTATAAAGGGGCCGAACTGTCTGGCATCATCCCCGAAGGGCGGTTCGATGTGAATGACCTCCGCTCCCAGATCCGCCAGTATCATTGAGGCGGTCGGAGCCGCCAGCACGTGGCTCAGATCGGCGATACGAACGCCCTCCAGTGCCCTGTCTTTGCCCATCTGCAACGATTTCTCCTTTGCCGGATCGGTTTTGCGAATATACTACGACAGTTCCCGCCATTCAGCAATGACACCTTCCCATGCCCCGGAAGAAACTGTATTGTGGTACAGTTGGAGGAGGGAGGCCAGTGATGACGGAACCAATTGACGTCACCATCGTGGGCGGAGGGATGATCACAAATGATCTGATCCTGCCCTCGATCTATCACCTTCAGCGCACCGGTGTGGTAGGCGATCTTTCGATCTGCGCCCTCAACACCCCTCCGCTGAAGGCCCTGAAGGACAACGCGGAGATCCGCGAGGCCTTTCCGGGACAGGATTTCCAGGCCCATCCGGATCTGAGTGAGCCGCCGGACCAAAACTTTCCCGAGCTGTACAAGCAGGTGATCGCCTCCATGGATAAACGACAGGCCGTGGTGGTGGCCATGCCCGATCCGCTGCACTACCAGGTGGTGATGCAGGCCCTGGCCAGCGATCAGCACGTGCTGTGCGTGAAACCCCTGGTGCTGAAATACGAGGATGCCGAGCGGGTCCGGGAAGAGGCTTTCAAACGGGGCCTGTTCGTGGGGGTGGAGTACCACAAACGCTTCGACAGGCGCTCCCTAATGGCCCGCCGGCACTACCGGCAGGGACACTTCGGGGAGTTCAAGATGGGCGAGGCCAAGATGATCGAGCCCTACCTCTACCGGTTTTCCAACTTCCAGAACTGGTTCACCTGCGAGAGCACCGATCCCTTCGTGTACGTGGGTTGCCACTACGTGGATCTGGTGTACTTCATCACCGGCCTCAAGCCCACGGAGGTGTCTGTGGTCGGGATCAAGGGGAGCTTTCCAAACGGCAAGCAGGGGTATATGTGGGCGAACGGTCGGGTGCGATTCGAGAACGGAGCGGTCCTGAGCGTGACCGACGGGCTGGGCTATCCCGATGAGGGGGCCGGATCCAATGAGCAATGCCTGGAGATGTTCTGCGAGGGGGAGGGCAACAGCGGGCTGATCAAGCACAACGACCAGTTCCGGGGCGTGAGCCACGGCTATCTGGAGGGCAGAGGACCCGGGGGCACCTCCTTCAACTTCGTGAATCCGGATTTTTACCGTCTGGTTCCCTGGCACGGAACCGGCTACATGCCGGTCGGCTACGGCTATGATTCCATTGCCGCCATCCTGGGCACCATTCACCGCATCGAGGCGGAGGCGGCGGAGCTGGGGGAAGGGCAATCCCTCAAGCGCAGGCAACAGCTGATCCGGGAGGCCGACGAAAAGGGATTGATCGCCACGCCGGCAAACAGTTCGATCAATGAGCTGGTTGTGGAGGCGGCCCGGCTCTCGATCCTGGCCGACGGGAAAGCCGTGAAGATCCTCTACGGGGAACGCCCCCACGTCGAGATGAGCTGAGCATGAAATGCGCCACACCCCGCAGCGATTGATCCACCGAACAGAGAAAAGAACAAGGAGCGAGCACAGATGTCAGAGGCTAAGTACGATTTGACCCCCCGGGAGGTCCCGCAGGTCAAGACGAAGTACCGCAGGATCCACACAAAGATTCCCGTTCCGGAGAGCCTGCCGATCTTCCGGGCGCTTCAGGACTCCGAGCCCCAGTCCATGATGGGCCAGCCGCCGGTGGTCTGGGACAGGGCCGAGGGATTTCAGGTATCCGACCGCTGGGGAAACGTGTGGATCGACTGGTCCAGCGGTGTGCTGATCACCAATGCCGGTCACGGGCGTAAGGAGATCCGGCGGGCTCTGGAAAGAGCCCTGAAAAAACCCCTGCTGTCCACCTATGTGTTCGTGCACGAGCAGCGCTCCGAGCTGACCCGGGCCCTGCAGGCTCTTGCTCCTGATCCTCCGAACTACCAGGTGTTCCTGCTCACCACCGGCAGCGAGGCCATCGAAAACGCCATCAAGCTGGCCCGTACCTACGCTCTGGAGAAGCACGGGGAGGGCAAACGGATCATCGTGAGCTTCAACAATGCCTTTCACGGCCGTACCCTGGGTTCCCAGCTTGCGGGGGGCATGCCCGGCCTGAAGAAGTGGATCGTGGGGGAGGGGCAGACCTTCGTGCAGGTGCCCTTTCCAGACGGATACAAGAATGAGGAGGTATCCTTCGATCTGTTTCTCGACACGTTGAAACGACTGAAAGTCGAGCCCCGGCAGATCGCCGGGGTAATCACGGAGAGCTACCAGGGGGTGGGGCCGGATTTCCTGCCGGTAGAGTACGCCCAAGAGTTGCAGCGTTTCTGCCGGGCGGAGGACATCGTGATGATGTTCGACGAGGTGCAGGCCGGCTTCGGGCGCACCGGGAGGATGTTCTGCTACGAGCACTACGGAGTACAGCCGGACCTGGTTATCTGCGGCAAGGGGATCAGCTCCTCCCTGCCGCTTGCAGCGGTGATCGGGCGAAAGGAGATCATGGGGCTGTATCCGCCGGGTTCGATGACCTCCACCCACTCGGCCAGTCCTCTTCCGGTGATCGCGGCGGTGGAGAACCTGAAGATCATCCAGAAGGAGAGGCTGGTGGAGCACGCCGCCGAGATGGAGCAGGTGCTGATGCCGGGGCTGGCGCAGATCCAGGCCCGCTATCCCGAGCGGCTGGGTTGTCTGCACGGCAAAGGCCTGGTGGCGGGCATCCAGGCTGTCAAACCGGGCACCAGGGAACCGGACGCGGCCACGGCCCAGGCTGTCAATCTCGCCTGCCTGCACAGGGGATTGCTGATGTTCGCCCCCGTCGGGATCGGGGGGGAGTGCATCAAGATTGCTCCGCCCCTGGTTACACCCCGGGATGCCCTGAAGGAAGCGATCGCCGTTCTGTCCGAGGCCTGCGACGAGGTGTTGGGGTAGAGGCAGCAGGTCAGCGGACGCCGGCTACAGCAGCTCCGTGGCCAGCTCCGCCAGGGGGCTGCGCTCGGATTTTTCCAGGGTGATGTGTCCGAAGGGTCTCTGTCCCTTGAAGGCCTCCACCAGGAAGGTAAGTCCATTGGAGTTGGAATCCAGGTAAGGGGTATCGATCTGGTAGGGATCTCCGGTCAGCACGACCTTGGTTCCGGTGCCGGCGCGGCTCACTATGGTTTTAACCTCGTGGGGAGAGAGGTTCTGAGCCTCGTCGATGATGATGAACTGATTCGGTAGAGACCGTCCCCGGATGTAGGTGAGGGCTTCGATCTCGATGAGCCGGCGGTTGATCAACTGATCCACCGTTAGATCCCGCAGCTTTCTATCGACGCTGAGGATGTACTCGAGGTTGTCGTATACAGGCTGCATCCAGTTGGAGAGCT
>CAZFMD010000261.1:0-4249 GCA_964520025.1 uncultured Spirochaetaceae bacterium
CCCGCTTCGATCAGCACGATATCCCCGGGAACCAGTTCCCGGGCCGGGATCTCCCGGATCCGAGCCTCCCGCAGCACCCGAACAGAGGGCGCGGACAGGCTCTTCAGTGCTGCCAGGGCCTTCTCTGCGCGGAACTCCTGCCAGAATCCGAGAAACGCGTTGAGAATCACGATCACCAGAATGACCAGGGCGTCTTCCCACTCGTGCAACAGCAATCCCGATACCGCCGCCGCGGCAATAAGCAGGAGAATCATGAGAGAGGTGAACTGTTCGGCGAAGATGCGAAGGGCGGATTTCCTCCCCCGGTCGATCAGCTCGTTCGCTCCGTGCTCCTGGAGCCGTGCTGCCGCCGTGGAGGACTGCAGCCCTTGCCCGCCCTCAACTCCCAGCCGATCCAGAGTCGCTTCGCAGTCTAAGGTGTGCCAGGAGGTTTCGCCCGAGTTGTTGACTGTTGCCATGCCTGCCCTTGGTCCAGAGTTTCTGTTTTCCGAATCCAGGCGTAGCCTACGCGCTTCGACGGATCTTGTCAAAAGGCTGGTTCGGGGTTTATTGTGATTCCTGAGTAGGCCATGGAATATCCCAAGCTGCGTCCCGTAGAGGCGCTTCCCACCCAGGAGAACATGATCTGCCTGCGCGATCCGCAGGGGTTTTCCGACAAGCTTCTGCTGATTCCCCCCGCCCTGTTCTTCGTGGTATCGCTGTTCGACGGCAGACACTCGGTCCAGGATATTCAGGCCGCCTACACCAGCCGGTTCGGGGAGCTGCTTTCTAGCGAGAAAGTTAGCGAGGTCATCGAACAACTGGACGACGCCCTGTTCCTGGAGTCCGAGAGTTTTCACCAGGCCCGGCGTCAGGTGGTTGAAGATTTCCGCGGCGCGGCGTTTCGAGAGGCAACCCACGCCGGAATGTCCTACGAAGCAGAGCCTGCGGAGCTGGAACAGCAGCTGGAGGCTCTATTTACAGATGCAGACGGCCCCGGTGTTCCAGAAACCGCAAATCCATCGGGTCGCCTGCGGGCCCTGATCGCCCCCCACATCGACCTGCGCAGGGGCGGGTGCTGCTTCGCCTGGAGCTACGCCGAGCTTGCCCGGGAGAGTCGGGCGCGAACCTTCGTGATCTTTGGAATCGCCCATGTGCCGACCAGACATCCCTTCGTGTTGACAGCCAAGGATTTCCAGACTCCCTTAGGAAGGGTGAGCACGGACAGAGGATTCCTGAAGACTCTGCGGGCAAACTGCCGCACCGATTTCTACGAGGATGAGTTCTGTCACCGCCAAGAACACTCCATTGAGTTTCAGACTCTGTTTCTGCAGTACCTGTATCGAAATGAGAAGCGCTTGAGCATCGTCCCGATTCTCTGCTCTCTGCCCCCGGAGCTGTATCTGGGAGCAGCAATCTCCGAGCATTCCGAGGTAGAGGAGTTTATCGAAGCGCTGCGCACGACCCTGAAGCAGGCGGATGAGGAGATCTGCTGCATCGCCGCCGTGGATCTGAGCCATATCGGCCGGCGTTTCGGTCAGGACGTGAGTCTATCGCCGGAGCTTCTCAAAGAGGTGGAGCGGGAAGATCGAGCCATGATCAACACGATTCTCAGTCAGGACGATGAAGCTTTCTTCCGCGGGATCCAGCAGGAACAGGACCGGCGCAATGTCTGCGGCGTGCCGGCACTCTATACCCTGCTTCGGGTTGTCCAGGCCGAGGAGGGGAAGCTGTTGCGCTACGAACAGGCGGTGGATCAAGCCACCCAGTCGGTTGTCAGCTTCATGGCCGGTGCGTTCTATGGGGGCGAATAGAATGGGGAGGCACAGATAATCCCGCGAGAGAGGATCTTTGCCGTCCTGGGGCAGCGCACGGCTTCAGGAGGATCGACGCCGGATCGTGTTCCGCTCATGGAGATGTCCATCGACTGGAAAGTCATCCGCGGTCTGGATTGCTCGAGTTACTTCGATCTGATCGAGCGATTCGATCTGGATGCGGTGTCCGTCAATCAGGTGATGTACCTGCTCGGTCTCAGGCCCCTTCTGTTTCGTTTCAAGAAAACCTACACCGATGTTTGGGGTGTGCGTCGCAGGATCACCACGGAGCTGCTGCCCTACGTTTTAAGCCACCCGCTGCAGAGCATGGCGCAGCTGCGGGATTTTCGCCCCCCGGATCCACGAAAAGATCCGGTGCTCAAGGCGGTGCGAAAGGTGGCTCGGAGGTTCAAGGGCAGAAGGGCGGTCATGTTCGTGGGTAGAGCGGTGTTTGCCGCCTCCTGGTACCTCTGCGGTATGCAGCGGCTGCTGGAGAGCTATCTTCTGGAACCGGAGTTCGCCAAAGCCCTGGGGCGAATGGTGGTGGATTACAACAAGGAGCTCCACCGCCTGGTTATCGCCGAAGGAGCGGATCTGATCGTTCTGGGCGACGACTATGCCCACAAGACCGGAACGATCATGTCCCCCGATCAGTTTCGGGAGTTCATCCTGCCGGGTTTTGGTGAGGTGGTACGGAACATCAAAAGCCATGGCGCCTACTGCGTGAAACACACCGATGGGAATATCTGGGCGATTCTCGATGACATCGTTAACACCGGGATCCACGGCATCGGTCCTCTGGAGCCGGGAGCCGGGATGGATCTGGCCGAGGTGAAGCGAGCCGCAGGAGATCGGGTCTGCGTTGTCGGGAACGTTGACGTGGACCTGCTCTGCCGCGGGTCGGCCGAACAGGTCCGGCAAAGCACCCGGGCGCTGATCGAAGCGGTTTCCCCCGGAGGAGGGCACATTCTCTCTTCGGGAAACTCGATAACCTCGGCGGTACAGCCGGAGAACTTCCGTGTCATGGTTGAAACCGCCCATAAGCAGGGACGCTACCCCATCGTTCATTCATGATTCCTCTGGGGTACTGATAATATTGACAGTGCTCCTTGTTTTTAATCCGCCGCGGCTTGACAAAAACCCAAAAGCACTATACATATATTAAGTATATCTTACTGGGAGGTTGTCCAGGTGACCACACATCCCCAAAACGCCCTGATGATCCTGCAGCTCCTGCTGCGATGCGGAATGGTTTGCCAGGAAGAGCTGCAGGTGGTGCTCGATATGATGTCCCCCGATTCGGATAACCCGGCCACCGCGGTGCCGGTGCCTAGCGAAGCCGCCGGGCAACGCCGGGAGGCTCCGGAGGCGTGCCCACGACAGAAAGCACTGATCCTGGATTTTGATTGACAATATCAGCTCAGGGGACTAGTCTGATCTCGGTTTCACCGGAGTTGGCAGGAAACCCCCAAGGAGAGAGTTTATGGCTGTATTACGTTGGGGATTGATCGGTTGCGGAGATATTGCCGGAAAGCGGGTGGCTCCGGCATTGCGCGATCTGGACAACTGTCGGCTGGTCGCCGTCAATCGGGCTCAGTACGATCTTGCCGAGCAGTTTGCCAGGGAGTTCGGGGCGCAGCGCTGGTACAAGGATTGGCGGGATTTGCTCCAGGATGAAGAGATCGATGCCGTGTACATTGCCACGCCTCCGAATATGCATGCCGAACAGGCGATCGCCGCGGCCAAATCGGGGAAACACGTCATCTGCGAAAAGCCCATGGCCCTGGAGGTTCAAGCGTGTCGGCGCATGATCGCCGCCTGCAGGACAGCCGGTGTACGGTTGAGCATCGCCTACTATCGGCACTTCTACCCTATGGTCAGCCGGGTCAAGCAGATCCTCGAATCCGGAGAGATCGGCAAGGTCGTTTTAGCGGAGATTCGCGCTTTCGAGAACTTCAGACCCGAAGCGGAGGATCCCCGTTATTGGATGGTTCGCAGGCAGCAGGCGGGGGGAGGGCCGCTGATGGACTTCGGCTGTCACCGCATCGAAGTGCTGCTCAACATCCTGGGAGAGATATCCAGTGCCTGGGGAAACCAGGGCTCGTTGGTGACGGACTGGGACGTGGAGGATACCTCCGTCTCGATTTTCGAGTTTAAAAACGAAGCCCGGGGAGTACTGGCTGTCAGCAGAGCGATAGAGGAGCCCCAGGACAGCTTGGACATCTACGGCAACGCCGGGTCTATCCACATCCCGGTGCTCAACGGCGGGTCGATGAAGGTTGTCGCCCCCGGCGGCGAACGCCGGGAGGAGCACCCACCCCACCAGAACCTGCATCTGCCCTACATCCAGGCGGTTGCCCGGGCGTTTCTCCAGAACAGGGAACCCCCCGTTCCCGGAGAGACGGGTTTGAGGGTGTCTGAGATCATCGAGGAAATATACGGCCCCTGATGTTCTG
>CAZFMD010000262.1:0-4243 GCA_964520025.1 uncultured Spirochaetaceae bacterium
GGTTCCTCGAATCGCCCTGCGCACCCCTGCGCAGAAACCGGCGTTTCGATCTACAACTACCCTTGTCATAGTGCCTAGTGAGCCAGTATTATAATTCTTTAGTTGATTCAGGTCTATGAACCCCCTAGTTGTGTTGAGAATTCTAACCAGTTGGGAAATCCTCTTTGTCGCCGCAGTGTGCATGGTGTTGATCCCGCTGGTTTCCTACCTATCCTCACTGCGCCCGCGGCGGCGGCGCATGCAGTTTACGCCTCCGGCGGAACAGGCGCTCATGGAGAGCCCGGAACAGCGAACGGGTTGAAAACAAGAGCTCGAGCAGCAGGCAACGTGAAGAACATCATCATTCGGGGAGCCCGAGAGCACAACCTGAAAAACATCGATCTACAGCTGCCCCGGGATTCGTTGATCGTTATTTCCGGGATCAGCGGCTCGGGAAAATCCTCCCTGGCCTTCGACACCATCTTCGCTGAGGGACAGCGTCGCTACGTGGAATCCCTGTCCGCCTATGCGCGGCAGTTTCTCGGCCGCCTGGACAAGCCGGATCTGGACTACATAGAGGGCCTGTCCCCGGCCATCTCGATCGAGCAGAAGAGCACCGCCCGCAACCCGCGCTCCACCGTGGGAACGGTCACGGAGATCTACGATTATCTGCGGTTGCTCTATGCCCGAGTGGGTGTTCCCCACTGCCCCCGGTGCGGCCGGGAGATCAGAGAACAGTCGGTGGACCAGATCCTCGACGCCATTCTCGCACTGCCGGAACAGACCCGTATCGTGCTCATGGCACCGGTTGTGCGCGGGCGCAAGGGAGAGCACCGCAAGATCATAGAAGACGCCCGCCGGGCCGGTTTCGTGCGCGTGCGGGTCGACGGGCAGATTCGCTCTCTGGACGAAACCATCAGCCTGGACAAGAAGCGAAAGCATGATTTGGAGATCGTGGTGGATCGGCTGGTCATCAAAGAGAACGTGCGCAAGCGCCTGGCCGACTCGGTGGAAACCGCCCTGGAGGTCGCCTCCGGCTTGCTCGTGGTCTCGATCAAGAATCAGGAGGGCCAGAGAGAGCAGCTGTACTCCCAGGCCCTGGCCTGCCCGGTGTGCGGGATCAGCCTTCCCGATCTGCAGCCCCGTCTGTTTTCCTTCAACAGCCCCTTCGGCGCCTGTCCCGAATGCTCCGGATTGGGGGTCACCCTGGAATTCGATCCGGAACTGGTTATCCCCGATCCAGGTCTCTCGATCCTGGAAGGGGGGATCGCAACGCACAATCCCAAGGCCAACTGGCATCGAAGCATCTTCGAGTCCATAGCCCGGCACTACGGCTTTGGACTGGACACTCCCCTGAGCGAGTTGCCGGACAAGACGATGGATATCCTGCTGTACGGCAGCGAAGAGCAGATCCGCTTCAAATACGAAAACCCGCAGCGGGAGGGTCTGTGGGAGTACACCTCGACGTACCGAGGAGTGTTGAACGAGCTCAAGAGACGGTATCTGGAGACCTCCTCCGAGGGAGTCAAAGAGTGGCTGGAGGGCTTCATGAGCCAGAGGGAGTGTCCGAAATGCGCCGGAAAACGCCTGCGCCCGGAGAGCCTTGCTGTCAGCGTGGGGGGTAGGGATATCCACGATCTCACCTGTTTGAGCGTGAGCTCGGCACAGCGGTTTTTCGAAAAGCTGAAACTTCCGGCGAATCAACGGACCATCGCCCGCCAGATTCTCAAAGAAATCTCCGCCCGGCTGAAGTTCATGGCCGACGTGGGTTTGGACTACCTGACCCTGGAGCGCAGGGCTTCCACCCTCTCCGGCGGAGAGGCTCAGCGGATCCGTCTGGCCACGCAGATCGGCTCCTCTTTGGTGGGCGTGCTGTACATCCTGGACGAGCCTACAATCGGGCTGCATCAACGGGACAACCGTCGTCTGCTGGAAACATTGCTGCACCTGCGGGATCTGGGAAATACCCTGATCGTGGTCGAGCATGATGAACAGACCCTCAGAGCCGCTGATTATATTGTGGACCTGGGACCCGGAGCCGGTAAGCACGGAGGGAGGGTCGTATTCGCCGGACCCTTTGCCGACATCCTCAGTCATGAAAAATCCCTTACCGGACGGTTTTTGTCCGGTGATTTGACAATCGAAATGCCGGCTGCGCGCAGGACCGGCAATGGCAAGGCCATCACCCTGATCGGTGCGCGGGAGCACAATTTAAAGGATATCACGGTGTCCTTTCCTCTTGGAAAGCTGACAGTCATTACCGGGGTCTCCGGGTCGGGCAAATCGAGTTTGCTCACCGATCTGCTGTACCCGGTTTTGGCCAACCGGATCAACCGAGCCCACCTGCCCACGGGCAGCTATCGGGACATCGAGGGGATCGAAGCGATCGATAAGGTCATCAATATCGACCAGAGTCCCATAGGCAGGACCCCTAGATCCAATCCCGCCACCTATGTCGGGATTTTTACCCCGATCCGCGAGCTGTTCGCCTCGCTTCCCGAGTCCAAGGCCATGGGCTACAAACCGGGGCGTTTCTCCTTCAATGTCAAGAGCGGCCGCTGTGAAAATTGTCAGGGAGCGGGTACCATCAAGATCGAGATGCACTTCCTTCCGGATGTGTATATCACCTGTGACGTGTGCAAGGGCAAGCGCTTCAACAGGGAAACCCTGGAGATCATGTACAGGGGAAAGAACATCGACGATGTGCTCAACATGACCGTGGATGAGGCATACCTGTTTTTCAAGCGAATTCCCGTGCTCGAGCGTAAGCTCAAGATGCTGACCGAGGTTGGACTGGGGTACATCCACCTGGGCCAGTCAGCCGTAACCCTGTCGGGGGGCGAAGCTCAGCGAGTGAAACTGTCCCTGGAGCTGTCCCGGCGCAGCACGGGAGGCACCTTCTACATCCTGGATGAGCCCACCACGGGGCTGCACTTCGCCGATGTTAAACAACTGCTAGAAGTTCTTAATCGCCTGGTTGAAAACGGAAACACCGTGGTGCTGATCGAGCATAATCTCGACGTGATCAAGCAGGCGGATCACGTGATCGACCTCGGGCCGGAGGGAGGCGAGCGGGGCGGGGAGGTAATCGTGACCGGAACACCCGAGGAGGTGGCTGGCTGTGAGGCTTCCTATACCGGGCACTATCTCCGTTCCGTGCTGAACAGGCCGGCGGGTGTGCAGGCCCATATCAAGTGATAGCAGATATGACTTTAAAATGTCTGAAATATTGCACCATTCTGCTCGTATTACTCGTTTTCGGTGCAGGTCTCTCGACAACACTTGACGCCCAAGACACCTCCAAGCAGTCAGAAGACTCAGAGGAAACTACAGGGAAGTCAGGATCTGCAGAGGAAACTGCCGGCGGCATCGAAGATCAGGAGACTCAAGAGGCCGCGGAGAACCTCATCGAAGCGACACTGGGAAACGACATCAACACAGCCAGTTACTACGAGCTGGTACCGTGGTGCAGAGATCTGGGTTTGGACGACTCGGGAACGCGACAGGCCCTGCAGCAGCGGCTGTACGCCTACTACGCGATATCTCCTACAGCGGAGGAAGCGGAACCGGAGGGCAAGGGCCGGCTGCTGGAGATCAAGTCAGCGAAAGAGACCCAGTACTTCACGATCGAGCAGGTGGACGAGGATTACGTGCTGCTGCTGGGTGATGTACTGGTGGAAATCAAAGAGGAGGAGGCAACGCACCGCATCCGGGCCCACCGGATCCTTCTCAATGAGACGGAAAACATCCTCAGCGCCGATGGAGGTATCGAGTATACCCTGATCAAGGGCAGGGAGGAGGAGGTCTTTCGGGGCCAGCGGCTCACCTTCAATATCGACAGCTGGGAGGGGGTTTTCTTCAGCGGGGGTATTGAAGTGGACCGTACCGTCGGCGGTGAAACCGTCCGATTTCGCTTCACCGGCGAGTCGATCTCCCGCCTGGAGGACAACACAGTCGTCATCGACAGGGGTGAAATTACCTCCTGCGACCTGGAGGAGGACCCCCACTACCATATCCGGGCTCGCAAGATTTGGGTTCTGGCGCCGAATGAGTGGGCCATACTGAACGCCGTGCTCTACATCGGCCGCGTCCCCGTGCTGTATCTGCCGTTCTTCTTTCGTCCCGGGGACGAGTTTTTCTTTCACCCGGCCGTGGGCTACCGGGATGCCGAGGGTCAGTTCATCCAGACGACCACCTACCTGATAGGACAGA
The DNA here is from genome assembly GCA_964520025.1 of uncultured Spirochaetaceae bacterium. Classification (GTDB taxonomy): domain Bacteria; phylum Spirochaetota; class Spirochaetia; order SZUA-6; family DRHE01; genus JAFGQJ01. The sequence continues at coordinate 4,192 of CAZFMD010000262.1, forward strand.
AGAGGCGCAGCTCCAGCGCCCTGTCCTTCCTTGCAGCCACGGAGGAGAGCAC
>CAZFMD010000263.1:0-4242 GCA_964520025.1 uncultured Spirochaetaceae bacterium
CCAATTCAAGACGATCCGTCCCGTACCCAGCTCGTCTTTGAACCTCGAGATACCGCGCCTTCGCTCATCCGCACCCTTGGTGTAGGGGGAAACCGTGGTGTTCTTCAAACGCTGGGGAGCCCCGCCGGAGGGCGGACCCAGTCCCGCGATCTTCCCGGTTTCACCTTTGGAGACCTTGGTACCGATCCCCGCCTGGTTTATGAAGTCGGTGCTGTCGTCGAAACAGTAGAGGGTGAAACCGTCGTTGTCGAACCCGGTTCCCCGTACCGCGGCGGTAGATACGGGGCTGCGCACGCGAAAATCCGTGCTTAGCCCTTGGGTACTGCGAACCTCAGCCCGTATCCGGCCCACCGGCATGCTCAGACCGGTGACGGCCACGTTGTTGCGGACCTCCAACTCATCGATGCGAATCCGGGTCAGGGCTCTCAAGGTGAGCACCGAGCCCCCAACCTCCAGGACCGCCTGGGAATTAAATCCTGTGGAGATAGTCGCCCTGAGGGGCAGCTCCATTCCCACGGCGGCTGGAAGCCAGGCTTCGCCGGGCCGCTGCATCTCCACCTTTCCGACGATCCTGCGGACTACAGCCGTGTTCTGCGCAAACATAGCTCCGGCGGCCAAGACAATAATGAGCATTCCTATGACAATTGTTTTATTTCGAATCATAACAGCGCCTCCTTACAGGCTTGTCGAAAGCTCGACCTTGGCCAGAAACTCGGGCTTGCGTTCGGAAGTGAATACACCGAAACCCCCGGTTCCGGGCAGAAATACCCCCATTCTCAATGATAGCCCCAAATCGGAAAAAACTCTGGCTACCAGGCTGGCCTCGATCTCCGTTCCCAGGTACATTCCATCGGAGGTCGGATCCACGTATTCGAGTGAGATGTCCGAAAAGGTGCTGCGGAAGTAGGTCCGAACCCCCAGGCCGGGCTGGATGTTGGCCAGGGATTGGTTGGGATGGCGGAACAAGGGACGAAGTGTATACAGGAAGTCGGCGTACATGAGATTCGCCAACCCCGGACTGAATACCAACCCGGTGATCGGTTGGTTGATGGGCCTGAAATCCTCCAGGCTGAGCCCCTCCCATCCGGGGAGGAGCACCAGGGGAAGGAAACCGCTTCCGTACTGGATCTTCAGGTGAGCCCGGGAGGAGAGCAGGTTCTCGTTGAAGTAACGAAAACTGAAGCCGTAGAGGAAGGACAGCAGAAAGGTGTTCTTGGCCGCAACTTTGCTCTGTCCGGAGCTCAGGGTGAAGTGGGAATCGAGGTACAGGGTCGGGCTCAGTCGATTCGAGGTGGCCAGACCCAGATACTGGGTGTGGATCTGCTCGGCGGCATCGGTACGCAAATCGAATTGGGCCAAGGCCTGCAGCGTCGTCTCCCTGCCCCTGCGACCTGCCGGGAAGTTAAAGGCGCTCTGTACCAGGGCCCGACTGGGTCCGAAAAATTGGGTACCGACGTCCGCCTCCAGCAAATCGTCAACCGACACGCGGATCTCTGAGTTGGGATTCAGCAGCAACCCCGTGTAGGCGGCCCCCAGTTGGATATAAACTTTCGGGAAGAAAAACCCAAAGCGCAGGCCGTCGGCCGGATGGTTCAGAATCAATCCGGTGGCGTCCTTGAACACGAAGCGTCCGGCGGTGAGCTCCAGCACCGAACTGCGGGGAAAAATCCCCGTGAAGCGCAGCAGATCCACGTCGAAGATGTAGGGCCGCTCGAGGCTGTAGGTGTAGCTGCCCTGGGCCGTCAGATCCCAGGAGCCTCCTTCTGCGGTCCTCTGGTACAGTCGACCCCAAAGGGCCGCCACGAACTCCAGCTCCCCTTCCGGCGCGCTGAGCATCGGGCTTACCCGAAGGGAAGCGGCGGTGTCTGCGGTCACGCCCCAATCCAGGTCAACGGCGGAAACGAATCCCACGACCAAAGTAGCCAGCACTACGACTAACGCCAGGATGAAGGTTGTACGTTTCATGAGACACCCTCCCGCTGGTGCAGCACCCGCTCCAGCATGCGCACCGCTTCGTTCCCGGACAGTGCCATACCGGGAATGGCCGGCCCCTGGATCACTCCGGCGTATTCCATCTCCCGGGCGGCGTAGCGCGGACCGGGGAGAATCCGGTACATGATCCCACCGGGTAGCTGAAAGGCTCTCATCAGCATGAACGAGTACTGCCCGAGAGTAAGACGATCCGCAGAACCCAGTCCCTGTACAGCGAATCCCTCCTGTTCGGCCATAGTTGCTGCCTGCTGCGGGGAGACCTCCTCCTCCGCCCTATCGGTGGCAACGAGTAGAAGGTAAGCGGCGTTGCCATAGGTCAGCTGTTCTTCCCCCAGGATACGATCCAGCACGTCATTGGACTGGGCCGGGGCCCACAGCACCGAAAGCAGCAGAAAAACCAGTGCAATGAATCCAATCTTTTTCATGCGGTTCTCCTTTCTCGAAGAGTGCTGTCTATTATAGGAGAGGCAAGTACCGCGTGCAAGACGATTATACTCAGGATTAGACATCCCCTAGAAGCTTGACGATGAGCAATATCGGCCCATGAAAGAATCGTTTTACCGAATCCGAGTCCTGTGTAGGGTCTGTTCTACCCATTCGGTTAACTTGGGGAATGACAATCGAGCAGGATTATAACGAAAGGTCTGAACTAGAACTTGTACCCGAATTTACGCAGCATCTGCCTGCGCTCTTCCTTGTCCTGCGGGCCTTCCACGCCCTTGGGCGGAAAGCCGTCTACAACTCCGACGATGCCCCGGCCCTGTTCGCTCTCGACGACCAGCACCTGCAGGGGATTGGCCGTGGCACAGAAGATCCGGGCCACCTCCTGGCAGGCCTTGATCTGATTGAGCACGTTGATGGGGAAGGCCTTGCGCAGGATCAGGTAGAAGCTGTGCCCCGCTCCAACCCGGCGGGCGCATTCTGTGGCCTGTTCGACCAACCTCTCGTCGTTTCCCTCCGTGCGGATCAGACAAGGACCGGAGGCTTCGCAGAAGGACAGCCCGTATTCAATCCCGGGCACAGAGGAGTTCATGATCTCCGCCACGTCCTCCACGGTTTTGATGAAATGCGATTGACCGACGATGATGTTGCAACCCTCCTCCCACTCGAGACTGATCGCTTGAACTTCCAAAGCCATAACTACCTCCCCTCACCGTCTATTTCAAGGATAGCATCCAACTGGATCTCTGCCGCGGCCACGGGCTGCTGGATGCCCCAATTCTCCAACACCTCCGGGTGTATCTCTCCAATCATGCCGATCGTTTTGCCTTGATACACTACCGCCCCGGCCCTCCCCGGTACGAAGCGGGGGTCCTCCAAAGGCTCCAGGGTGTATTCCCGGGACAGGTAGAAAAATACGGCGGACAGGTGCGAGTTTACGTCGTTGAAGCTCGCCTCCCGGTCGCAGGAGAGGAAACTCAGGGCCGTCACTGTCCGGGAACCGTAGTTTTCCTTGTCATCCAGATAGGCAACCTTACCGACTTCGAAGATACGATGGGGATACACCGCATTGGAGGAAACCGACTCCGAGTACAGAAGATTCGGCAGCTGGGAGTTGCGCAGCACCGCGAAACTCTCGCTCATCGGATTGGCGATTTCAATCAGATCCCCCCCGCTGATATTCATCCGTTCCACGAAATCCCGGCGCGATCCCAGGTAACTGTAGACCATCTCCTGGTAGCCCTGGCCGACCAGGATCTGCCGCACCTCCCGGCTGAAGTGCTCGATCTCCGATAGCCGCCCCACCGTGAACTCCTCCGGCCAAACCGGCTCGAAACTGTTCATGCCCCGGCCGATCATGACCTCCTCGATCACGTCTACGGGGTGGAGGAAATCGTTTCGATACGGCGGCGGATTTACAGTCAACGTGTTTCCCGAGCGGCTGACCTGGTTTCCCATCCGCCGGATACAGGCCTCGGCCTCCTCCGCAGAGATTTCCTCTCCCAACATGCGTGAAGCTTCGCCGACCTCCATGGACACGGGCTTCTGGAAGTAGTAGGGGGTGACCAGCTCTCGCCCGTAGGCCGTGTCGAAGGGGTAGAGCACGCGAACCGGCAGGATCTCATAGCCCAGATCGGCGAAATCGCAGGCAACGATCGAACAGGCCACCAGCAAACTGTCCAGATCCGGACCGGTCAGCTCGACGAAGTGATGGGAATCCCCGACCTCCACCGCCCCCAGATGGGCGCTGTTGATGATCGGGGGCATGCTCAAGGTCTCACCCTGGTCGTCCTCCAGGTAGGGAAAACG
>CAZFMD010000264.1:0-4204 GCA_964520025.1 uncultured Spirochaetaceae bacterium
GAAAGCGGGTTTGATCCAGATTCAACCAGGAGGCGGGAAGCTCGGAATCCTGCTTGAGCACCCTGGAAAGAGTTTCCCGCTTGTTCTCTCCGCTCACCAGGAAGAATATCCTGCGGGAGCGCCTGAGAAAAGCCGCGGTCATGGTCAGGCGGAAACTCTGCGTTCCGGGGGCGTACACCGCCGCGGTGAAGCCCGGTAGATTGGGGCTCATGGGCATGGCATCCCGGGTCGGATCCGGCGCCCCTCCGCGCATGGCCCAACCGTCGGGAAACAGCGATGCGGTATGCCCGTCCTCTCCCATCCCCAGTATCAGGAGATCCGGATATCTCTGCTCGCTCTCGAAATACCGCTTGAGTGTCTCTTCGTACTGACGGGCTCTGCCTATGGGTGAGCCCATGCCGGCCTGCCAGGAATGGATGTGTTCCTCCGGGATATTCAGCGGGGCGAGCAGGACCGTACGGATCATGCCTTCATTGCTCTCTTTGCTCTCCGGACCGACCCAACGCTCATCACCCAAAAACCAGTGGATCCTGCGAGACCCGTCGGGGATCGCCTGTAGCAGCTGGCCGAGTTTCTGATAGCAGCCCCGAGGCGTTTTACCGCCGGCCAGAATCACCGACGGCTCCCGACCGGTGCTCAGGTCATCTTCGATCGCGGCAGCCAGGATCTCAGCGGCCTGATCCGAGAGGTCCTGCAAATCTGCAAACACCTGTACCTTTTCCACGGTATGCCTCGTAACTTCGCTCTTCACCAACGACTTGAGTGTATTGTATCGTGATGGAGCGGAGAAGATCAATGAAGCGTCTGGAGATTCACAATCCCTGGCCGGGGGCTCCCGTATATTTCAAGAAACGAACCGCCTCCACGATGGAGGAGGCCCGCCGGTTGTCGGAGTCCGGCTGTCCCGACGGAACCGTGGTTCTGACGGATTTTCAAACCCTGGGTAGGGGGCGGATCGCCGGGCGTAGATGGATCGCGGAGGCGGGCAAGAGTCTGCTGTTCACACAGGTGCTGAGAACCTCCAGCGGGGCGGGAGGAATCGCTGAAGCTCCCCAGAGACTTCCGCTGGTTGCCGGTCTGGCTTTGGCCCAGAGCGTGGAAGATCTGTACGGATTATCGGTGCAGCTGAAATGGCCCAATGATCTGCTGGTGGGTGAAAAGAAGCTTGCCGGGATCCTCTGTGAGGCCCTGGCACAGGGTAGCAGCCTGGGGCTGCTGGTCGGGATCGGCTTGAACTGCAACCAGGTGAGCTTTCCCCCGGAGCTGGAGTCCACGGCGACCTCCCTGGCTCGAGTGCTGGACAGGCAGATCAGCATACCGAATCTGTTGGCAGAGGTGCTGTGTAAATTGAAGGCAAGCCTGGCGGATGAAGATTGGCATGCCAAAGTTCTCGCTCGCCTCTATGGGTTGAGCGCGGTGAACGGCCATCGGCAGGCCGCACCCCCGAAGGCTGTGTTGCTGTTCACCCGGGATAACGACACCACCCGGCAGGATTCGGCGGAGCGCGGTGTTGTTCTTGGATTGAATCCCGACGGATCCCTGCTGTTCCAGCCTGACGGAGGCGTACCCAGAGCCGTGTACGGAGGGGAGATCCGGTTTGTTGTCGATCCGGAACTCTGAGCTGTCGATCCGGATCCCCGGTTCGAAACCTTACTGTCGTTTTCCTCTTCCCGGAGGGCCGCTGAAACGGATGCCGTAGGAAATGTGCAGGCGACGGGTCGATAGATTCGCCGCCGGTTGGGGCAGATAACTGCCGCCCAGGTTTGCCCACAGCAGTAAGGTCCTGCCCCGGGCCGCCGTTGTTCCTCGGGGCAAACGACGTTTTTTCTCGACTCGAAACTCGATTTTTCCGATAGCTGTTTTCCGAAATGGTGAAACCTGCAGTTCGACGTTTCTCTTTCCGTATTGAAGCCTGAACCGTTGGCCTGCCAGCAGGAAGACCTGGGGGCCGGCCGGGAGGGTATGGTTGAAGGGATCACGGCCCGAAGCCTGAACTTCAATCTCGGGACGGTCATCCTCGGAAAAGGAACACAGGCAGAGTTCCAGGGGTGTGGCTTCTTGGACGATCCCGCTGGGAAGGGATGGGTAGCGGGCAGCGATATCCAGTGCCAGGAAACCGCATTCATCGGCGAAGTAGTAATCCAGGACTACCTGAACGCCCTCACCCTCCCTGTTGACATGACTCGAGAGTATGGATCGCAGACCTGACTGTCCCTCCCTGTCAAAGGAAAATGCACTATCGGTTTTCAGCAACACCTGTTTGTTGTCTATCGTGAAAACCGACCGCCCCGGTTCTCCGGGTAGCACCTTGTCTCCGTGGTCGATCAAGTTTGACAGGCGTCCTTGACTGAATGTCGCCTGTAGACCGGTTCCGATAAGGGTAACAGAGCCGGCCATGGCGATATTGGTGATCTCGATCGTATCCGTTTGTTCTCTATCGGCTTGGCCTGGGCGAGGTGTTGCGGTGGATCTTGCGGCAGAGGCTATGGTTTTTAACAGATCGCCCATCTGAAGATTGTTCTTCCGCTTCTTCTGTCGCAGCTTTTCGATCTGATCCCAGGCCCTGGCTGTCCCGTAGCTTCCCGCTGGTGCGACGAACTTCAGCATTTCCGCGGGATCGACCGTAGGCGGGCTGGAGTACCGCGTTCCTGTTGAGAAGGGCTGGCAACGGATCCGTCGATTCCCGGATAGGAGGCGGAACAACCGGTTCAACGAGGCAGGTTCCGGCGAATCGCTCCCCGGGTTTTCCGCGCTCAGATCGAGCATCAGAAAAATCCTATCAGCCCGGCCGCAGGCGGCCAGTAACACATCGATGCTTTCCGGCCGCACTTCCCCTGGTTGCAGGACCACGACCGGCTGAAGCTTGGCCTCCGTGTTCACCCCCCGGATTCTATGCTCCGGAGCGGCCAGGGGTCTCAGCTTCGTCCATCGGTGTTTGCCGTGGGGCGGACAGAGTCGATAGAGAGCAATGGGGATGCCGATCGTGGTGAACCCCTGAAGGCTGTAAGCGCCGCCGGTAGCCTCGGAATACAGATCCGGATACACGGGAAGGATGGCCTCCGGCCGCTCGTCGAACAGATCTTTCAGGGCCGGAAACCAGGGATTGCGGTAGCACCAAAGCAATTCCCGCCTGAGTTCCTCCCGCAGCAACAGCGGGTGGGGGGCTCCGCCGAATCCGGCGGGAATGACCCTATCCTCACCCTCGCGGACCCTCCTGCCGATCGACGCCATCAGATTCTCAGTCCTCCGGCTCTGCTTCTCCAGCACCGGGGCTGCCGGAAAATTCCAGAACAGCGGAATGGGAGTTTCCCGCTCCAACCTTTCGATTTCTTCGAGAAATTCTGCGGCTCGATCCCCGATCCGCCTGTCATTACCGGTCCCAAAGCGCAGGCCGAGGTGGAGGTGTAGGGTACGAAGGCTGCTCACCCCTTCTTTGTAGCAAATCCGAGGGTAAAGTCAAGCGTTCCTGTGTCATCTGACGAACACAAGCGCGAAAAAAATGCATTTTTTTGTTGATGATCGGTACTAGAATTTGTATCTTTCAAACAGATAAAACTCTAGCTCCAATCACAATCTACAAAACTTAACATTAAGGAAGGGTTAAAGAGATGGCGAAACAGTTACAATTTGACGAGTCCGCCAGGCGGGCGCTGTTGAAGGGCGTCGACAAGATGTCCTCTGCAGTCAAAGTAACCCTGGGGCCCAAGGGGAGGAATGTCGTCCTGGACAAGAAATTCGGAGCCCCCACGGTTACCAATGATGGAGTCACCATCGCCAAAGAGATCGAGCTCGAAGATCCCTTTGAAAACATGGGGGCCCAGCTGCTCAAAGAGGTCGCAACCAAGACCAACGACATAGCCGGTGACGGTACCACCACGGCGACGGTACTGGCTTACTCGATGATCAAGGAGGGACTGAAATCAGTCGCCGCGGGTATCAATCCCATGGAGATCAAGAGGGGTATAGCCAAGGCCGTAGAGGTGGCCGTAGGGGATATCAAGAAGAGCTCCAAGGAAATCAAGGAGAAGGAAGAAATTGCCCAGGTTGCCGCAATCTCGGCCAACAATGACATGGAGATCGGGAATCTGATCGCCGATGCCATGGAGAAAGTGGGTAAGGACGGGGTCATCACCGTTGAGGAGTCCAAGTCCATGGAGACCCACCTCGAGGTGGTCGAGGGCATGCAGTTCGACCGCGGCTACCT
>CAZFMD010000265.1:0-4201 GCA_964520025.1 uncultured Spirochaetaceae bacterium
CGATCTGCAACATGAGCATCGAGGGGGGAGCCCGGGTCGGCTACATCAATCCCGACCAGGTGACCTTCGACTACCTGGAGGGCCGGAGCTTCGCGCCCAAGGGAAAGGACTTCGAAAAAGCGGTGGCGTACTGGAAACAGATCGCTTCGGATGCTGAGGCCGAGTACGATGACCGCTTCCTGCTGGATGCGGATACCCTGGAGCCGATGATCGCCTGGGGGATTAATCCGGGCCAAGCGATCGGCGTCGGTCAGAAGCTGCCGCAGCTGAAGGATCTCAAGGCCGAGGAGCGGGAAGCGGCCCAGATGGCCTACAACCATACCCGCTTCCACCCGGGGCAGCCGATCAAGGGGCAGAAGATCGACGTGGCCTTTATCGGCTCCTGCACCAACGGGCGGATCAGCGACCTGCGGGAGGCGGCTCGGCTGGTGAGGGGGCATAAAGCCGCCCCCCACGTCAGGGCCCTGGTCGTGCCGGGCTCTCAGGCAGTGGCCGAGCAGGCCGCCGCCGAAGGGTTGCCCGAGATTTTCCGGGAAGCGGGATTCCAGTGGCGGCAGGCCGGCTGTTCCATGTGCCTGGGCATGAACCCGGACGTGCTGGTCGGGGACCAGGTCTGTGCCAGCTCCTCGAACCGCAACTTCATCGGCCGCCAGGGTTCCCCCGAGGGCAGGACCCTGTTGATGAGTCCGGCCATGGTGGCTGCAGCCGCGCTGGCCGGAGAGGTGACGGATGTTCGACGGCTTTCCCAGGGAGGTGAAGCATGAGTACGGCGAAGATGCGAGAGATAACAGGGGGAGGCGTGGCGGTCCGGGGCAACGACATCGACACCGACAGGATCATTCCTGCCCGCTACATGAAAGAGCTGACCTTCGACAGCCTGGGCCAATACAGCTTCTACGATCAGCGCTTTGGTGCTTCCGGCAAGACCACCGACCACCCCTTCAACGATCTCCGCTACCGGGATGCCTCGATCCTGCTGGTCAACAAGAACTTCGGCTGCGGTTCCTCCAGGGAGCACGCCCCTCAGGCCCTGATGCGCTGGGGAATCCGGGCTGTGGTAGGCGAGAGCTTTGCCGAGATCTTCGCCGGCAACTGCAGCGCCATCGGGGTTCCCACGCTGACCGTGAGCTCCGAGCAGATCGAGCAGTTGATGAAGCGGGTGGAGGCCGACTCGGCTACGCAGCTGCACGTCGATCTGGAGTCCCGGACCCTGCAGGCCGGGGACTACAGCCTCTCCTTCAATCTATCGCAAAGTCAGGCTCAACTCTTTTTGGAGGGTACCTGGGATACCACGAACACGCTCCTGGAAGGTCTGAAGCAAATACAGGCTACGGCGGTCCGCCTGCCGTATGTGAAAGATTTTCCCTACGCCCGCTCCGATGCGGAGCGCTCCGGCGGCACTTGAGCGTAGCCCGGGTATCGGGGATGGCGGTTAATCCGATGAAAGGTCAGGCTCTCAACCGGCAGAGCCGGGAGATGACCGAGGGGGTGGCGCGTACGCCGAACCGGGCCATGTGGCCCCGGAGGCTCAGGAGGGCGGTACCATCGCCCTGCTGAGGGACGGGGATCGGATCACCATCGATTCCCGGAAGAAACTCCTCTCGGTAGATCTGAGCGGGCAGGAGCTGGAGCGCCGTAGGGCCACCTGGAAGGCGCCACCGATCTCCTATAAAACCGGGGCTCTTGCAAAGTATGCGCGGCTGGTCGCCTCTGCCAGCAGGGGAGCGGTCACCCACTAGAAGGCCCGAGAAACGACGAATCTAACCTTTCTAACTCTGCAGCACATTTGCATCCCCAGGTTGGATGGATTAGCATTAATGCGGGTGCAGAAAAAAGCCGGTGTGATAGGAGGAGAAAATGGGAATCTATATCTTGCTCAGTAACCTTACAGACGAGGGAAATCGGACCCTCAAAAAGAATCCGGACCGCATCAAAGAGGTTAACAGGGAACTGGAAAAGATGGGTGGCAAGGTCATGGCTCAGTACGCAACCCTGGGATGCTACGATTTCGTCAACATCGTGGAAGCCCCGGACAATGCCACCATCGCCCGCATCTCGGCGGAGTTGGGCTCCCGGGGAAGTGTCAAGATCATGACTCTGCCGACTGTTCCGATCGATAACTTTATCCAGAGCCTCAAATAGTTTGTTGCTGCACGAAGATTTTGACCGGGCGGATCTTGATCCCCGCCTGCAATGGCTGAACCCCCCGTCCACCTGGTCCGTCGCAGCGGATGAGTCCGTCCTGGTGGTGAAACCCTCCGGGAACAGCGATTTCTGGCAGAGAACACATTACGGATTTCAAGCGGACAGCGGTTCTTTCCTCTACGTTAGCGTGGATTCCGATTTTCTGATGACTACTCGAGTTCACCTGGTCCCCCGGCATCAGTACGATCAGGCGGGTCTGATGGTGCGGATCTCTCGGGATTGCTGGATCAAGAGCTCGGTCGAACATGAGACGGACAAGCCCAGCGTTCTGGGGGCTGTGATTACCAACGGCGGATATTCGGACTGGTCCACCCAGGAGTTCCAGGGCGCCACGATCGATCTGAAAATTGTTCGTGCCGGGGCGGATTATCTACTGTACTGGCGGGAGCCGGAGCAGGCATGGCAGCAGCTGCGAATGTGCCATCTTCATGAGGATGACGGAAAAAAACCGGTTCTGGCAGGCTTGTACGCCTGCTGCCCCAAGCAGGCCGGTCTGCTCGCAAAGTTCGAACACCTGAGGATTGATCCTGCGGCCTAGTCTGGGAATTAGCCGATAGAAGCAGCCAAGATTATCGTGAAAATCGCCGATTCTTTAAGAAACGGTGCTCCGACCGTGTACAACAGCGAGATATGTGCACACGAGAATGAAAAAAGCAGAAGCGCGGCAAGTCGTATACACCAGAAAGACTCGGGCGAACGAGATTTCCCTGGCGACACTGACGATTTGCTTTGTGTGTTGTGTGTATCTTATATTAAGGGTGGTCGTATGAAAGCAAGAGAAGAGCTTCTGAAACAAATCCCCAAAGAAGGTTTCCTCAAGATAACCGAGAGCCACGCCGCCGAGATGTCCAAAGAGCAGCGGGTGGCCTTGATTCGGAAGGGAAACGACCTGTTCAATCAGAAGAAGTACGACCTCGCCAAGAAGATATTTCTTACCACCGGCTACTCCGACGGATTGATCCGGCTCGGCGATCTGTATATGAATCAGAATATGCCCCTGGAAGCATTTCGAATGTACAAGCTGGCACCGGATCGGAAAAAGGTGGATGCCATGATGGAGAAAACGGTGGGCATAATAAAAAAGTGGTTGCAGGAAGGAGAACAAAACGTTGACTGAAGGGCAGAACGGTTCTTCGTCCCAACTGGATCAGCAAACCGAGCTGTCCAAGGCGGGTTACAGATATCTCAAAGAAGGGAAATTCCAGGAGGCTGTGGAATCTTTCAAGGGAATCCTCGAGATCAATCCGCAGAACAACTACGGCCTGGTAGGGTTGGGGGAGGCGGCCAGAAAGCAAAGGAAGTTCGACGAGGCCGTGGAATACTACCGCTCCTGTCTGGATTTCCACCCGGGGAACAAGTTTGCCCTGGTCGGCCTGGCTGACTGCTACCGTGCACAGAGTGCGTACCAGAAAGCAATCGATATCTGGGAGCAGTATCTGGTCCAGGACGATCAGGATGTTACGGTTTTGACACGGATCGCCGATGCCTACCGCAAGGTGAAAAACTTCGAGAAGTCGAAAGCACTGTACCTGAAAGCCCTGGAAGTGGAGACTGATAATCCCTACGCCCTCAATGGGCTGGGGCATCTGCACTTCGACTTCAAGCACTACACCGAGGCGGTGCCGTATTGGGAGCGGATGCTCGAAAATGATCCGAAGAATATCAAGGTCATGACCTCCCTGGGCAACTGCTACCGGAAGACCAAAGATTTTAACAGAGGGTTGCCCTACTTCGAGATGGCCCTGGAAATCGAACCGCTGAACTTCTACGCCCTGTTCGGCATCGCCGACTGTTACCGTGGCATGAACCGGCACCAGGATTCCCTCGATGCCTGGGAAAAGATCCTGGAATCCGATCCGAACAACAAGGTGATTATCACCCGAGCCGGGGATGCCTATCGGAACCTGGGCGAGCTCGACAAGGCGACTGAATACTACAAGCGGGCGCTGAACATCGAGTTTGACCTTTACGCGGTGATCGGATTGGCCCTGATCAG
>CAZFMD010000266.1:0-1906 GCA_964520025.1 uncultured Spirochaetaceae bacterium
TCCGACGGATCTACCTCGCCAACCCTAGTAGATGAACTCCAGCCCCACGGTCCAGCCGACTCCGCCCAGTCTGTCTGTACCGTACAGATCGTTCCCGTCACCGTTCATGAGAGACAGGTAGTTGTAGATGTGCAGGCCCTGATACACGTTCCAGCTGACACTGACCATCGAGAGTGCGGACAGATCCACAGGGGAGATCAAGGAGCGCAGCTGCAGGGACAAGGTGTCGCTCAGGGGTAGAGCAAACTCCGGGAACAGGTACAGACCATACTCAGGGGCTCCCGGTAATCCGGCGTGGATCGCATCTGCTCCGCTTGCCTCCTGCCAGAGTGCACCGGGACGGATGGCCGCCTCCAGCCGGAAGGTGAGGTCTCGATCGGGTCCGAGCTTGAGCTGGCGAAACACCGAGGCGGAGATAGCCAGCCACTCATCCCATTGCTGCCACTGGGGATCAAACATGGGAATGGTCATCGAGGCGGAAAGAGTCCAGTCCACCAGCAGATAGCCGTGGGTACTGATGTAGGCACGGTGCTCCGCCTCTGTGCCGCTGGCATAGTAACCGGTCTCCAGGGTTGTGCGGCCCATCTTGAAAACCCCCCTGGCTCCCCCGGACAACTGATCCAGAGACACCGTATCAGCCAGAAAGGCAAAATCGGTTTGCAGTGTGCCGATGGGTGCCGGCAAGCTGTAGGGGGCCAGCACCGCTTCTAAAAAGGAGAAGGATCCCAGGGGAACGTACAGCACTCCCAACCACCCCGTCTCCGCACGCAGGGATTCCCCGCTCAGGTCGCCGGAGATCGCCCCCATGCTGCCGAACAGCACATCCCCGGCGTTGAACACAAATCCCTCACCCCAGGAGACTCGGGTCTTGCCCAGGATGAGCCGAAAGCCGGGAAAGCGCACCTTGAGGTAGGCGCGGGGGATGTCGAAGCCGAAGGACTCGGCAATCCAGGAGTCCAGCTGGAAGTAACCTTTGACATTCTTGTTTCCCACGGAATCCACGTTGAGGCTGCTCTTCAGCAACGCGGCTACTTCCACGGGGTCTTCGAGGTTTCCGGAGTACAGCAGCGAAGTGTAGCTGGAAATGGTTACCGAGGATTTAGTCTCGGCGAACAGATCCGCTGAGCCCAATAGCAGAATGAGTGTGGCCAGGACTAGCACGCCGGCGGGCAAGCTCCTCGCCCTCACCAGGTCAGCTCCTCGAGGCTGAAGATATCAGGGGGCAGCTCCGCGGCCAGATCGATGACCTCGATCCTCATCTCCGTGGAGGATTTCTTCTTCATGGCATCCCGCATGATAATGTAGTGGGGAACGTACTTGCCGGCTACCACTCGGATATCCCCCAGCTCCATCTCCTTGAGCAGGCGTCCGGACAGGGAGTAGGCGTTGGCCCGGGTCATCACCCAGGTCTCCGCATCGATCCAAGCCTCCTGCTTGGGATAGGCCAGCCCCCGTTTCCTGGCCTTGAGCTCCAGGTGATAATGCTTGCGTCCCTCGATACTCTCCTCCCCCAGAAGGGTGACCGCATACTGATCCAGCAGCTCCCCTTCTCCGGTCATATCCTCGTAGGAGAAATCCGAGCCCATCACCGACTCCTTGAGCGCCGATCCCTGGAGGTGGATCACCTCCTCGGCCTCGGGAAAGTACAGGTAGATCTCGTCCTCCAGGCGCAGGATCTTCTGCCCCCTCTCCTCCGGGTTGGTGAACTCCAGCAGCATCTTGTCTGATCCAGCGGCGTAGCTGATGAAGGTCTTGGTCCGGGAGCCGAAACGGTCGCTGATGATCATGGATCCGTCGATCCGCTCCTCTTCGTTGATCTCGTTGCGCTCCACGTTCTCGATGATCTCCTCAGCGGTGATCGCCGAGGCACCGAGGGCTGCCAACAGCCCGAAGGTGAGTATTAATA
>CAZFMD010000266.1:2006-4165 GCA_964520025.1 uncultured Spirochaetaceae bacterium
TCGAAGATGACCATCATGGTGGTGTTGACGATGACCGTGGAGGCCAGGATGAAGAAGACCAGGGCGATCACGTCATAGGCGCTGCGGGCTAACTGCATCCAGCCAACGGTGGCGCCGATACGGGTCCAGGGCTGGGCGGAGAGGTTTTCCCGGCCCATGCCGGCGAGGATCCCCGTTGCCTTCTCGGCAAACTCATCGACCCTCTTGGAATCGTTGAGCACGACCAGGACTTCGGTGGCTTCATCGCTCATCTTGAGAAAACGGGCGGTGGTATCGATGGGAACCAGGAAAAAACTCTCGTTGAATCCGGCCACCAGGAAACGCACGATTCCGGTCACGGTGAAGGTCATGCCGGACATACCCAGGTACTTGTTCTTGGTGAGCAGGGTCAGCCGCTCACCGACTTCCAGGTCCAACTCCTCGGCCAGACCGGCGGACAGGACCATCTCCCTCTGCCCCATTTGGGGCAGGCGGCCCTCTTCGATAGCGTCCTGGATTCTCATCACCGAGGCTTCCCGCGGAAAATCCACTCCCAGACCCATCCCGCCGTAGGTGCGGCCGTTTCGGTAGATGGCTGTAAAGAAGCGGGTGCGGGGCACGGCCGCCGCTACCTCCTCTTCGGACTCCATCTGCCGCACCACTTGCTCATACTCGCTCACACTGAGGTGCAGCGGATTCAGCTGCTCGTTCTCGTCGTACTCCACGTGGCGGATACGCACGTGTCCGGATACATAGCGCACGATGTTGGATTCAACATCGCCCAGCATTCCGGCGATCAGCGAAAACGCGAAGGTGATGAACAGGGTGGCGATCATAATGGCCGTTCCGGAGAGCAGGCTGCGGCGCCGGTTGCGGCGGATATTCCTGAAGGCGATTCTTGCCAGTTTCATTGATCTATCCTCTATCTATTCATAGCGCAGACACTCGGTGATCTGCATCTTCAGCGCCCGGGAGGAGGGAATCAGTGAAAACACCATGGCCGCCACGATCCCGAAGATAAGCCCGCCCACAAAAGCCTGGGGATGCCAGGCGCTGCGGAATATCCCGGATACCCGGTAGCCGATATCCATCTGCCCCATGATAGCGCTGAGGTCCATACCGTAATTGACCATGTACCAGTTGAGCGCCAGACCGAGGACAATACCGCCCAGGGTGCCGATCAGACCGATGCCGCCGGCCTCAAAGAGAAAAGCCGCCCGGATGGCACCGTCGCTCATGCCCATGGCCCGCATCATACCGATCTCCCGCACCCGTTCGTAGACCGCCATGAGCATGGTGTTGGAGATGCCCACCGCGGCGATGACGAACACCAGAATCAGGAAAATGCTACTGCCGGCGCTTTTCATCTGGGCGAACATCAGGAAATCCCGGGCCAGATCCTTCCAGCTCTGCACCGTGATTCCGGCAAAGGCGGAGAGCCGATCCTGCAGCTCCTGTACCTTGAGCTCCGGGTCCTGCCATTCGGGAAACGAGAGGGTGATCTCGGTAACCGCCCCCTCCATTTCCAGGGCCTCGTCGGCCAGGGACAGGGGAATGTAAGCGGTGCCCTTGTTGATCACCGGATTGGGACTGTTCAACACACCGACCACGATCAGTTCAATGGTTTGAAAAGCCCCGTAGCGGGTGCGGGTGCGGATGGTGATCTCCTCCCCCAGAGTGATTCCCAGGTCCTGGGCCAGCCATTCGCCTATGACGACTCCCTGCTCTCCGGCTTCCAGATATCTCCCCTGAGCCAGGGTATCGGAGAGCCGATAGATCTGTTCATCCGTCTCCGGATCGACGGCGATGACCTTGACGTACAGCGAGCCCTCGCCGTAGAAGATCTCCCCGGCAAAGACCGTCCTCCGGGTGGTCGTCACCCCGGCTCCTGTCAGGGCCTGCTCCAGGCTTTGAGGATCCTCGATACAGTGCTTGAGAGGCATGCTCTTGAGATCCTCCTGGTATTCGGTGGTCATGAGTTTTGCGGAACCGGTTTCGTACCAGATGATATTCCGCTCCGACTCCCGCTCGATCCCCTGCAGCATTCCGTCCAGCCAGAGAAACATGATGATGCCGAAGGCCAGGGCACAGGCGGTGATCAGGGTCCGCCGTTTGTAGCGAGAGAGGTTTTTCCAGGCAAGCGACACGATAAAACCCATCGTAGCCCTCCTATAGCGCTT
>CAZFMD010000267.1:0-4101 GCA_964520025.1 uncultured Spirochaetaceae bacterium
TTTCTGCGGTATTCGAAAAGCATGTTACCCCTCCCAAGGTAGCTTAAAACACTATCACATATGTTAAGGTAAAACTGATTTTTAGTAAAGAGGATTTTGTAAAAAATTTGGCCCCGGAGCCCGCCCAGGGTACCCAGGCAGGGCCCCGCCGGCAGACTAGCTCTGCTGCGCCTTCAGGCGCTCCTGCTCCTGCTTCACCGTAAGCAGCCGGTTGTACTCCCGCATGGCTTTCTTTTCCGCCGTACGGTCCACCACGCTCTTCATCTGGCTGATTGCCATATCCAGCTGGCCGGTAACCTCGTAGAGGATGGCCGCATTAAAGCCGGCGGCGACGTTTCCGTTCTGCTGCCAGATATCCAGGAAGATCTCCAGAGCGCTGTCGTAGACCTTTCCTTTTACCAGATCGTCAGCCTGCTCCATGCGCGGGTCCTTGGTCTTGTCCCGCATCAACGTGCGATGCTCGCGCACCTGGTAGGGAGCCAACTGTTTAGCCATCTTGGGCATGAAGTCATCGATAAGACTCGTATACATCTCTTCGACATCGGGAAGGTCCCGCTTGTTTTCCAGTTCTCTGTCCGTAGAGCTCTGGCTCTCGAAAGAACGGGATGCCACCACGTTGCCGGTAGCCGTGTTCACAACCTGGTAGCTCATCCCCACCCAAACGGTACGTCGGATCATGGGAACGTAAACGGTTTGCTCCTGCCCGGTACCGGCATCGGTAATCGTCCGTTCATCGGTCCACTCTTTATCCTCGACATCAAGGATGTACAGATCGCCGTTTACTATGGCCTGGGCTTTGACCGCCTTGCCGATATCCACAGCCGTGGTACTGGAGCTGATCCCTCCCTGCATGGCCTGGGCAATCTCCTGGGGGCTCACCAGTTGGAAGTAGCCGGTGTTGAGAAGGGTCAAGATCACCTGGTCGGTGGTATATTTGGCCACCCGCTGTTCCACGTTGAGCTCATTGGGCAAACTCAGCCCGGTGAGCTTGGAGATCGCCCACTGCAGGAGATCCTTCCCCGAGATAGACTTATCTTTCACCGGATAACGGAAATCCAACACCGCGATGACCCGGTTGCCGGACATGTTGATCTCCGCCGGCTTGGTCACAGTGACCGGAATGCTGGTGGAACAACCAAAGAGCAATCCCAGCAAAGCCAGAATCAGAAGCCCAAACACTACACCTCGCATATTCTTTGTCTCCTCTGTTCGCTTATATTGTCGTCCTGGGCAACAAAAAAGAAAAGCCCTAGGACTGTCAGAAATCCCAGTCAATATGGGGCTGGGGGATCTGCAACTTTTTGTCCAGGGATCGGGTCAGGTCGGTCGGTCCGGACAGCGCGCCGCTAATCGATAGAGCCGAGGCCCTCTGCGCTCCCATCCACATGCGTGTAAAGGCTCCGATCGTCGCCCGCAGCGTCGGCAGTCGCTGCTCTGTACCCGCTTCCACCGTGCCCCGCTCACCGAAACACACCCTGTAGCTGCCACCGACGCCCCTCCAGCCCCTGCGTTCCGGCAACTGCTCACCGATCGGATCGGAGAGTTCGAGGTTGAAGCGCAAATCGGGTCCCGCAAGGTGCGTTTTCTCGATGCACCCCTTCAGATCCAGTATGCGCATCTGCCAGTAGGCAGCGGCTCTGGTTCTGCACTCATAGCGGCTGTGCCGGGTCATGCGTTGAGACTTGAACGGCTGCCGGATGAAATCCTGCAGCTGAATTCCCCGCGGCTCGTGCATCTTAACCAGGTAGAATTGATCTCCGATACTCTTGAGAAGGGACAGAAGCTCGAGGAACTGCTCGTAGCTGCGATAAGCCGCCCAGTATATCGCTAACGGGCCATTCTCGCTCCCCTGGTTGGAAAGCCAGAGGTGATGGGTCAGCTCGCTTCTGTCGAAATAACCCAGGCCGAAACCCTTGGTATCGTAGGTCATCTCTAAGCGGATCAACTCAGGGTGAAACACGGTACAGGAACCATGGCCGGCCATCCTGTTCAACAGACTGGCATATACTACCTTCCAGTCTTTTTTCCTCAGGCGATGGGCCGGGCGCTTGGGGCTGCCGACCTTCAGGGTTGCCGGATCAAAGTCCAACCAATGCTCGTATGAGCCGGTTCCGAATCCCAGCCGTTCGTAGAACCCCTGTTCAAACACTCCCAGTTCCGCAATTTGAGCGCCCTCTTCGGCGGCATCCGCTATGGCTTCAGCAGTTGCCCGGGTGGCACAATTGAGTTTGCGCGCCACCGTGGCGGTGACCACGGCAGTCACCGCGCAGAGCCGAAGGCGTTCCTCCAGATAACGGAACTCTCCGGGAGCGGTACAGGCCAGGGACTCCGCCCGACCCCCGAGCTCCGCCACCCAGGAACGGCCACTCTTCAAGTAGGCCAGCATAGCCGCATCTGTCTGGCGATCGCCGCCCCGTTCTATCCAGCCGACCTCTTTGAATACCTCCAGAACCGCTTGAGAATCCTTCTTGTGATCGTAGGGCCGAAAAGTGATCTGCCCCTGTTCCTTCACCGCTGATCCTCCAATACATTTGCCAGGGCGAGGATCTCCGGGCGGTACTCGAAGTGCATGGTGTCGAAGAAAAACCACTTGCCGCCCCAGACGAATCCCCATTGCTCAAAGATCTCTACGATCTGTTGTGGCACCATCCAGCGCTGTTCGTAGGGTATGGCGTAGAACTCTTCGTTTTTTGGCAGCGCCCACCTCCAGTAGGTGTGTCTGCCTCCGAAGCTCTTCGGCGCCAGATCGACAGCTATTCCATAGCTGTGATAGCTCCGTGAGCGAGTCCCAGCGATCTCCCGCCAGTTGTACCCAGCCAGACCCTTGAGCCCTTTGGCGAAGCGCTGCACCCCCGGATCCGTCTGCATCAGGACTTCCAGGTCTCTACCCACCGCCTCGAGGGGCTCGGCGATCTGCTGATGTACCCGCACCTCGAAACCCAGCAGTTCCACCGTTACGATTCCGGCCTCGGTCTGTCTGCGGGTAGAGGCCCGGTACAGATCGCCCAGGAATCCCTCATGCCGCATCGGCGGATTCTCCTCAGCCCGATCCAGCCTCTGTTTCAGCCGGAGCCTGGTTTCCTCATCAAGCTCGGGAATCGGGGGCAAGTCGAGGGCGTAGGAGTAGAATCGGTAAGAGCTGTACTCCTCCCACCGATCCCGGAGCTCTTCCGGCAACAGGCGCCCGTGCGCCCAGTAGTACCAGGTCGTATCGATCCGTACCGCCCAATCTCCGTTTCGACAGGCGAACTCCTCGATCCGCTGCGGATAGGAGCGGGCCAGGGCCGCCATCTGCAGTTCCCCCTCCTGAGGTTCGGCCCTGGGCTGCGAATCGACAGGCTGTCCATGTACGGGTTGTGAAGCTGTGAGGTTCATAGCGCCTGAATTCGCCGTCCAGGAATCCGTCTCGGCGGATCTCGCTCCCCGGGATTCCACCCCCGCGGTGGATAAACCGGATAGTTCGGTAACCTCGATCGGATGGCGAGCATCCGGATCCGCCGGGGACTGGCAGACAGTGCCGACCAGCACCAGGATCAAGGCGCCGGTCAGGAGCAAAGCGAGGTGTTTCATCGCACTTACCAATATACGATCTGTCGCTTTCCGCGAAAAGGGGGAATCATAACGGCCCGGTCCGGTACACCCGCCCGCTGACAGCAGATGCCGTGAACTATCCCGGGCAGAATACATCAGGATGCCGCTATGACGGAGCATTTTTTCGCACTTGACCGGTGCGAAGCAACATCCTTATTTTTTTACTAATGTATACCAAATAGAATAACAGAGAGGATCGTTGGTATGACCTTCGAACAGATCATGCAGTTTCTCAAGGACCACGAAAATCCGAGCGGCAAGAAGGTACTGATGCGCCACGGTGCGAGAGATCCCTTCTACGGTGTGCGCATAGGCGACCTGAAGAAGGTCGTGAAGAAGGTGAAGAAAAACCACGAGCTGGCGCTTCGGCTGTACGCCACGGGAAACTCCGACGCCATGTACCTGGCCGGCCTGATCGCCGATGAAAACAGGATGAGCAAGCAGCAGCTACAGGATTGGGTAAAGCAGGCCTACTGGTACATGCTGAGCGAGGTGGCCGTGGCCGATGTA
>CAZFMD010000268.1:0-4027 GCA_964520025.1 uncultured Spirochaetaceae bacterium
TCTTCAACCTTTCTCAAGCTCCATATTTTCGGACCGTCCCACCGTGGAACACGGGTTTCAACATGTAATGGATTTCTATATGCTGGCCCCATGAGGCAAACATGAAAAGATACACGGCTATCATCTTCGATATGGACGGAACACTCCTGGACACGCTTCAGGATCTGGGAGACTGCATGAATCGTGTCCTGGGGCGCGCCGGCTACCCTGCCCACCCGATCGATGCTTACAGGCACTTCATCGGAGACGGCATGAAGAATCTGGTAAAGCGTGTTCTCCCGCAGACCGATTGGAAGGAACCGGTTTTAGAACGGATACAGGTGGAGATGGAGGGGGAGTACGCCGAGCACTGGGCCGACAAGACCGACCTGTATCCGGGAATCAGCGCTGTACTGGACGAACTGGCCCGGCTCGAGGTGCGGCGGGGCATCCTGTCAAACAAGCCCCACGAGTTTACAAAGGTTATGGCCGATCACTACTTCAGCAAGTGGAGTTTCGATCCGGTGTTCGGGGCCAGGGATGGAGTACCCAGGAAACCGGATCCCGCCGCGGCGCTCGAGATCTGCCGACAGTGGAGACTGAATCCGGCGGACGTACTGTACGCAGGGGATACGAACACGGACATGCGGACCGCCCGCCAGGGAGGACTGTTCGCCCTTGGTGTGCTATGGGGATTCCGGACCAAGCAGGAGCTTGAAGAAAACGGCGCTCAATCTCTAATCTCAACACCCGAGCAGCTGCTCGAGCATTTCAAATCCCCCTGACCTCGCAGCGAGGGAACAGCGGTTCTATCTGTCTGTGCAGTTGCTCTAAAACTTCCGGATTGAAAGGTCTCTGATCCCGCAGCCCGGGATCCAGAGCGTTCTCCGGGTCGAACTGCTGCAGCACGAAGCTCGGATATCCCTGCAACTGCTTGGCCAGGCGCAGGATGGCTTCCGGCGTGTGGAAGCGGGGTACCACCGTGCAGCGTAGCTCCAGCTGCACTGCAGCGGATTTCAGGCGCTCCAGCGTTCGTTTTACGTTTTCGAACAGGCTTTCCTGGTCCTCTCTCAACCCGGCGGTTCTTCGGTAGGCCTCCCACTCCAGGGTTGTCTTGACATCCATGGCGATGTAGTCCACCAGATCCCGCTCAAGCAGTCCGGTGACCATTTTCGGATTGGTGCCGTTGGTCTCCAGCCCGGTGCACAGGCCCAGGGCTTTTACCCGTGACAGGAACTCCGGCACCTCGGCATTCAGGGTCGGTTCACCGCCGGTGATCACCAATGCCTGGTACAAACCTGCGTTATCTTCCAGGAACCGCAGCACGGTATCCTGCTTGAGATCGGCCAACTGATGCGGCCTCTGGACAAGCTCCGCATTGTAGCAGAAGGGGCAGCGGAAATTGCAACCCCCGGTAAACACTACCGTTGAGATCTTTCCGGGATACTCGATCAGAGAGGTTTTTTGCCAGCCTTTGAAGGTCAACGAATCTTACGTTACAGCGCCGCCGCGTTGTGGGTCGCTACCTGTTCCAGGTTGCCGGTTCGCTTGTCAAGGGCCAAAATCTGCTCCTGCTCCGCAACCGCGCCGGTGGTCGAGGTGTCTGCCGCAGCTTCGCCCTGCAACTGCCTGTCGTAGGTGCGCCGATGCTTGAACTCCACCTGTTTTCCCGGATTCCACTGATCCACGGGACGGAGATATCCTACCGAGCGGGACCAAACCTCACAGACCTCACCGCATTTCGGACACACCCGCTGCTCGCCCCTGAGGTAGCCGTGCTGCTCGCAGATGCTGAAGGTAGGGGTGAGAGAATAGTAGGGCAGATGGAAGTTTTCGGCGATGCTTTTCACCAGGTTCTTGGTGGCTTGGATAGAGGGCATCCGCTCCCCGAGGAAGGCGTGCAGCACCGTCCCTCCGGTGTAACGGCTCTGAAGCGGATCCTGCAGCTTGAGGGCGTCGAACACGTCATCCGTGAAGCCTACGGGTAACTGGGTGCTGTTCGTGTAGTAGGGTGCTTGCAAGTCCTTGCCATTGCCGCCTGAATACACATCCTCACTATAAATCTTGATATCGGGAAAAAGCTTCTTGTCTATCCGAGCCAGACGATAACTGGCTCCTTCCGCCGGGGTGGCTTCCAGATTGAAGATGCTGTTTGTTTCGCTTTGGAAATCCGCCAATCGGGTGCGTATGAAATCGAGGGCGCGCACGGCAAAGGCCACACCTTCGGCCTGAGTAAGATCGCAGCCGAGCAGGTTGTACACCGCATCGTTCATGCCGATGATGCCAATCGTAGAGAAGTGGTTTTTCCAATAACTGCCGAAACCGGTTCTAATGTTGCGCAGGTAAAAACGACTGTAGGGATACAGCCCCCTGTCTGTGAACTTCTCCAGGACCTCCCGCTTGATGATGAGGCTTTCCTTGGCCAGCTCCATACGGGCACCCAGTATCTCCAGAAACTCCTGCTCCGAGTGAGCCTCGTACCCGATCCTGGGCAGGTTGAGGGTTACCACCCCGACGGATCCGGTCAGGGGATTGGAACCGAAAAGCCCACCGCCCCTCTTCTGCAGCTCCCTCTTGTCCAGACGCAGGCGGCAACACATGCTTCGTACGTCGTCGGGTTTCAGGTCGGAGTTGATGAAGTTGGAAAAGTAGGGAATACCGTACTTGGCCGTCATTTCCCAAACCGCATCAAGCTCGGTGCTGTCCCATGGAAAATCCGGCGTCACATTGTAGGTCGGAATCGGGAAGGTGAAGGGTCGTCCGGTGGCATCACCCCGGCTCATCGTCTCCGCGAAAGCCCTATTGAACAGATCCATCTGCTCCTGGAACTCCCCGTAGGTCTTGTCTTTGACCTCTCCCCCGATCACCACCGGTTGCTCCCTGAGATACTCCGGAGCCTTGAGATCAAGGGTGATATTGGTAAAGGGTGTCTGAAAACCGACCCGGGTGGGAACGTTCATGTTGTACAGGAACTTCTGCAGACACTGCTTGATCATGTCGTAGCCCAGTCCGTCGTAGTGGATAAAGGGAGCCAGCAGCGTGTCGAAGTTGGAAAAAGCCTGGGCGCCGGCCGCCTCCCCCTGCAGCGTGTAGAGGAAGTTCACAACCTGCATAAGGGCCACATCGAAATGCCGGGCCGCTCTGGACTCTACCTTTCCTCGAACCCCACGGAATCCCTCCATGAGCAGATCCTGAAGGTCCCAGCCCACGCAGTAAGGCCCCAGGGTCCCTAGATCGTGGATGTGAAACTCCCCGTTGACGTGGGCGTCCCGGATCTCCTTGGGGTAGACACTGTTGAGCCAGTAGTTGCACACGACCTTCTGGGTGATGTGCACATTCAGACCCTGGAGGGAATAGGTCATGTTGCTGTTCTCCCGAACCCTCCAGTCCATCTCGTCCAGATAGTCATCGATGATGGTGATATCTCGAAGGAGCTTGGTGACCTCGCGGATGTTTTTATGCTGTTCCCGGTACAGGATGTAGGCTTTGGCTACTTTGGCATGTCCATTCTCGATGAGGATTTTCTCCACGATGTCCTGAACATGCTCGACAGAAGGAACACTGCCGTCTTCGTACTTGCGTCGAATCCCTTTGACAACCTGGTCGGAGAGTTTCTGCGCCTTCCCGAGATCCCGGCCACCTACGGCCTGGACCGCAGCCCAGATGGCCCTGGTGATCTTCTCCTGATCAAAGGTAACGACCTGTCCGTTTCTCTTTCGAATGATGTCCACTTTGCGCAACATAGTTCCCCTCCCAGGTCTGAGTAAATCACAGTTGAGACGCTTCCGTCTTTAGTATTTCTCTAGCTTTTCTTAAGTGTTCTCAGCTCCTTCTCAAACGACTTGAGATCAGTGAACTCCCTGTACACCGATGCAAAGCGGATGTAGGCCACCTTGTCCAGAGCTTTGAGCCGATCCATTACCAGCTCACCGATGACCTGCGCCGGAACCTCCCGGTTTCCGTAATTGTACAGCTCCGCCTCGATTGCGCTGACAAGCTTCTCGACCTCTTTTCGCGGGATAGGTCTCTTCTCGCAAGCCTTGAGCAG
>CAZFMD010000269.1:0-4004 GCA_964520025.1 uncultured Spirochaetaceae bacterium
GACATCGCAATACTCCTTGCCATATTGAGCGAAGATTGCGATCTTTTGAAGATAGGTCGAAATCTCTATTTTCGCAAAACGCGATCGGCCTTTTGGAACAAAGAGAGGTGTAGCGTGGATATCGTAAAGCTGAACCAGGTAAAGAAAGTCTACCCACTGGGAAAAGTGTCGGTAGAGGCGATCAAAGGGATCGATCTATGCATCGAAAAGGGGGATTTTATCTCCATCGCAGGTCCATCCGGCTCCGGTAAAACCACGATCCTCAATATGATCGGCTGCATCGACAAGCCCACCGAGGGGAGCGTGGAGATCAGCGGGCGATCGACCGCGGAGATGAAGGACAAGGAGCTCACCGCCCTGCGCCACCAGTTCCTCGGCTTTATCTTCCAATCCTTCAATCTGATTCCGGTGCTCAACGTCTTCGAAAACATCGAGTTTCCCCTGCTCCTTGGCAAGGACCGCATAGATAAAAAAGAAAAGCGTGAGTGGATCGACACCCTGATCGACGAGGTGGGTTTGAACGAACAACGCATCCAGAGACCCAACGAGCTGTCCGGCGGCCAGCGTCAACGCGTGGCCATCGCCCGGGCCTTGGCGACCAAACCAGAGATCGTTCTGGCCGACGAACCCACGGCGAACCTGGATTCAAAAACAGGAGAGGACATCATCGAACTGATGAAGAAGCTCAACCGGGAGCAGGCCACGACCTTCATATTCTCCACCCATGATCCGGCTATCGTTTCCATTGCCGACCATGTGATTCACCTGCACGACGGGTTGGTGGTGGAAGAGCAACGGAGGCAGCGCGATGCCGGTTCTCGTTAAAATCGCCATTCGCAACCTCCGGGAACACAAGTCTAAAACCCTGATCATCGGCATCATCATCGCCCTCGGCATCATGATCATGCTCCTGGGCAACTCCCTCATGGAGACCGCAGCCCGAGGGATCAGGCGATCCTTCATCGACAACTACACGGGACACGTGATGATCAGCGCCAAAGCCGAGGCCGCCCTCTCACTGTTCGGGGCTCAGGGCCCGCAGACCGGAAATGACGAGATCCCCCGCATCCCCCAATACGAACGGGTGTACGAACAGGTCAGCTCTCTACCCGAAGTACTGAGCACAGCCTCCCAGGTGAGCGGATTCGGCTTGTTCAGCTTCGAAGACAAGGGCAACCAGTTCGGCATCCTCTTCGGTATCGAGCCGGACAGCTACCGCTCGATGTTCCCGGAAAGCGTCACCATCACCGCAGGCAGGTACCTCGAGCCGGGAGAGGAGGGAATCCTGCTCAGCGAGTCTAAAGTCGAAGAGATCGAGGAGGATATCGGCGTCAGCCTCTCTCCGGGAGACTCGATCCTGGTCAGCGGCATCGGACCGATGGGCTTCCGCATCCGCGAGCTTCCCATCCGGGGCATCTTTCGCTTCCAGCAGGATGTGGAGGGCCTGAGTCAGATCAACTTCATCGACGTGCAGTCCCTGCGTGCCCTGCTGGGAATGGTGGTGGCAACGGCCGGACAGACAAATCTGAAGCCGGAAGACACCCTCTTTCTGGACGTGGAAGATCCTGAAAGCTCTCTGTTCGAAGACTCGCTGCTGGCCACCTCGGAGTCCCGGAGCGGCGATTTCTCCGAAGAGAGCCTCCTGGAAATCCTGGGGCAGCGGCAGCCGGGAAGCTACGCCGCCCAAATCGATAGGGGCGCCTGGCATTTCATCCTGCTGAAGCTCCGGGATGAAAGCCAGGTACAGCCGGTGATCGCCAAGCTGAACGGCTGGTTCGCCGCCGAAGGTCTTGCGGCTCAGGCTGCGGATTGGAAGGCCGCCTCAGGGGGTTTCGGTGCCCTGGCCGATACCCTGCAGATCGTTTTCAACGTCCTGATCCTTATCATCGCCGTTGTGGCCATCATCATTATCATGAATACCCTGGTGATCTCGGTGATCGAACGCACCGGAGAGATCGGGACCATGCGCGCCCTGGGGGCGCAGAAGCGCACGGTACGACGGATGTTCGTGTTCGAAACGCTGAGTATCTCGGTGGTCTTCGGAGTGATCGGCGTGGCTGTGGGTGCAATCGTGATCGGCATCCTCAACATGACAGGGGTGGCGGCGCCCAACCAGTTTTTCGAGATCCTCTTCGGTGGCGAGGTGCTGCATCCGGCCCTGCCCCTGTCATCCCTGCTGTATGCGCTCGGGATTATCGTACTGATTGGAATCGTGGCCAGTCTCTACCCCGTGGCCGTGGCCCTGAAGATCCAGCCGGTTCAGGCCATTCAGGCGGAATAGGGAGGAATCGGAGATGAACAGCCTGCGCATTGCCTTTCGCAACCTCAGCCGTCAGAAAAAGAGAAGCTTTCTGCTTGGAGGAGCCATAGCCTTCGGTATTCTGATCATCACGCTGGTGAACTCCTTCACGGCCGGCTTCGTGGAAAACGTCCAGGAGAACTTCAGCCACTTCTTCGCCGGCCATGTGTTTCTCTACGGTTACGAGAAAAGTCCCTCCGGACGCCTGATCACGGTGATCCGGGAAGACGAGGTACTGATCGAGACCATCGAGTCCCTGGAAAACCTCCCCATCCAGTATCTGTCCCGACGCTCCAGCCTGGACGGTACCTTGATCTTCGAGGGGGAGAGCATCCGCCAGGAGGTGGTGGGAGTCGACTGGCAGGCCGAGCGCTTCCTGGCCGATCGGCTGATCCTTACGGGAGGTTCGATGGAACGAGTCCTGGCCGATCCCCGGGCTCTCATCCTCAATGAGAAAATGGCCGAGCAGCTCAACGTGGAGATCGGGGATACCCTCCTGGTCCAGCTGCAGACCGTTACCGGACAGCAGAACGTGGGCGAGCTCATCCTGGCGGCCACCAGCAAAGACACGGGTTTCTTCAGCGCAGTGAGCGCCTACGCCCACCGCGCCCATGTGAACCGGTTGCTGAACATAGCCGAGGAGGAATACATCAGCCTGGGGTTGTTCCTGGAAGACATGCTGCTGATGGAGCGGGCGGCGCAATCGCTGACAGCCGCCCTGGAACAGAAGATCTCCCTGGCCCCCCGCTTCAGCGGCCCCCAGGGCTTTCAGGAGCAGCGCAACCAGCTGCTGGAGGAGCAGTGGGAGGGAACCCGCTTCCAGCTGTTCACCATCGGGGACTTCCTGGAGCCTCTGAACCAGGTCGCCTCTACCCTGAACACGGTGGGGCTGGTTGTCGTACTGATCCTCTTCGTCATCATCATGGTCGGGGTCACCAACACCTTCCGCATGGTTATACACGAACGCATCCGGGAGATCGGCACGATGCGCTCTCTTGGCCTGCAGCGCGGCGGCGTACGGGGCCTGTTCCTGCTGGAGGCGCTGCTGCTGTCCCTAGGCGGCGCGGTGGTCGGCCTGGTTGCAGCCTTTCTGGTCGCCCTCGTATTATCCCTGATAAACTTCGGGACGGACAATCAATTCTTTATTATCTTGAGAGAGGGGCACCTGCTGTTCAAAGTGCTGCCCGCACAGATCGCGGGTAACATCCTGATCGTCGGCGTGTTGACGCTACTGGCCGCACTGCTTCCGGCCGGCCGGGCCGCCAAGATGGACCCGGCCCATGCGCTGCGCAAGACCTACTGAGCGGCGCCCGGGTGGCCGGTATTCAGCGGCAACGCCATGGTGCTCTTCACGTAGGTGGCGGGCGCTTTGAGCACGCTAACTTGGAGGCTATAACGTGAAGAAAACGATAACTATAGGGCTCTCGATCCTTTTTCTACTCATCCCCGTGCTCGGTTCCTGGGCGACTGAGCCGGACCTGAAGGCAATCCTGCAAACCGTGGATGAGATGTCGAACTTCGAAAACACCGATTTCTCGGCAACCTACACCATCGTGAGCGAAAAACCGGGGGAGGACACCAGCGTATTCACCATCCGCATGTTCCGCCGGGATCGCTCCGACCAGTTCCTCCTGCTGTTCCTGGAACCGGAGATCCAGAAGGGCCAGGGCTACCTGCAGCTGGAGGACAACCTCTGGTTCTACGA
>CAZFMD010000270.1:0-3985 GCA_964520025.1 uncultured Spirochaetaceae bacterium
AGGGAGCGATCACCTTGAGGTGCGGTGCCAGGGCCTTGTAGGTCAGCTCGAAGCGGACCTGGTCGTTGCCCTTGCCCGTGCACCCGTGGGCCACGGCATCGGCTCCCTCCTTCAGGGCCACTTCCACCTGATGCTTGGCCTGTAACGGCCGGGCGATCGAGGTGCCCAGCAGATACTTCTCCTCGTAGATCGCGCCCGCCCTCAAGACCCGGAACAGGTAGTCCTTGACGAACTCCTCCCGGACATCGAGCAGGTACAGCTTCGAGGCCCCCGAAACCTTGGCCTTGTTCTCCAGACCGGATAGATCGTCCTCCTGACCGACATTGGCGCACATGGCGATCACCTCGGCGCCGGGGTAATGCTCCCGCAGCCAGGGAATGATGATCGAGGTATCCAGCCCTCCCGAATAGGCGAGTACGATCTTCTTGATTTCAGCCATCTTTTTCTCCTCCTTGCTACTCATTATCGAGTTTGAGCGCCCCGGTTGCGATTTTGTCGAAAACCCGGGCCATGATGGTGATTCCCGCATCGATCTCCTCAGGTTCGATGATCAGCGGCGGAGCGATGCGCAGGATATTCACACCGGAGCGCAGGATCAACAGACCCTCCTCTCGAAAAGCGGCCAACAGGGCGGGCATTATCGCCGCGGTGTCGGAACCCCGGGCAAGCCTCTCCTGTAAGACCTCGACGCCAAGAAGTAGGCCGCGGCCGCGCACACCGCCGAGAAACTCATATTTTGCGGTCAGCCCCGCCAGCTCGTCAGCCAGATAGCCTCCCCTGTCCCGGATTCGGGCAATGAACTGCGTATCGGAGAGGATGTCCCAGACCTTGGAGGCCACCGCCGTGGTGACCGGCCCGCCGCCGAAGGTGGTTCCGTGGTCGCCCACGTGGAGCAGGGAGTTGATCTTCTCGGGGATCAGTACGGCGGATAGGGGAAGGCCGGCGGCCAGGGGTTTGGCCAGGGTGATCATGTCCGGTTCCAGACCGATTCCCTCTGAGGCGTAGAAACTTCCGGTGCGGCTCAGGCCGGTCTGCACCTCATCGGCGATCAGGATCACCCCGTGCTTTCGACAGAGACGGTTGAGGGCGGCGGCAAACTCCCGGCTCATCCCGGCCAGCCCTCCCTCGCCCTGGATCACCTCAACGATCACACCGGCGAAGGTGCCATCCAGCGTCTTGTCCAAAGCATCCACGTCGTTGTACTCCCCCACCTCGACACCGGGAATCAGGGGCAGAAAGGGAGTCTGGTACTTCGCATTGGGGGTAACCGAGAGGGCGCCCATGGTACGACCGTGAAAGCTGCCGCTGAAGCTCAGCAGCTTGTGGTGCCCCTCCCCCTTCTTGCGATGGGCGTAGAGGCGGGCGTACTTCAGAGCCGTTTCATTGGCCTCGGAACCGCTATTTAGGAACTGCACGGCCACCATTCTGTTAGCGCCCGAGGATTGCTCCGCCTCACCCAAGCCGCGCGCTATCATCTTGTTGGCCAGCTCCAACGCCGGCTCGGTGATGTACAGGTTGGAGATATGAACCAGCTGCTTCATCTGGCGGCCGGCGATTTCGGCCAGATCCTCCCTGCCGTAACCCAGGGCGTTGACCGCAATCCCGCCTGTGAAGTCCAGGTAGCGTCTCCCGGAGGCGTCCTCCAGCCATACCCCTTCACCCCTGCTGATCATCAGCAGCTCAGGGGAGAAGCAGTTGGGAAGGGGATGTTCTTTGATCAGTGCCGTATCTTTGCTCATAGCGATTGCTCCTTGGTCCGTATCTGACTCACTAGGCTACAGATGAAAACAGGTACCCATTCCGCCCTTCAGCAGAGCCGGAAGTGATCCCCGGCCGCAGTACTGGCCGATAATCACCCGACCGACACCGTGCTTCAGGGCTTGCACAGCCGAGGTGGCTTTGGGAATCATGCCGCCGCTGATCGTACCGCAGGCGATCTCTTTACGCACCTCGTCCCGGTTCAGGCTCCCCAGCACCTGGCCTTCCTTCAACACGCCGGGGATGTCGGAGATGAAGACCAGGCTCTGACTTTTCAGAGCACAGGCAACCTCGAAGGCCACGCTGTCCGCATTGATGTTGACCCCCAGGCCGTTGCCGTCCATCGAGGTGGAGGAAAGAACCGGGAGGAAACCGGCTGCGAACAGCGTGGTCAGCAGGTTCGGGTCGACCTCGGTTACCTTTCCCGTGCGGGTTTCCCGGCCCTCGATCTTTCCAAGAGTGCGCCCCCTGAAGGTCCCGCCATCGGCGCCGCACAGCCCCACCGCGGGCAGGCCCGCGGATTGAAACAGGCGAACCAGGCGCTTGTTCACCTTGCCGGAAAGAATCATCTCAACCACGTTCATCTCTTCGCTCAGGGTGATGCGGACGCCGTCGTGGAAGCGGGGCTCGAAACCGAGCTGCTCGCTGATACGGCTCACTTCCGCTCCCCCGCCGTGCACGATCAGCGGGTGGTGATCCGCCATCAGATCCTTGAGATCCGCAGCCAGGGGGCCAAGCTGCCGGCTGTCCTCCGCGCTCTTGCCGCCGATCTTGATGGTGATCACCGGCTTGTTCAGTTTCGTATCGCTCACGGGCACTCTGCGCTCTTTAGATCTCCCCGGACAGAGACAGGCCGCTGGTCTCGGGGAATCCCATCCGGATATTCATGTTCTGGATCGCCTGACCGGAGGCCCCCTTCATCAGATTGTCGAGAGCCGAGAACAGAAGCAGGGTCCGGTCTTCGATACGCCAACCGATGTCACAGCGGTTCGATCCGCGCACCTCGGCGGTCTGGGGAATGGTGGCCCCCCTCAGGCCGATACAGGGCGCCTGGCGGTAGGCGGCCTCGAAGATCGACGTAATCTCCGCCTCCCCCATCCCTCGGGACAGGGGCACCATGATCGTGGAGCACATCCCCTTGCGCAGGGGTGCCAGGTGGGGCACGAACAGGATCGAGGTTTCCGGCGCCTCGGTTCCGAGCTGTTCCTCCATCTCCGAAACGTGGCGGTGACTCTTTCCCGGGGCGTAGGCACAGACGTTTTCGCTGCGTTCGCTGAACAGGTACTCGGCTTTGAGCTTTCGTCCCGCCCCGGTGATACCGGAGATCGAGCAAACCTGGATCTGCCCTCCGATCAAGCCCTCCCGGGCGATCGGCAGCAGGGGCAGCAGTACCGAGGTGGGATAGCAGCCCGGATTGGCGATCAGCTCTGCGCTGCGGATGGCCTCCGCACGCCATTCGGGCAATCCGTAGACCGCCCGCTCCAGCAGGTCCGGCATAGGGGGAGGGGTACCGTAGGATCCCTGAAAAGCCTGCGTATCCTTCATGCGAAAATCGGCGGACAGATCGATAACCAGAGATTTGCCGAGAAAGGGGGCGCAGAGACGTGCGGATTTCAGGTGGGGCAGAGCGGAAAAAACCACCTCCGGATCCTGCTCCTGCACGGTTTCCAGGTCGAGCAGGGTTCCGGCCTCAGCAATCTTTTGGTCCGGATCTTGAAAGCCCGGATCCACCTCGGCAAGCCGGCGGCCCGCTTTGGAAGAAGATACGGGCAGGATCTGATCGACCTCGGGATGGTCGACCAGCAGGCGCGCCAGAAGCATTCCGGTGTATCCGGTGGTTCCTAAAACAGCCGCCTTCATCCCATCTCCTCTTCCAGTCCGGGGATGCGCTCCTGCATGGCTTTGAACAGCTGCTTCCGGGACACCCCGTCCCGGGGTATGAGCAGGATGGTATCGTCCCCGGCGATGGTTCCCAGCACCTCCCTGATGTTTAAATTGTCGATGGCGAAGGCCACGGTCGAGGCGTGCCCCGGCAGGGTCTTGACCACCCCCTGGCTGCCCGAGAACTCAATGGAGATGAAGCCCCGGCGGAAATCTTCCACCAGGCTCTTGTCCGATCCCACCTTGCTGGCCGAATCGCTGAAGGTATAGATATACCCGCCCCTCCCGTCGGGAATCTTGCCCACCTTGAGGTATTTGAGATCCCGGGACAGGGTTGCCTGGGTGA
>CAZFMD010000271.1:0-3946 GCA_964520025.1 uncultured Spirochaetaceae bacterium
TTGTTCTGGCGATGATATACTTCTTCGTACCAGTGATAACCTCAGTGGCTAAGGTGAAACCTTCTCACACAGGTTCGGCTACCGTTTTCTCAGTCACTGCCTCGGGTATCGTGATCGCCGTTCACCTCCTGATCACCATGCCCGGCTTCCGTATGGGCTACCCTCTGTATATTCCCGGCATCTTACTGGTATCCGGCATTGCACTGTGGATTACCGTGGTATCTTTCAATCGACTTTTCAGAGAAAATATGATTACCGAGGATCTGGCCCGATCGTCCCGGCGCCTGCGCATGGCCATGGAAATCGTCCAGATATCGGTTATGAATCTGGGTGATTTCGTCAACAACCTCGAGCGTATCTCCAATACCCTCTACACCGGAGCCCACAACCAGGCAAAGAGTGTCGAGCAGATCGCCGCTTCGGCGGACAGCCTTAAAGCGGCGATGGGGCGGATAACCGAGTCGACCAACAGGTCTACCAGCGCACTGAAACAGACCGTGGATGTTTCCAGCCAGGGCAACCAGACCATGCACCGGATGATCACCGAAATCGCCGATATCCACGAGGTCGCCGAGCAGATGGATGCCGCTCTGGACCTGATCAATGAGATCGCCGACCAGACCAATCTTCTTGCACTGAATGCCGCAATAGAGGCTTCTCGGGTGGGGGATGAAACATCAGGCTTCTCGGTAGTAGCCAGCGAAATTCGCACCCTGGCCGAGCGCTCTGCGGAAACCTCGGGGGAGATCAGCAGGTTGGTCAAACAGATGGAGAAGGTAATCCAGGTAGGGGGGGAGTCCTCCAACCGGGCCGGGGAAATTTTCGAGCACATCAACAAGGATTTAGGTAGCTATGCGGATTTTATCCGCGGTCTCAACACGGCTGTGCAGGGACAGCAGAATGCAAATCGTGCGGTGAGCGAGTCCCTGGACAAGATCCATGCCGTCACCCTGGAGAACAGCAAAGCCGCGGATCGGGTTCGGGAGGTGATCGGGGAGCTGAAAAAAGAGGTGAGCAAGTTGAAGGATCTGGTGGACGGTAAGCTTGTGGAAATTCCTCTGATCAAAAACAGCCCGATCAAGACGCTGCCATCCCGCTGAGACGATCCGCGGAGGCAAGCAAAGCAATAGGCGGTATAACCATGAAAATCGTAGTAATCGGAGCACAGTGGGGAGATGAGGGTAAGGGGAAGATAGTAGACTTCCTGGCCGAGCAGGCAGATATTGTGCTGCGCTACTCCGGAGGGGCGAACGCAGGGCATACGGTTGTGCTGCGCGACCAGACTTTCAAATTGCACCTTATCCCCTCAGGTCTAATTACCCCGGGCAAGCAGGTGGTTCTGGGGATTGGCATGGTTGTTGATCTGGAGAATCTGTTCGAGGAACTTGCCGGCATGGAGCAGAGCGGAATCCACTGGCAGGGGCGGGTCTTTCTCTCCGATCGGGCTCACCTGGTGCTGCCGGAATACAAAGAACTGGATCGCAAGCGAGACGCCGAGCGAAGGATTCCTATAGGCACCACGGGCAGGGGTATTGGAATTACCTATGCCCTTAAAGCCCACCGGGACGGCATTCGTGTGGCGGATCTGTTCGATCCGGAGGTTTGGAAGAAGCTCACCGATGAACAGAGGAGCTTCCTCCAGCCGTATCGGGAAAAGATCCGGCCTATGGTGGTGGATGTATCCCGATTCGTGTTCGACAACCGGGATCGGAACATCCTGTTCGAGGGGGCCCAGGGGACGTTGCTGGACCTCGACCTGGGCACCTATCCCTTCGTCTCCTCGGGCATCTCCTGCGCAGCAGGCGCGGCCATCGGCGGCGGCATAGGGCCGCACAGCCTGGACCGGGTGATCGGGGTGTTCAAAGCCTACAGTACCCGGGTGGGAAACGGACCCTTCCCCACGGAGTTCACCGAACAGCGGGACGGCAAGCTGGGGGACACGGTCCGAGAGATCGGCAGGGAATACGGAGTGACCACGGGGCGGCCTCGCCGCTGCGGATACCTTGATTTGGTTGCCCTGGGCTATGCCTGCCGCAGCAATTCGATCGACGGACTGTGCCTGACCAAGCTCGACGTGTATGACAGTATGGAGGAGATCAAGGTCTGTACCGCCTATAGAATCGACGGCGAGGAAACCCGAGATTTTCCTACGGCGATCGACAGCCTGAACAAGGCAGAACCGGTGGTGAAGAGCTTCCCCGGATGGAAAGAACCGGTGACCGATTCCCGCAGTTATGAGGATCTGCCCTCTGCCGCAAGAGAGTATATCGAGTTCATCGAAGAGTACATACAGACTCCCGTGGAGATTGTATCCGTGGGTCCCAATCGAAGAGAGACAATCCTTCGTTCAAGCCCATGGACACAATCCTGATCCTGGATTTCGGCAGCCAAACCACCCAGTTGATCGGGCGCCGCATCCGGGATCTTGGCGTCTACACGGAGATCATTCCCGGCGACAGTTCTCTGGACGGGTTAATCGGTGTGAACACCCGCGGACTGATTCTGTCCGGCTCGCCCTCCTCGGTCTATGATCCCGATTCCCCCCGTCCCGATCCCCGCCTGATGAACCTGGAACTGCCGATCCTCGGTATCTGCTACGGCGTGCAGCGGCTGATCCAGGACCAGGGGGGAACCGTGGCCGCCCTTCCCAAACGTGAATACGGCCGATCGGCCGTGCACATCAAGAGTCCGTCTCCCCTGCTGGAGGGACTACCCGACGGTTTTCTTTCCTGGATGAGCCACGGGGATACGATTCGAGATGTGGCTCCGGGCTATCGTATCGTTGCGACCACGGAAAACGACCTTCCCGCGATTGTTGTCCATAAGAGCAAGCCGATCTACGGATTGCAGTTCCATCCGGAAGTCACCCACAGTCAATACGGGGAGCGGCTGTTGGAAAACTTTGCCATCGGCGTGTGCGGGGCCGACAGACAGTGGAATGTGGAGGCCTACCTGCGGAGCATCCGTGATATGGTGTGCGATACGGTGGGGAACAGGAAGGTGCTGCTGCTCACCTCCGGAGGTGTGGATTCAACGGTTGTCGCCGCCCTTCTTCTGGGCACCCTTTCTCCCGATCAGGTTTATCTGATGTACATCGACTCGGGATTGATGCGTAAGAACGAGTCCGAGGAGGTTGCCGACCTTCTGGGACACCTGGGGGCCCGACATCTGCACATCATCGACGCATCCGACCGGTTCCTCGACGCACTGTCCGGGGTTTCCGACCCCGAGCAGAAGCGGCGGATTATCGGAGACATGTTCATCAGTGTACAGGAGCAGGAGATTCGCCGGCTGGGCATCAAGAACTCTTTCCTGGCGCAGGGAACGCTCTATACCGACATGGTCGAGAGCGGCAAGGGAGTGGGGAAGAAGGCGGATGTCATCAAGTCCCATCACAACGTACGCTCACCTCTGGTGGAGGACAAGCGGGCAAATGGGCTTCTCCTGGAGCCTCTTGCTACGCTGTACAAGGACGAGGTACGCCGTCTGGGCGAGAAGCTGGGACTTTCCCGGGAGGCGGTATGGCGCCATCCCTTTCCCGGTCCGGGGTTGGCGGTACGCATACTCGGGGAGGTGACCCGGGAGAAGATCAGGATTCTGCAGAACGCCGATGCCATCTATATCGAAGAGCTCAGGAAGAGGCAGCTGTACGATCAGATCTGGCAGGCCTTCTGTGTTATGCTTCCCCTGCGCTCGGTCGGTGTTGCAGGAGACAGCCGTCGTTACGGCTTCATCCTGGCACTGCGAGCCGCGGTATCCCGGGACGGCATGACCGCGGACGTGTATCCCTTTCCAACCCTCGATTTACTGGAGATCTCTGCCAGAATTACGAACGAAGTGCCTGAAATCGGACGGGTCGTGTACGACGTATCCAGTAAACCTCCGGCGACTATCGAGTGGGAATAAAAACCTTTTTATAGAAAGCGCTACGTAGCCGATAATTTTG
>CAZFMD010000272.1:0-3931 GCA_964520025.1 uncultured Spirochaetaceae bacterium
TTGATTTCGAGAAAGAGGATCCGGTGAAGCGGATCATGGAGATAACCGGCGGCATGGGTGCCGACGAAGTGCTGGAGTGCTCCGGGGCGGATGAGACCCCCATGCAGTGCGTGAACAGCGTTCGCAAGGGAGGGAAGATCAACCTGATCGGCTTCTACGAGGACGATTCTGTGCAGCTGCCCCCCATGACCAAGATGGTTCTGGATGAAATCCTCATGGTCGGCTCCCGGGCCAATCCAAACGTCTCTGAAGAGGTGCTCAACCTGTTTGCCGCGGGGGTGATCAACGGGGAAAAGGTGGTATCCCATCGCTTCCCCCTGGAGAAGTATCCCGAGGCCCTCGATACTTTCGTGAATCGTAAGGACGGGGCGATCAAAGTGGTGATTGAGCCGTGAACTACGAATACAGTGGTAGCGGCAGCAGCGGCGATTTGAAGAGGAGCAGGTATGCTTGAAGTGAAAGGTATCGTTAAGAACTTCCGCGGCGTCCATGCCCTGAGAGACGTTTCGGCAACGTTCCTGGACGGGGAAATCCACGGTCTGCTCGGGGAGAACGGTGCCGGGAAGAGTACCCTGATGAAGATCATCTCGGGTGTGTATCCCGCTGATTCGGGTACCATCCTACTGGACGGCAGGGAAGTCGAGTTTCAGAATCCTCAGGAAGCCTACAACGCCGGGATTCGGATCGTTCACCAAGAGCTCAGCCTGATCACGTCACTGAGCATTGCCGAAAACATGTATATTCACCAGTTCCGCAGGCATTCCCTGCGCTTCGTGAAGCGCAAAGAGCTTCGAAGCCGGGCCTTGGATAAGCTCAAACAGTGGGGAATCGACCTGGATCCGGCCACCAACGTTGGAATGGTGTCCATGGGGATCCGTCAACTGGTGGAGATTGCCCGTGAGCTGACCACCGGGGGCAAGGTGATCATCCTGGATGAGCCCACCTCCTCTCTGACCTTCAAGGAGATCGACTTCCTCTTTTCGGTGATGCGCAAACTCAAAGCGGAAGGTTACACCCTCATCTTCATATCCCACCGGCTCAACGAAGTGACGGCCCTGGTCGATCGGATCACAGTACTTCGGGACGGGGAGATGGTGGCCAGCGGCGAAAAGAAAGACATGAACGCCCACCAGATCGTCAGTCTCATCGCCGGCAAGGAGATGGACGACATCGGCGGTTTGTTTCCGAAAACCGAATCACAAATCGGAGAGGTGGCTCTGGAGGTGAAAAACCTCTCGGGTCAAGGTTTTCGCAACATCAGTTTTCAGCTGCACTGGGGCGAGATCCTCGGTGTGGCCGGGCTGGTCGGCGCTGGACGCAGCGAGTTGACCCGCACGATATACGGCCTGCAGGACAAGGAAGAGGGTGAGTTGCTTCTAGAGGGAGCCGCGGTAGATATCAATAATCCCTGGGAAGCCATCGACAGACAGATCGTGTTGCTCAGCGAGAGCCGCGGAATCGAAGGAACTTTTCCGGATCTCAGTGTGGGCATCAATCTAGTTTTGCTCAAGGTCAAATCCGTTATACACAGGCTGTTCCTCAGCAAACGGATGATCAGAAAGAAAGCCGAATCTCTGGTGGAACGGCTGAACATCGTGACCCACAATCCCCACGTACAGCTGATCTCCGAGCTTTCCGGCGGCAATCAGCAGAAGGTCGTGGTGGGGCGGCTACTCGGTTCCGATCCCCGAATTCTGCTGCTGGACGAACCGACCCGGGGCGTGGATGTGGGCAACAAGACGGAGATCCACCGGATCATCGGAAGATTCGTAAAGGAGAGAGGAGCCGTGCTCATGGTCTCCTCCGAGTTGGATGAGCTCATCGGTGTCAGCGATCGGATCCTGGTGCTGCACGAGGGCAGTGCGGTGGGCTGGTTCAACAGAGATGAATTCGACAAAGAGGAGTTGCTGCTATGCATGATGCAGGTTCAACGGTCAGCGTAAGAAACCGTTTTTCCACAGTAGTTCAGAAAATAATGCGGGGGAGGAGCACTCTGCTCATCCTTGCCTTCATCGTCGTGGCCATTACATTTGCGATTTTGAATCCCCGTTTCGTTTCGGTCATCAACATCACCAACATCGGACTGCAGATGTCGATAAACATGATCATCGCCGTGGCCATGACCTTTGTTATTGTCAGCGGCGGACTCGATCTGGCCGTCGGTTCTATAGGGATCATGGCCGGTTGTCTGGTCGGCGTCATGCTCGGGGGGACCGATATTCCGATCATCCTGGTGATTCTCATCGGATTGGCCTCGGGGGTGGTTGCCGGCCTGATCAACGGCGTAGTGATCGCCAAGCTCGGGGTTCCCCCCTTCGTAACCACCCTGGGGATGATGAACATCGCCCGAGGGGTGGCTCTGATCGTAACCCAGGGGTACATCATCAGCGGCTTTCCCAAGGCCTTCAACCAGATCGGCATCGGGTTCTTCCTCGGCATTCCCTTTCCGGTTTACGTGATGGTGGTGATCATCATCGTCGGCCATATTCTCATGGCCAAGACCGAGTTCGGGCTGAACACCTACGCCATCGGTGGTAACGCCCGGGCAGCACGGCTTGCAGGCCTGAAGATCGACGCGGTGACCATCAAGATCTACGTGCTCAGCGGTCTGCTCTCAGCCGTATCAGGTATCCTGCTCACCGCCCGGGTCATCTCGGCCCAGCCGGCGTTGATGTCCACGACCAACCTCGAGGTTATCGCCGCGGTTTTTGTAGGAGGCACTTCGATGGGTGGCGGCCGGGGCTCGATACCTCAGACCATAATCGGAGCCGTGTTCATGGCGATCCTGTTCAACGGATTGAACCTGATTGGCGTCGGATACGAGTGGCAGGTGGTGGTAATCGGCATCATCCTGATTATCGCCGTGGCTCTGGACATGCGCTCAAGACATCACGAGGTGTAGGTCCTCCGAACAAACAAACCGAGCGCCATAATAAAAGAAAATAATGGCAACGTGTTTGCCACAAAATTACAGGAGGTGTTTTATGAAACACAGGTGGATGGGCTTGCTGCTATCTTTAGCTCTTCTCTTGTCCGCTGGGGTGGTGTTCGCCGGAGGAGATGGAGAGGCTGAAGACGACGGCAAGATCCTGATCGGTCTCAGCATGGTCCAGAAGGACAGCGATTGGTGGAACACAATGGGCAAGTTTGGCAAGCAGGCCTGCGAGGCCGAGGGTTGGGAGACCGTCACCGTATGGGGTGGCGGTGATCAACAGAAGCAGATCAAGGACATCGAGGACTTGATCGCTCGCGGTGTGGACTACATCATCATGGGTCCCATCCAGCAGGAAGGCAGCATGGTGGCCATCGATAAGGCGCACGCCGCCGGGATCAAGGTTGTTACCGTTGGACGTCGTTCCAATACTGACAATCAGTTCGGCGAGGTGTTTGCCAATGAAGCCCAGTTCGGTATCGAGCAGATCGAGCAGGTGCACAATGACTATCCCGACGGGGCGAACATCGTCTACCTGTTCGGGCCGGTCGGGGCTGGTTATGCGATCCAGCAGTGGGAGGATGGTACGGTACCCACCCTGGCGAAGTATCCGAATCTCAAAATCCTGGAAAAGTACAGTCATCCCTCCGACATCACCTCGGATGGGATCAAGTCCGCCGAGGATGCGATCGTGCGCTTCGGCGACCAGATCGATGTGTTTGCCTGTACCAACGACGGATTAGCTTTGGGCGCGGTGCGAGCCGTCCAGGCAGCCGGACTGGGTGACAAGATCAAGGTCTACGGAGGTGGTCTGACCCTGATGGGAATGGAGGCAATCTACGATGGAACAATGCGGTTCTCCATGCTCAAGAGTCAGGCGCAGATGGCCACCCTCTGTGTAAAGTTCCTCAAGACGGCTGTCGCCGGTGAGGCTCCTGCAAGCAAGCAGGACCTGGTCCAGCCAATTGTCATCATGAAGGACAACGTACTGGAGGTTCG
>CAZFMD010000273.1:0-1940 GCA_964520025.1 uncultured Spirochaetaceae bacterium
GCCTGGCTGCTGCACTCCTCCTCCAGAAAGGACAGGCTGCCCTGGCACCGGGTCATCAACAGCCGGGGAGGTATCTCCCTGCCGGTGGGCGGCGGCTTCGAGGAGCAGAGGATGCTGCTTGAGGCCGAGGGGATCGCCGTAGATGCGAAGGGCCGGGTCGATCTGAAGAACTATCTCTGGAATCCGAGTTCGGCTTCCCTGTCCTGATTCCTGCCTTGTTCCAGCGCGGTTCGACCACTACGGGGTAAGGGCTACCTCGATGGCTTTGAGGATCACCATGCTGCTGGCCGTGGCTCGGGTTACCGTATCCACCTGCACGGACTGGGCGCTCAACACCCGAGATGGTATCTCCCGCTCGGCCTTCTTCCCGAGCAGGTTGCCGTGCTCCAGTATTTCGATGTTCTGGATTTTTGCTCCGTCGACCTCGACCGACACCACCGCTTTGACAG
The DNA here is from genome assembly GCA_964520025.1 of uncultured Spirochaetaceae bacterium. Classification (GTDB taxonomy): domain Bacteria; phylum Spirochaetota; class Spirochaetia; order SZUA-6; family DRHE01; genus JAFGQJ01. The sequence goes on from CAZFMD010000273.1 coordinate 450, forward strand.
GCCCGGCTTCATACTCTCCGGTGTAGGTTCCCGGCGGGATAGAATCGAGGTTCACTTGCCCGAGCTCGATCTCGTTCCAGAATCCCTGATTCCCGCTGAAACAACCGATCAGGAGGGGCAGCGAGGTAAGGAGCAGCACAAGCAGTGCAGCGATCACCAAACGGCGAGAATTGGTCTTTGTTGCCTTCATAGGCCGAGTGTACTACACGCGAAACCCGGGATGGAAGACCGGGAGCGAACGGCTGAGCTGGAGGTTATTGGACCAGGATCTCACCGAGCCACTTGACCCAGCGATTGCCCTGCTGATCCTTGGCCACCACCCGCAGGGGATAACCGTGCACCTTGGGCAGCGGCTTGTCCTCGAAGGCATAGGCGATCAGCATGCCCTCACCCATGGCCTCCTCCAGCCTCAGGTTTGCGCTGTACTTGCCGTCCGCCGCCACGAATTTGAGCTGTTCGGCTCCAGGCTCGACTCCGGCCCGGTCGAGAAGGTCAGTTATTCGCACTCCGGTCCAGGTTCCCTCATCCGTGAAGAAACCGGGACAATCCAGTACAACGAACTCCCGCTGCGCTTCCATGGCCTTGATCTCCTCCAGAGCGAGGCTCAACGGCGTGTCCACGGCTCCGCTGATCTTCAACCGGTAGGTTTCGATGTCGATATCCACGGGCGTACCGGTCACATGAAGGCCTTCCACCAGGGGGTAGGAGCCGCCGATTCCGGATATCGCCGGAGGGGTCTGGTCGGGAGCGATCTTCGCCGTGGCCTGATTCTGTGCCGAGCAGCCGACCAGAGCGGCCAGAGCGAACCCGAACAGTCCGAGGAACAGATAGTGTGTGCTTGTTTTATATTGTTTCATAGCCTGATCTATAATGTTGATCTTATTGATAATGTTTATGCTAACGGCTGGGAATCCGGCTGTCAAGCCGGGGGGATGGCTATCGTGAGCGGGCGAAACTCTCCACGTACTCGAGGCTCTGGTGGCGGAAGTAGGTGTTGTACAGCTCGGCATAATGGCCACCCCGATCCAGCAGCTCGTCGTGGGTTCCGGTTTCGATGATCCGGCCCTGCCGGATTACGATGATCCGGTCGGCATGCCGCACCGTGGACAGACGGTGGGCGATCACGATCGAGGTTCGATCCCGCATTACGATCTCCAGGCCCTCCTGGATCTGGGCTTCGGTGAACGGGTCGACGCTTGCGGTGGCTTCATCCAGGATCAGGATCCCGGGATCCTTCAACAGCACCCGCGCCAGGGCCACCAGCTGGCGTTGCCCCATCGACAGGCTCATCCCTCTGCTGCCCACCTCGGTATCCAGCCCGCCGGACAGGGCGCCCAGCCAGCCGCCCTCGGAGATACGCATGGCCGCATCACAGACCTGATCATCCGTGGCGTCCGGAAGACCGTAGCGGATATTCTCCCGCACGGTGCCGGAGAACAGAAAGGGATCCTGGGGTACGAAGCCCAGCTGCCGACGATAGACCGGCAGATC
>CAZFMD010000273.1:2040-3925 GCA_964520025.1 uncultured Spirochaetaceae bacterium
CACGGCGTCGGTCTGAAGCACCTTGGGCTTGGCGTCGATCAGGGCGAAGACCCTCTCGGCCGCGGACAGCCCGTCCTGGAATTGGCTCCAGAAGCTGGCGATGCTGATCAGGGGCCACCAGAACAGCGTCACCCCCTGCATGAACAGATACCACTGCCCCGGGCTGAACGCCCCCACACGCACGGTTAGGCCTCCGGCATACACGATCAGGGCGATGGCCAGTCCTGAGGTGAGCCCCAGGATTGGGAAGATGCTGTTCAGCACCAGGCCCCGCGCCAACCCCACCCGGTAGGCCCTCTTGTTGTTGCCCAGGAAGCGGTCGAAGATCGACTGCTCCTGGCGGAAGCTCTTGGCCACCACGATGCCGCTGATCGACTCCTGGATCTCCGCGTTGATCACGGCGGTCACCCGTTTGGCGTTGCGGGTAACCCTGCGGGCGATGCGGCGAAAAGCCAGGGCTATTCCAAAGGCGACCGGGCTCATGGCGAAGATGAGGAGGGTGAGGCGCACGTTGATGAACAGCAGCCAGACCGCCAGAAGCAGCACCAGCAGCAACTGACTGGCCACGTCCAGGACCAGGGTCACCACGTTGGAGAAATCCTGGGTGTCAGATGTGACCCGGCTGACGATCTTACCGGAGGGATGTTCGTCGAAGAAGGACATGTCGTTTTCCAGCACCGAGCGGCACACATCCCGGCGCAGGTTCAGGACCACGTTTCCCACCACCTTGGCGGACACCACCTGGCGGACGTAGTTGAAGCTCCAGGCGAACACACCCAGCAGCAGCACGCCCAGGGACAGCATCAGCAGGTTCCCGGTGGACGGGTTCTCCACCACCAGATCCAGAGCCCGGGAGATCAGGATGGGACCGCCGGTTCCGGCTGCGGAGTTGAGGGTGAGCATCCCCGCGGCCAGCAGCATCTGAGCGCGGGAGGGGCGGAAGTATCCGCCGATGCGCCGGATCAGCTCGGAGTCCCTGTAGTTGCGGTCGTAGTCTTCGGTATCCAGTCCGTCAAGCAGGAAGGGCATTGGTATCTGTTTCCTCGTAGCGGGAGAAGATCCGCCGATATTCGGGACTGCGCTCCAGAAGCTCCTCGTGCCTGCCCTGATCGATCAGCCTGCCTCTATCCAGAACCAGGATGCGGTCCGCCCAGCGGATCTGGCTCAAACGGTGGGTGATGATGAAGGTGGTGCGCTGGCTGGAGATGCGGCGCATGGCCTGCTGAATCTGGTCCTCCGTGGCGCTGTCGATGGCGCTGGTGGAGTCGTCCAGGATGAGGATTCTCGGATCCGTCAAGAAAGCCCGGGCGATGGCGATTCTCTGCTTCTGCCCGCCGGACAGGGTCATCCCTCGTTCTCCGATCATCGTATCGTAGCCTTCGGGGAAGGAACGGATGAAATCGTGAGCCTGGGCTTCCCGGGCGGCCTGCTCGATCTGCTGGGCGTCGGCATCCGCGAAGCCAAAGGCGATGTTCTCCCGCAGGGTGCGGGAGAACAGGAACACGTCCTGTTCGATGGTGGAGATCTGGGAGCGCAGAGCCTCCAGGCTCCACTCCCGTACGTCCCGGCCGTCGACCCGGACCATACCGGAGGTGGTGTCGAAGATGCGGTTGATCAGGCGGGTGAGGGTAGTCTTGCCGCTTCCGGTCTGTCCCACGATCGCCACGATCTCACCCGGATGAGCCTTGAAGCTGATATCCTCCAGCACATGGGTCCCGTTGTAGCCGAAGGTAACGTTTTCGAACTCCACCTGACCCTTGATTTTCTTCTCCACCCCTTTCCTGTTCTCGTCCAGCTCGGTCTCCGCCCTGATCATGTGGAGGACTCGCTCGGCGCTGGCCATGCCCAGCTGCACCAGGTTGAAGGAGAAGATCGAGATGAAGGT
>CAZFMD010000274.1:0-2339 GCA_964520025.1 uncultured Spirochaetaceae bacterium
AGGGTGTATTTGGATCGGATCATCTCTGGAGTCCTTTCTTCATAGTCATGGTTGATAAGGGGCATTGCGGAGGCGAGCCTCCGCAATGCCCTAGGCGCGCGGCACGGTCCGCCGTGCCCGCCCCCTGGTGTGAAACTGGCTTGGATCAGGTGTAGTCACCACGAATCCAGTAGCAGCAGCGGCCGCCTTCCGGTTTGGGTAAGGGTCCCACGCCGAGATCTACGATTTCCAGGATCATGCTTTTCACCTCCTTTCTCTCTGGGATGGGTCTATGTACCAGTCCTGGACGGACGAGTAGAGCAGCTCCGGGGCTGCGTTGATGCTCTCTATATTGGCCGAGGCCGCGAAGAAGACCTTGCGCATGTAGAGGAACAGCGCCGGGCGGTCGTCCGCGATCAGGGCGTGGATCCGCCTGTACAGGTTCTTTCGTTCCTCGAACTCCGGGCTGGTCCGCCCCGCCTCGATCAGCCGGTCCACCTCGGCATTGCCGTAGGCCCCGAGGTTGGAGTAGCCGATGTTCTCCGAGTGCCAGAAGAACGGGATGAACTTGTCCGGGTCCAATCCGGCGTTGAACTGGAGAATGGCGGCCTGGAATTTCCCAGGATAGAGGTGTTCCTCGAACATCTCCTGGGGGGGGAGCAGCTGTACCTCCGCGCGGATACCCGCCCGGAACAGCTGCCACTTGATGCGCCGGGCCACCGCTTCTTTGGGCAGGTCCCCCTCATCCACCAGGATGGTGAGGGCCAGCTCCTCTCCGTCCTTGTCGAGGATCAGGTCCCCGTCCGTGTCCTGCCAGCCCAGGGCGGCCAGGATCTGCGCGGCCCTGGCCGGATCGGGGGCGGGATTTCCTACCTGCGGATCGTAGGGCCAGGTGCCGGGACGGAAAGGCCCCGTGGTCTGCACGGCCTGGCCGTTCAAAGCCTGCTCGATCAGATCCTCCCGGTCCACGATCAGGTCCAGGGCCCGGCGCAGCTCGGCATCGGCGAGCAGCGGATCGTTCAGGTTGAACAGCAGGGTGTAGTAGAAGATTCCGAGGTAGTCGTAGGTCTTGAAGCGGGGATCCCCCCGGATGATCCGGTAATCCTCCAGCTCCAGGTCCATGACCAGGTCGACCTCATCGCGCATCAGGGCGGACCAGGCCCGGCCCTGGTCCGGGTACCACCTCAACTCTACCTGCTCGAGGTAGGGACGGCCATCGAAGTACTCCGGGTTGGCGCTCAGGAGGATGCGTTCCTCATCCCAGCTTTGGAACACGAACGGCCCGCTTCCCACCGGAGCACGGGCGAACTCTTCGAAGCCGATCCCCCCCTTGCCGAGCAGGTGCTCCGGCAGGATCTCGAGGAGCAGCAGGATGAGCAGGGGAGAGTAGGGCTCGGCCAGGTGAAAACGCACCTGGAGCCTGTCCACCGCCTCCACTTCCTCCACGATGCTATAATGAAACGCTATGGGCGATTCGCTGGCCGGATCCAGCAGGGTGCGGTAGGTGAACACCACGTCCTCGGCATCCAGCGGCTGCCCGTCGTGGAAGCTCACCCCCTCTCTCAGGTGGAAATCCCAGGTCAGGCCGTCCGCCGAGACCTGCCAGGATTCGGCCAGCCCCGGCACGTACTCCAGCTGTTCGCCGATGTCTACCAGGCTGTTGAAGATCAGGCTGCCGATGTTCGGCGATAGGGTGTCCAGGTAGAAGAGGGGGTTGAATCCGGCAGGTTCCTCGACCGTGGAAAGCACCACCGTGCCGCCGTAGCGGCTCCGCTCCTGCCGGCAGCCCTGCGTGGATGCGACTGCGGCGAACAGTACGAGGGCGATGAGCACGCCAGAAAGATGTCTGGCTGAAGAGAAACGACGGGGCATGTGAAACCTCCTGCTGGTTCTTGTGTGGGATGTGTACACCTTAGAAGCGAGATCTGCCGAGGTCAAGCGGAAAAGTATCACAGCCGCTGAAATCCTCCTCGATCTCCCGAATCATCCAGTTCGCCTCTCTTCCGTGAGTTTTCGCAGCCGGCGTTCCTCGCCTTGCTGCGGCAGGGACGTGCCGAATGGCTCTTTGGATTCTGCACGGTGCCCGACAGCAAGGATACGCGGCAGCCTGTCTGTATTTATTAGGGGAAAAGAGGAGAAACAGTATCGGGACGTTCCCTAATTGTGCTTTCTGAAAACCTTAGGGACCTGTCTGTTGGTAGTTTGTGAAAGGAGTACAGCTCTGGCAGCCGGCTTGCCTCGTAATTGATATTTTCCGCATCAGCATCTGCTCCTTCTTCGCCAGGTAACCTCACATCCTCAATATTTCCTTGTGCGGCTGCAAACACTAATGTGGTCTATCTCTCGATGCCATGAACGTC
>CAZFMD010000274.1:2349-3904 GCA_964520025.1 uncultured Spirochaetaceae bacterium
CCGGATCTCAGCCGGCATTCCCGATCTACTTGAACGTCTGATCGGTAATGGTGTTGCCCACAAACTCTAAGGAGTACAGCTCTGGCAGCCGGCTTGCCTCGGAGGCGTAGCGGCGTATTGGTGAGATGCCAGTGGAAACACTCGACATCGGCGAAATGAAAGCGTCCCCAGTGGTCAGGCCGGAAAGTAATACAGAACCTGGACGACCGCTGGAATGGAGAAAAGGAACTTAGAGCTCTTCGGCCGCTACGGTTCGAGCACGACTTTTACAGCACCGTCTTTTCGTCGGCGCATGATCTCCACGCCTTCTTCAAAGCGATCCAACGGTAATCGGTGGGTAATCAATGGGCCGGCTGTTACCAGACCGCGCTTGTGTAGGTCGATGGCCTCGTCCCAAACATCAGGACTGCCCAATGCTCCGTGGATGCTGATGTTGCCCATAACCAGCGGATCGAAATCTACCATGCATTTCTGACCTGCGAATAATCCAGTCATCACGATTCGGGCCCGCGGTGCCATTATGGCAGTTATCTCTTCCCATACTTTCGGTTTACCCACGGCTTCTATGACGACATCGATCATGTTTCCCTGGGTCAGGTCCGTCACCGTTTTGGTCAGATCAGTATTGCGGACATTGATAGCCGCATCGGCTCCAACCCGCAGTCCCATTTTCAGGCGATCCTCTCGGGTTCCCAAAAGCAGCACCTGCCGGGCTCCGTAGGCTTTCGCCGTTTGCACGGCAAAGAGTCCGATCGGCCCTGGGCCCATGACCGCTACGCGATCTGCCGGACAGATACCGCCAAGCTTCGTTGCATACAGCGCTACTGCGGTTGGTTCAATGAAAGCCGCCTCCTCGGCCTTCATATCATTACAGCAGTGTAAAAAGAAGCCCGGGAAGGCAATGTATTCGGCAAATCCACCATCACGATTGAGAATCCCGGTTTCAGTACGGTGCGGGCATTGGTTGTACCAGCCTTTGCGACATAAGTCGCACTGCATGCAGCTGACGGTGCATTCGCCACTCACTAGGTCCCCTACACGGAAACGGCTGACGCCACTACCCACCTCAACCACTTCCCCCGCCCACTCGTGGCCTGGCGTTATCGGAATACGACTCAGGCCGGAAGTGTAGTAGAACATGATACCGTCGTAGATCTCCAAATCTGTACCGCACAGTCCGGCGGCACGAACCCGCACCAGGACTTCATTCGCAGAAATTTCGGGCTTTGGAATGTCTTCTAAACGCACATCTTTTGGACCATAGTAGCGTACCGCCTTCACGCCGACCCCCCTAAGGAAAACTCAACAGACAGATCATTCTAGATCAATTTATTCAGTACAAGATCGTTTCTATACAAACCTGAAGTGCTGACCGAGAGGTGTCACGATTAACTCGTCGATATTAACCCCGCTGGGCTGCCCTAAAATGTAACTTACAGCTCCGGCGACTTCGTTTCGGCTCAGGTAGATTCTTGCACCCTTATCAGCTAACAGTTCAGGACTAGGTTCAGGATTCGCATTATTCGCTACCGAGCCGAGTGTCAGGAGAGAAACA
>CAZFMD010000275.1:0-3896 GCA_964520025.1 uncultured Spirochaetaceae bacterium
CGGCGGCGTCGTGGATGAGATCCTCATGCGCCTCATCGACGTGCTGCTGGCCATCCCGCCCCTGCTGTTGGCCATGATCGTTCTGTTTACTCTGGGCGGTTCACGGCTGAACGTGATCCTGGTGGTCGGTTTTCTCTACATCCCCATGGTCGCCAGGGTTGTGCGCAGCGTGGTGCTGGATCTGAAAACCCGGCAGTTCGTGGAAGCGGCCAAACTGCGCGGGGAGAGCAGTCTGCACATCATGTTTCGGGAAATTTTCCCCAATGTGCTGCCGCCCCTGGCAGTGGAAGCATCGATGCGCTTCTCCTATGCCATCTTTCTGGTGGCTTCTCTGGGTTTCCTCGGTTTGGGCGTTCAGCCTCCCTCTCCCGATTGGGGCCTGATGGTCGGGGAAGCCAGGAACTACTTCAGTCAGGCCCAGTGGGCGCTGCTGGGACCTGCCGGGGCCATAGCCATCCTGATTGTCGGTGTCGCCTTCATGAGCGACGGTCTTCGCCGGATGCTCCTGCCGGGAGGGGTGAGCCGATGAGTTTTCACGCGGCGGATACTGCAGGGGGCTCGTCGGCGGTCGAACAGCTCGATTTCCAGAGCGAACCCACGGGTCTGGAAATCAGAGATCTCACCATTACCTACGATACCGAAGGCGGTCCTCTGGATACGGTGCGCAATGTGTCCCTCGACATCGCTCCGGGGGAGATCTACGGACTGGTCGGGGAATCCGGGTCCGGAAAGACGACCCTGGCCAGAGCGGTCGTGCAGTACCTGGCCCGCAATGGACGCATCAAAGACGGAAGCGTTGTGCTGGACGGGGTCGATCTTCTCAGACTCAGCAAAGCGCAGATGCGACAGGTTTGGGGATCCAGAATCACCATGGTGCATCAAGACCCCTACCGGTCGGTGAACCCGGCCATGCCGGTGGGCGACCAGATCGCCGAGATGGCTCAGATCCACATGGGGATGAGCCGCTCCGAGTCCGGGAAGAGAGCCTTGGACATGCTGGCCTGGGTGCGGATGCCCGATCCGGCCACCGTGGCCCGGCGCTACGCCCACCAACTCTCAGGTGGTCAGCTGCAGCGGGTGTTAATAGCCATCGCTTTGACCACCAATCCCCATCTGCTGATCATGGATGAGCCGACCACTGCGCTGGATGTCACCACGGAGGCGGTGATTTTGGACCTGGTGCGGGATTTGCTGGCCGAATATCAAACCGCGGTCCTGTACATCACCCACAACCTCGGGGTGGTGGCCCGGCTGTGCCACCGGGTTGGTGTGATCTACGCAGGTGAGATGATGGAGCAGGGACCGGTGCAGAAGGTCTTCAAGCAGATGCTCCACCCCTACACCCTGGGCCTTTTGGGTTCAGTACCGCGGGTCGATGTGGACAAACGGGATATCGTACTCAACACGATCCCCGGCTACATCCCCCAGCCGGACAGTCTGCCGGAAGGCTGCATCTTCGCTCCCCGCTGTTTGGGCGCCGAAGAGGCCTGCCGCACGGCTCATCCGCCGTTGGTAGAGGCGGATGGACAGAGCGGTCATCTGACAGCCTGTCGGCGCTGGCAGGCTGTCAGGCGGGCACCGCACAGTTTCGCCCAGGCCCAGGGCAAGCGTGCCTATCGGGAGCCGACGACCGAGGCCAGCGTGCTGGATGCCCGCCGGGTCAAGAAGCACTTCCCCGTTTCCAGGGTGCGTCTTTGGGACCTGTTGAGGGGCCGCCGGCCCGTGGTCCGGGCCGTTGATGATATCTCAATCGAGGTGCTCGACAGCTTTACCATGGGTATCGTTGGGGAGAGCGGGTGCGGCAAGACGACCTTTGCCCGATGTGTCGCAGGCCTGGAAAAAGCCACGGCGGGAGAAATTTTTCTGCAATCGGAGAAACTGCACCCTGCGGTGACCAAGCGACCAGCAGATCAGCTCAAGAAGATCCAGATGGTCTTTCAGAATCCCGATGCCTCGCTGAATCCCCAGCACAGCGTGGGTTCCTGCGTAGCCCGACCCCTGGCCCTGCTCGGCCATCTGTCCCGGCGGGACGTTCAGAAGCGTGTCGAGGAGCTGTTCGAGGCGGTGAACCTTCCCGGTGACTATATTAACAGGCTGCCCCACGAAATCAGCGGCGGTGAAAAGCAGCGGGTGGCCATTGCCCGGGCTTTTGCCACGAATCCGGCTTTGATGATCTGTGATGAGCCCATCTCCTCCCTGGACGTCTCGGTGCAGGCCTCGCTGATGAACATGCTCATGGAGCTGCAGGATAGCAAGGGCACCTCCTACCTGTTCATCTCCCATGACCTGGCTGCCGTACGTCATCTGTCCGACTGGATCGCAGTGATCTACCTGGGGCGTTTGTGGGAGATCGGCTCGGCGTTGGAAGTGTTCCGCCCGCCTCAGCATCCCTACACCGAGGCGCTTCTCTCCGCTCTTCCCATCCCGGATCCGGACGCGCAGCAGAACCGTATCCGCCTGCGCGGGGACGTGCCCAGTGCCGTGAACATACCTTCGGGTTGCCGTTTCCATCCCCGCTGTCCGCGAAAAATCGGGGAGATCTGCGAGCGCAAAGAACCGCCCTGGCAGGACGACGGACACTATCACCGCATCTGCTGCCACATCCCTCTGGACGAACTCGCCGAAATACAGACGGCGGGGGTGCTCCAGTGACCATTTACCTGCTGCGCCGTGTCGGTTTTATCCTGCTGACCCTCTTTCTGGCCTCGATCATCATTTTCGCCGCCACCCAGCTGCTGCCCGGGGATGTGGCCCAGGTGATGCTGGGGAAATTCGCCACCGAAGCGGCACTGGCCAATCTGCGGGAGGAGTTGGGGCTGAACCGACCGGCCTACGTTCAGTACTTCGATTGGCTGGGCCGATTCGTGATCGGCGACTGGGGCGAATCCATGGTCAGCCGACAACCGGTGCGCCCCTTGATCGCAGCACGACTGCGCAATTCCGCTATGCTGGCAATCGTGGCCCTGCTGTTCTACGTTCCTCTGGGGATCGTGTTTGGAGTGATAGCCGCGCTCAATAGGGAGAAACCCCTGGATCAGCTCATCTCCGGGCTTTCCATGGCCTTCGTGGGCCTACCCGAGTTCGTAAGCGGGTTGCTGTTGATCAGTGCATTTGCCTTCGGCCTTTCCATCCTGCCGGCCAATTCCTCCATCGCTCCGGGGACTCGTTTCCTTCAAGCGTTTCCCTCCCTGATTCTGCCGGCGATTACCGTGAGCCTGACCGGTCTGGGTTACATCACCCGCATGACCCGGGCCAGCACGATCGACGTGCTGAGCACCGACTACGTGCGGGCGGCGGATCTCAAGGGCCTTCCCCATCGGCGGGTGTTGGGCCGCCATGTGCTGCGCAACTCGTTGCTGCCTACCGTTACGGTCGTGGCCATGGGCATCGGCTATCTGATCGGCGGGCTGATCATCGCCGAAGCGGTCTTCGGTTATCCCGGTCTGGGCCGGCTGATCGTCTACGGAATCCAGCGACGCGATGTAGTTCTCATCCAGGCCTGCAGCATGGTCGTGGTTATGGCCTACAGCATTTCCAACCTCGTCGCCGACATCCTGTACTCGGTCCTCAACCCCAGGATACGCTATCGATAGAAGTCGGTCGCTTTCACACGCGACTTCAAGTCATCAGGAGAATGATATGGACGGAGATAAGCTGACCGCCCGCTTCATCTCGGAGACGCGGTGGGAGGCCCTGCCAAATGCGGTACAGGAGAAGGCCAAAATGTGCCTGCTGGACAACCTGTCCGCCACGATCAGCGGAACCCAGGCCAAAGTCAGCCGCGTGGCTGCGGATTTCGTCTCGGTCAACATGCCCGGAGACCAGTCGACGATCCTGGTGTATGGTACCAGAGCGACTACAGCTGGTGCGGGCTTTGCCAACGCCTCGGCCGCCAA
>CAZFMD010000276.1:0-3887 GCA_964520025.1 uncultured Spirochaetaceae bacterium
AGGAGACGATCTGCTGCTCTTCGAGGTAAAGCGAATCGATTCGAGCTGCTTCGGAATCGGCAGTGATGGATGCCTGCTTCAAGATCTTTACAGGATCTTCCACCTGTACCTTGCGCAGCCAGAGTGTGAGCATCAGCCGAAGCAGCAGCTCTACGGAGCGGGGATTGTCCGCCTCTTCGAGCAAGAAAACGATCCCCAGCTCATAGCCCTGGCCGCGGCGCCGAGCGCTGATCCATCCCTGGCGGAGAGGCAGATTCTGCAGGAGTTTTCCCGGATCCTGGGAGGACGGCACCGTTGCGGCTGATGCAGCCTGGAGCGAAACCGCAGCGACCGGATCGGGGATATATACGAAGATATCCGCAGTTTGCGAGTCTCCGAGAGCTTGCGCCGGGAGTCCCTGGGCTTTGGGGACGTGTAGCCGTCGCAGCAATGCCTCAACGCCCATTGGATGAGACCCGGCAGGAGCGGCGATCGCCTGATCACCTTCTGCCTGAGCTCCGGCGCTGACAAACAGAACCCCCCGCTCTGGCACGGCGATCTCCAGTTCCTCCTTCCGCCAGTAGGTTCTGTAGGACCAGTGGGAGCTGCTGAAACCCCGGCCGGGTAGTCGCTTCAGCATCATCCTCTCCCAAGAGGGATCGAGGTTGAGCTTACAGGCCACCGATCCCGGGGACAGCTGTCCAAGAGCGATCAGGGAGAGCTCGGGCAGCATGCCCGGAGACGCCTCCGGGGAGAGACGGATACGGGCATGCACGCGTTCCAGATTGCCGATGGCCCGTTCCAACTCCGGGCTCTCTCCGCTCTCGGTCAAGGCCAGGACTTCGAGCAGCCCCAGGGATGAGGCCACGTCCGCAGAGACGTAGAGGGAATCAGGGGTCAGATCGGGAAGGACGCCGAGCCAGCCACCGGCCGTTTCGATGGGGGGAATGGTGGCGCAGGACAGTACCAGCATAGATAGCAAAGCTATCAAAGCGCACAACGAGAGGGCCGGCGCAAGTCGCGAAGCAGCTGCGCTGATTATCGGGGCTTGGTGACTTTTTTCAGAGAAACGAAGCATGGCTCCTTCCCGCACTCGATTTGCACCGCCCCGCCCTGTTTTGCCCACTTCCAGGAAACGGTGAGTGTTTCGCCCTTCAGCATATCTTCGTTGGCCTCCACGGCCTGTTTGATCTGCTGGCTACCGGAAAGGGAAAGCGCGATTCGATCGGTCACCTCCAGGTCCAGTTCTTTGCGCAGGTTCTGGACTGCCCGGATCAGATCCCGGACCATTCCCTCCTGAATGAGCTCATCGGTCAGCTCCGCATCCAGAGCCACGGTCAGGGAATCTTCGTTGAGAACCTTCAGGTTTTCCCGCTCGATCCTGGCGATGATCACTCCCTCTTCGGTCAGGTCAAAGACCCGCTTCCCGATCTCGATGGACAGGGTGGCTCCTTCCAGAAGCGACTGGATCTCCCGCATGGACAGGCCCTCGATTCGGCTTGCCGCCGCCTTCATATCCTTACCCAGCTGTTTTCCAAGGACCTTGTAGTTCGGCTTGGCCGTATACTCGACAAGCTCCTCCTCGTTCTCACGGAAAACGACACTGCGTACGTTCAGCTCATCCTTGATCAGCTCCTCCATCTCGATGAGGATGCGTTTTTCCTGCTGGTTTTTGGTTACCAGATGCAGTGCTTTCAGAGGCTGCCTGGTCTTCAGGTTGTGCAGCGTGCGTAAAGCCCGGCCCATGGAGACGGCCCGGCGGGTCAGATCCATCTTTTCCTCCAACTCCAGATCCCGGCGTTCCGGATCATAGGTCGGAAAATCGGTGAGATGCACCGATTCGGGCAGCCCATTGGCCTTCAGATTTCTGTAGATCTCCTCGGTGATGAAGGGAACGAAGGGAGCGGCTACCTGCACAAGGGTGATCAAGACGGAGTACAGCGTCTGATAGGCCTGACGCTTGTCCGCGTCGTTCTTACTGCTGGATCTCCAGAAACGTGGACGGCAGCGGCGGATGTACCAGTTGTTGAGGGAATCGATGAACTCCACGATCGGATCGATGGCCTTCTGCAGATCGTAGAGCTCCAGCTGCTCGGTTACCTGCTGAACCAGCGCCTGGGTCTCCGAGAGGATCCAGCTGTCCATGGGGTTTTCCGGATTCTCCGGTGCCGCCTCCGGCCGTGCCCCGTCGATGTTAGCGTAGGTCACGAAAAACTTGTAGGAGTTCCAAAGGGGGATGATCACGTTCTTCAGCACCTCTTTGACTCCCCCATCGGAGTAGCGCAGATCTTCGGCCTTCACGCAGGCGGAGTCCATCAAAAACAGCCGCAGGGCGTCGGCTCCGAACTCGTTCATCACCTCCATGGGATCCGTGTAGTTGCGGGCGGATTTGGACATCTTTTTGCCTTCCTCAGCCAGAACCAGACCGTTGACGATGCAGTGGGTGAAGGCGGGCTTGTCGAACAGGGCGGCGGCCAGGACGGTCAAGGTGTAGAACCAGCCCCTGGTCTGGTCCAACCCTTCGGAGATGAAGTCCGCGGGAAAGTTGGCTTCAAAATGCTCCCGATTCTCGAAGGGATAGTGATTCTGGGCATAGGGCATGGCCCCGGATTCGAACCAGCAGTCCAGCACTTCGGGGATGCGTCGCATGGTGCCTCCGCAGTCCGCAGTACAGGGAAAAGTGATCTCATCCACGAAGTGCTTGTGCAGATCCGTGGCCTTGTGCTTGGAAAGTTTCTCCAGTTCCGCCCGGCTGCCGACACAGATCTGGTGCCCGCACTCCTGGCATTTCCAGATGGGCAGGGGATTGCCCCAGTAGCGGTTTCTCGAGATCGCCCAGTCTCTGGCTCCCTCCAGCCATTTGCCGAATCGGCCATCCCGGATATGGCCGGGTACCCAGAAGATCTGACTGTTGGCCCCGAGCATGCTGTCCTTGATCTTCTGAATATTGACGAACCAGGAGGAGACGGCCCGATACACCAGCGGGGAGGAGCAGCGCCAGCAGTGGGGATAGGAGTGCAGGAGGGTGGAATGGTGAACCACAACGCCCTTTGCCTTCAGATCCTTGATGATCTGCTTGTCCGCATCCTTCACGAACAGCCCCTGATAGTCGCTCACCTCTTCGGTGAAACGGGCTTCCCCGTCCACGGGACAAATCGTGGGCACCTCGGTATCCTTGAGCAGCGAATAATCATCCTCCCCGAATCCCGGTGCGGTGTGGACGATTCCGGTTCCCTCCTCCGTCGATACGTAATCCGCTATGTAGGTACGGAAGGCGCCTTTTTCCCGAAGGGAGGAAAAATAGGGAAACAGCGGTGCGTATTCGATACCCGCCAGTTCCTTACCCCTGTATCTGGTGACAATGCGATACTCATCGGGATTCTTGTAGTAGGCGGGCAGCCTCTCTTCGGCCAGGATGTACTGTTCGCTCCCGTCCGACACTTTCACGTATTCAATTTCCGGGCCCAAAGCGAGAGCCAGATTTGAGGGCAGGGTCCAGGGCGTGGTGGTCCAGGCCAGGAAGTAGGTGTCCGCTTCATCGATCAGCTTGAACTTCACGGTGATCGAGGGATCCTGAACATCCTGGTAGCCGCCCAAGTTCAGCTCGAAGTTCGACAGGGCGGTGGAACAACGCGGACAGTAGGGCAGAATATAGAAGCCCTCATACAGCAACTGCCGCTTCCACAGTTCCCCCATGATCCACCAGATTGACTCCATGTAGTCCGGTTCCATGGTCTTGTAGTCATTGTCGAAGTCCACCCACCTGCCCAGGCGAGTGATGACCGCACGCCACTCGGAGGTGTAGCGCAGTACGATCGAACGGCAGGCCTCGTTGAAGCGGGCGATACCGTACTCCTCTATCTCCCTCTTGCCCGAGATGCCCAGCTCCTTCTCCATCTCGTACTCCA
>CAZFMD010000277.1:0-3885 GCA_964520025.1 uncultured Spirochaetaceae bacterium
GGATTAGAGGTTACCCCGCCGGCACATTCTGCAAACTAAATTTACAATTTGCACCAAGACAGAACGAACTACTCCGCCAGCAGGCGGATGCGGGTGAAGATGTAGTCTAGGGAGTCCTGGTTCAGAACAACCCGGTAGTAGTCGCTTCCATCCAGCTGTTGGGGAACTTCATCGACCAGGGCGAAGTGCTTCTGGCTCAAGTTCTTGTCGAACCAGTGCACCAGGGCGATCTGTTCATCCTGCAGCTCGATGGCCGTGATGCCCCGCTTTCCGATACAGCAGCCGGAGTTGAACAGGCAGGGTATGAGCAGCTTGGAATTGTAGATGCTCCATCGGCTGCTCAGCTCTCCTTTGCGCCGGTAGATCTGTTCGAGCTCCGTTTTATGGCGCTGGATATCATCGGAAAGCCTGCCCTTCTCCCGGGAGCGGGCCGTTGTGTACTGTCGGCACAGCTGTTCGATCCTGAAGCGCAACGAATCAACCTTGGACAGGGATTCGAACAGAGGCCGGTGGGTGTGACCGACTACCGAGGCGATTCTATCGGCCTGGGAGAATGAATAGACCCGCCTTTCGGTTTTATACCTGCGAAACCGACTGCGGGATACGGAGTAGTTTTTGATACCCAGGGGCCGCGCCAAATAGCGCAGGGTCAATCCAACCAGCACGCTGAAACGGGTCTGGAAACTCGAAGCCTGATGGCCGTGGAACAGGAACAGTACGTCCTGCTTGTAACGGAGTTTGAGCCCATCAATAAGGATTTCGGAAAACGGATACTCCCTGTACAGGGGCAGAGCGATATCGTGGTTTCCCACCACCTTGTACAATCGCCCGGCATGGTAGAAGTGCCCGAATAGGGTGTACAGGTCCGGCCACCTTGATTCGATCTCGGTCAGCGAAAAACGAAGCAGCTCCTCAATGTCTCCATTGAGGACCAGCGTGTACCCCTGGGCAAGGTAGTGCTGCTCGAGCACGTGCATGAACAGCTCGGCGTTCTTGAGAAAATCATCCCCCCGGCGCCTGTTGCCGACGTGGAGATCGCTGAATACGACCAGTCGGTCCCGGTGGCTCAGGTTGATTTCCGGGGCTTCGTTATAGAGAGTCTGAAGAGAGCCTGTGATCGGATCCTGCATAGGGTCTTGACCGCGGAAAAATCTGTTCTCATTATAGCGGCTGCAAGCAGCCGAGTTCAATGACTCCAGCTCCGCATCCCCAATTGCCTATCCGAAGCGCAGTCCCGCCAGGCTGTGGATGCTGGAGAAGGAGCTCAGGATGAAGAGATTGCTCTTCCCCCTGATCGGCCATCTGCAGGAGCGAACGACGGGTTCGGACCGGTGTTCTCACCAGGTGGAATACCTGATTATAATACTCATGTATAACCTATTGAACGATCCCGGGCTGGCTTCTATAATGCAAAGATCATCACAGAGGAACTAACCAGCAGATGCACCTGGTGATCGTCGGAAACGGAGCGGCGGGCTTGAGCGCTCTCAGCCGTTTCCGGGCTATCGATAAAGACTCAAAGATTACCCTGGTTTCAGCGGAAGGTGGAACCGCCTACTCCAGGGTGCTGCTTCCCTACTACCTGCGACGGAAGATCCCCTACCAGAACCTCTTCATCCGCCAGCCCGAGGATTATAAACGGCTCGGTGTGCAAACCGAGTTCGGAACCGGGGTGAGCCGGGTGGATACAGAGTCCCGTAGCCTCACCTTGGAGGACGGCAGGTCTATCCATTACGACAGGCTACTTGTCGCCACCGGATCCCGGCCCTTCCTTCCTCCGATCGGGGGGCTGGCCGGAGCGAATGTGCTCCACCTGTGGACGCTCCAAGACACAGAACGGCTGGACACCCTTTTCGAACCGGGCAAGCGGGCCCTGGTTCTGGGATCCGGTTTCATCGCCCTGCAGGCAGCCTGGGCGGCTCAACAGAGGGGCCTGCAGGTGACGGTTTACGAATTGCTGCCCCGGATCATGCCCACGGTTCTGGACCAAGCGGGGGCGTCGTTGTTGCAGCGGAAAGTTGAAGAGCATGGCGTCGAGGTTCTGGTCGACATCCAGACCGAACGGGTGGATCGGTCGAAGCCGGGCGCGCTGACCGTACACGCCAAAGGTCGGCCACCCCTTGAGGTGGACCTGATTATCGTCGGAGCGGGTGTACGACCGAATATCGAGCTCCTGGCGGACAGCCCGGTCCGGACGGACCGGGGCATCCTGATCGATGAGTATATGCAGACCAGCGTTCCCGGCGTCTATGCCGCCGGGGATGTCGCCCGGGGACCGACCTCCTTCGGGGAGATCCATCAGACCCATGCCCTCTGGCCGACAGCGGTGGAGCACGGAACAATCGCGGGGGAGAACCTGGCCGGGCACCGAATACCGTACCGGGGAAGCCTCAACATGAATGTAACCGAGATGTTCGCCGTAACCGTGGCCTCCATGGGCAAGTTCATCGAGGAGGAAGGAACCCACGCCCACCTGGCGGAAAACTCCGGATCCTCCCGCTACCTCAAGATCCTGTTGCGCGAGGGCGTTCCCGTCGGGGCTGTGGCCTTGGGTGGAGCCGAAGATGCGGTTATCCTGGGCCGCCTGCGCCCCTGGATCCGTCATCGACGACGGTTGCCGGATGTTGAAGGTTTTCTCAAGGGCCTGTACCTTCTGTCCAGGCAGGTGGCTTGAAATGAAACTGGACACTCCGCATCGAATCGCGGACCGGGTCCTTCCCGGACCGGGTCGCACCGGACAGCAAAATCGAGAAAGGACAAGCGAATGCGCATCGTTGCCGTAGATCCAACCTCCTGCGTGGCCTGCAGGAACTGTGAGTACGCCTGTGCCTTCAAACAGACAGGTGACTTCGATACAAAGCACTCCAACATCCGGGTCAACTTCTATCCGGAGGAGCGGGTCTGCATTCCCTGGACCTGTGTCCACTGCAATGAGGGCTGGTGCATGGAGATCTGTCCGGCCGGGGCCATCCTCCGCAATCCGGAAACCGGGGCGGTGGAGATCGACGCCAACCGCTGTGCCGGGTGCAAAATGTGCCTGCTGGCCTGTCCAAGCGGAAGCATTCACTTCGACAAGGTCGAGCTGGTCAGCAAGAAGTGCGATCTGTGCGGGGGAGATCCTGCTTGCGTCAAATTCTGCACCTCCGGAGCGCTCCAGTTCGTGGAAGAGGAGGAGGCCTACGGTTTCCGTCGGGAGAGTCTGGACGCCAAGCTCAAACACCTATTGAATTTGAACAAGAGAGGGAGCTGAAAAACCATGCCGGAAAAACAAACAGTTCAAACCCTCTGCCGCATGTGTGACGATCGCTGCGCCATCAACGTGTATCTGGAGGACGGCAAGATCGTCGATATCGACGGCTACAAGGATCACCCATGGAACCGGGGACGCCTCTGCGTAAAGGCTCGGGCCGCCGTGGATATGGTCTATCATCCGGATCGGCTGCTCAAACCCCTGAAGAAGACCAAGAAAGGTTTCGAAGAGATCGGCCTGAAGCAGGCACTGGATGAGATCGCCGAACGCCTTTCAGCGGTCAAAGAGAAACACGGTGCCCGCTCGATCAGCATCTGGAAAGGGGAGGCGATCGGCTTCGCCCAGGAGGAGGAGATGGCCCGCCGCTTCATCCACGCCCTGGGCAGCCCCAACTATTTCTCCAATGATTCGATGTGCTACAACGGCCGCTACTTCGGCTACCGTCTGGTCGAGGGCACCTGGCCGGTTCCGGAATATGAGAACTCCCGCTGCGTCGTGCTCTGGGGAGCAAACCCTCCTCATGCCCATCCCAACATGACCCAGATGATCATGCGGGCCCGCAAAGCCGGTGCCAAGTTGGTGGTTGTGGATCCCCGCATGTCGGCAATCGCCCGCCAGGCGGATCTGCACGCCGC
>CAZFMD010000278.1:0-2631 GCA_964520025.1 uncultured Spirochaetaceae bacterium
TACTTGGAATTAGAGAGGAGCGGAATGTTTACATACAGTGAAACCCGATGTACCATTTTGGATGAGTATGAAGAATGCCTTTTTCGGCAACCCGTCCGAATACCGAGTTTAGGTCAGGAAGATCGCTTCGGCCGCTTCACCCGCTCAACAGAGGATGGGGCTTTTGCAGCAGTGCCTTATCAGGGAGGCTCCCGAAATGAACGATATCCCCCTTTGCCCCATAGACTATGTATTCACCGGCGCGGGATCGGTTCCAATCACATTCGCGTTCTTTTACCCCCACCCTCTCGATCAGACAGTCCTGTGGAAAGGCCTGTCTGCAATCATGCAGCTTTTCCCGTTGGTTGAAAGTCGCCTGGCGAAAACCGGAGAAAAGGATTACTCATTCCGCGTCTCCGAAGGCGATTTGACGATTGAGACTCTTGTATCGGATCAATCTTTCGCGGAATCCAGGGCCATAGAGCGGTACATCTGTCCCGTCGATTCCTCGGAAGGCCATCCCCTTTCTCGGTTCTCCCTGACCACAACGCCGGACGGCTCCGTGCTCGCGGTCAGCATCTCCCACGCACTCGTGGATGGATTCAGCTACTTCCACTTCCTGTCCAGCTGGGCGCGAGCATGCCGGGGCGAGCGGTTTCTGCCACCAGACCTGAGCCGGGAGGGGATTCCCTCGGACCTCGGGAACCTCGGAGAGCCCGTCACATCAACGACCTTGCTGGAGCACTGCGGGCTCTTCCTCGGGGATCGGCGGAATCCCCATCCCGGCGGCACGAACCGTGAGGAACGAATCTTTCTTTCGAAAGACCGGCTTCGAGAAATGCTGAAGGAGGCGAAGCATGACCGGCCTGATGCGGTATTCTCTGAAAACGATGTGGTAACGGCGTGGCTTTGGAAGAAATTTCTTCCTCAATGGAATCAAGGGTCAGAAGATCTCGACGTGCACGTGAGCTGTCCTGTGGACAGCAGGCGGATTTACAAGGCTCTGTCGAGGCGCTATTTCGGCTGCGGGCTGTGTTTCGCATCCGTGTCGGTCCGGTTGGGTGATCTTCAGCAAGCCTCCTTGGGCGAGCTCGCGCTCCGCGTCAATGGCGCGGTCCACAAGGTGAACAACGATTTCGCATCAAGGTCCATGCGAACGCTGGCACAATTCCGCGGCCAGCAAGGCCTCGCTGCGATGGATCATGTCCATCTCAAGCATCCCGCGCACGGCTTGATCGTGACCAACCTGACGCGAATGCCCATACAGGACCTTGATTTCGGGTCCGGCGCCCCTGCGGATTTCTCGTTCCATTCGGACGTTTCGGGGAGCGCCGCGCTGCTGCCTGCGGAGAACGGGATCGAGGTCGTAGTTCTGCATCCACCCATTCTGGTCTGACGCCGGGACAATACATGATCCCACAGAACTGGGGGACTGACGGGGATTCAGATGATCGGTTGAGCTATCATTGCGTGCGTATTTTAGATGGCTTATCAGGATATCGTCATGGAACCGTGGACGCCGCTTTGATACCGAAGATCAAGTCTCATCGCGAACACTGGTATTATGAGGCTTGAGATAAAACCCGGATCGGGGCCGCGCCGCAGCGGGAACCTCACATCAACTGATTGAATTCCACCTTTTCGCCGCTGGGGCCCAGAACATTGAAAAATCTCACACCTCCCCGGTGGATCGGCAGGGAAACCGGCGCGTCTTCGATGATTTCGTAGCCGCCGTCCCGGAAGTAGGTGAAAGCCGCGTCGATGTCCCTCACGTCCATGGTGAAATGGTTGATGGGCCCGGGGAGACGGGTATGGTTGAAATCTCCGGCGGGTTGATAGAGCTCCAGGCAAAATGACCCGAAACTCATGAAGACGATACGCGTTCTTCCGCCGTTCTCCTCCAGCTCCGAACGGACGTCGATGCGAAACCCGATGCTCTCGTAAAAACGCACCGAAGTTTCGATGTCCGGCGTTGGGACTCCGAGATGCTGAAATCCCGTGACGTTTCCGACTAACTGCATGAAGACCTCCTCGTTTGTTAACCTCTGCTGGACGCGCCGTCGTCAGTGCTCCGCGAATACCGGCGGATGAAATTGTAAGGCGACGGCGTCGGGACGGCGCTGGCTTCATCCAAGACAGCTTCCTCCTCGTCGTCCATATCCCATCCGGCGCAGCCGAGGTTCGACTCCAGCTGCTCCGAGGTGCGGGCGCCCATGAGAACCGTTGTCACGCCCTTCTTTTTCCTCAACCAGTTCAACGCTACTTGGCACATCGGTACGCCCCTCTTCTCCGAGACGGTTTGAAGGGTTTCGAGGACGCGCCAGGTTCGATCCCCTCCCCTTTGCTCTTCCTGATCGTCCCAGCGGTCCTTCCGGCCTACCCTGCTGTTCTCCGGTGGCGCCTGGTTCCGTTTATACTTCCCGGTGAGCCAGCCCCCGCCCAGGGGGGACCAAGTGAGGACCCCAAGACCTTCATTCACACATACCGGAAGGAGTTCCCACTCGGGACTCCGAACCAAGAGGCTATATTCCAACTGTAACGAGGCGATGGGGTGCCGTCCGGCCTGCCGCTGCATCATGATCATCTTCATCATTGTCGACGGTGTGTAGTTGGAAATCCCGAAGTAACGGATCTTCCCAGCCTGGATGAGGC
>CAZFMD010000278.1:2731-3860 GCA_964520025.1 uncultured Spirochaetaceae bacterium
TTGTAGGAATCGGCCGTATCCAGGTAATTCCCGCCTGCGTCCACGTAGATATCCAGAAGTCTATGAGCATCCTTTCCGAAGATGTTCCACCCGAATGTCTGAGTACCGAAACCCACCGAGGAGAGCATTAGGCCGGTACTGCCCAGATATCTGTAGTCCATTTTCTATTCCTATTCGATCAATGAAAAACGGAGCACGGAGCATCACAGCGTACGATTTCCGATTGCCACTGCTATCGAATCATGACGCTCAGACTATAAGGCTATTTGACGCTCCATTTGATAGACATCCGAGGGTGGAAAAAAATCCCACTCTCACATTGTCTATTTTTGCAGAGCCTTAATGATCTCCCCGCAGAATTCAGTCAGATCGTCCGGCACACGCCCGGTGATGATGTTTCCATCTCTCACCGCCGGCACGTCGACGAACTCCGCACCGGCATTACGCAGATCATCCCTCACAGCAGCGTATCCGGTTGCCCGTTTACCCGACATGATTCCGGCGGAGATCAGGATCCAGGGCCCGTGGCAGATAGCTGCCAGCAGTTTGCCTTTCTCGTGGAATCTGCGGACCAGATCAAGTGTAGCTTCGTGAAGGCGAAGGACATCAGGAGAATAGCCGCCTGGGAAGAGGAGGCAATCACAGCTCTCCGGCGACAGTGATTCCAAACGGGTCACGGAATAGAGCTTCCCCTCTTCCATGACGGGCAGCGGTACCGTATGGCCGAACCTTCCGGTCACCGGTTTATTATCGAGATACGGCCGGGTGTGCAGCCCTTCCTGAACCGGGACAACAGAAATTTCCGCCCCTTCTTCGCTCAACCTGATTATCGGATACAGTAACTCCACGTCTTCGAATTCCTGCGCTACAATGATGGCGATCTTTTTGCCTTTACAACTCTCAGACATTTCCACCTCCTCCTTGGTAGGATCGTAGACCTATTCCACAACGTTTCAGAAAGGACCGGCGTTTCATTTGACAATAGGGGTCTTCGTTCGATCGAAGGTCAGTGTGACGCCGACGATAACCATGGCGCCCAGGATAGCCTGTTGGAAGTACTGGTTGATGCCGACCACGTTCATCCCGTTGTCGAGCATGCTCATGAAGATCGCGCCGAACAGGGTGTTGA
>CAZFMD010000279.1:0-1977 GCA_964520025.1 uncultured Spirochaetaceae bacterium
ATGCACGGCTGCAACAACTTCTGTACTTACTGCATCGTTCCCTACGTTCGCGGCTCGGAGGTTTCCCGAAATCCCGAGAGCATCCTGGAAGAGATCCGGCGGATTCAAACGCCGGATTCCCAAACCGGGCAGACGGCCCGGGAAATTACCCTGCTCGGTCAGAACGTCAACTCCTACCGGTACAGCAATCAGGATGGTAAAACCCTGACCTTTACCGCCCTGCTACGCCAGATCGTGCCGGTGTTACAGGAAAGAACCTGGCTGCGCTTTCTCACCTCCCACCCCAAGGACATGAGCGGGGAGCTGGTCGATCTGATTGCTACCGAGCCGGCCCTTTGCCCTCATATCCATCTGCCGGTTCAACACGGTTCGAATCGAATCCTCCAAGCCATGGGCCGCAAGTATACCCGCGAACAGTACCTCGGTCTGGTCACGAGGATTCGAAAAACCATCCCAGAGGCGTCGCTTACGACCGATATATTAATTGGGTTCCCCGGGGAGAGCGAGGAGGACTACGGCTTCACCCTGGATCTGATGCGTCAGGTCCGATTCGAGGATGCTTTCACCTATCGTTACAATCCCCGCGAGGGGACCCGGGCCTTTGAGCTGGGCGACGACGTGCCGGAAAAGGTCAAGCAGGAACGCCTCACCGGCGTGATCGATCTGCAGCGTCGCATCACCCGGGAGGTCAAGAAAGACAAGCTCGGAAGGACAGTAGAGGTGTTGGTCGAGGGAATCTCCAAAAAAAACGAGGGAGAACTGTTGGCCCGTACCGAAAGGGACGAGATGGTGGTTTTTCCCGGTTCCCCGCAGCAGATAGGATCGTTTGTTCGAGTTCGTCTAGACAACCTGCAGGGATCGACCTTCCGGGGTGAATGGATCGAAGCGGGGCGTTTGTAGTCGACGGTGTTTGCCGATCGATTCTTGGTGTGCCCTATTTGGCAAGCGACTCTTGAGGTAAATACGGCGTTTATGGGGTTCCGGCAGAACTTCCCAACTTTTTTTCTATCGATTCTACTGATGCTCGTCTCGGCATCTGCTGTGCTTGGTCAGGATATGGAAAGCCGGATTGGTACAGGCGCGGAGGATGCGCTCCTGGTGGAGGCGCGAGATCTGTCGGAGAGGGGCAAGCTCCAGGAGGCGGCCGATGCGTATACCAGGTGGTTGGCGGAAAACAGCGGCCATCCGGATTTCGGTCTGATTCTGATCGAGGCTGCAGACTCCCAAGTTTCCGTCGAACGCGCCCTGGAGCTGCTGCGGATCTATACTCCCAGGGTGCAGGATCCCGGGCAGCGGGAACTGTGCCGCTCCTCCCAGATCGACCTGTTGGAGATGCTCGGACGTACGGAGCAGGCCCTTGGGCTGCTGCGCTCCTTTCCCACAACACCGAGGTGGCTGTACCGTCAGGCTCAACTGTTGTATCAGGAGGGGTTAGTTCAGGAGTCGGAAAAATCTCTCCAGCAGGCGCTGAAGGCCCTTCTGAGCGACGATAAGGGCGATATTGATAAAGATCCCGAAAACAGCGAGCAGGAGGCCCGGATTCGCCTGCTACAGGCTCGGATATTCATCGTACAGAATCGAGGCAGGGAGGCGGAGAACCTCTTTGGCCTTCTCAGCGCAAAGTACGGGGATACGGCCCTAGGGCCGGGGATTCTTCTGGCTCACTACGAGTATCTGCTGGCGCAAGGACGCAAAGAGGCGGCGGAGAAACAGCTGGAAGCCCTGGCCCGGAAGTTCCCCGACTCTCCGGAGCTTGCCCTGGCTCGGGCGGAGGAGGGCCGCACAGATGAGGGCGAGCAAAGAATAGGGTATGCTCCAATTCCCTCGCGGTTGCTGCCTGCGGATCTTGCTGTACCTCGGCCGGACAGCGGCTTGGAGACAGACCAGGAATCGCCGATTTCTCGATCGCCGACCGTGGAGCCTGAACAGTCTCCGGAGCTCGAGCCACCCGAAACGATCGCCCCGTCCGAACCGCCG
>CAZFMD010000279.1:2077-3841 GCA_964520025.1 uncultured Spirochaetaceae bacterium
GTCTCCGAGGTCGGGGTTACCCCGTGCACGCTGAGCTCGCCCGGAACCAGGCTCATGGTTCGGTACAGGTAGGTTCCCTCCTGCTTCTCCGTGTACTCCATGATGTAGGTGGCCGTGTCCGTGGGAAGACCGTTCTCATCCATCCCCTGCAGGTACAGTACGTCCCGATCCAGATGGATCACGGTGAACCCACCGCTGAAGTCTCGTCCCTCCTCGATCCAGGTAAAATAAGGAGCTTCGAAGATGATTTCGAAACCCGCTCCACTCTGGTACAGTCCGTTTAACTGTATCTGCGCGGCGTCGATGCGGGTCTCGTCCTGGCTCAGCAGATCCTGCTGGAGCTCTTCGCTCAGCTTGAAGTAGCGCCCGAAGGAGCGGTCCCACTGCTCTGAACCCCGGATCGACACATCGATGGTGTTCAATGAGACGACTTCGATGTTGAAGTGACGTACGATCGATTCGATGGACTCGTTGGCGCCGATGGCCAAAAGCCGGCTGGAGAGGCTGCGGAAGGATGCCTGCCAGATGTACACCTCCTGGACATCCCCCGAGTACACGCTGATGCGCCGCTGTTCGGGAAGGAACAGCAGGATCTCCTCCTGGCCGTCGGTTCCGGCCAGATACCAGGGGCCGGCCAAAAACGCCTCGAAGGCCTCTACAGACGGATCGGAAAACAGTTCTTCCAGCTGTTTTTCCTCTATGACCGCGCCTGGAAGCTGCTCTTTGCCGGTCAGCACGTATCGATTCTGCTGGTACTGCCAGTAGTAGGTGCGTTTGACCTTGTCCAGGATGTTCTCCGATTCCAGATCCCGGCTGTAAGCGTAGATCACGAAACTGGGGCCGTTTTTCTGTCCCAAGCGGTAGCCTTCGGAGCGCTCAACCTCATCGATCTCGATGCTGCCGTCGGCCACGATGCGCAGGATTTCGGTGAAGTACAGACCCAGACCGGTTGGGGAAGGGGTTTTGCGAAACAGATCCAGGGTAAGCTCACCAGAATCATTCATACCGCGGCAAACGATCTCCAGGTTGTGATCCCCCACAACATCCTTCAAAGAGATGTCCAGAAGACGGAGGTTGGTGGCATTGGTCAGGCTCTCCCAGGTCCTGGAGTAGGTGGTCCGTATGGGATCGTAGTCTATCACCGCGATCTTCAAAAGCGCCTGGGGATCATCCTTATGACGAAGCACCAGAATCTGCTCGTCATTGGTGTCCAGATCCAGGTTGGTATTGATCACACGGATCAGCTTCTCCGTATCATCCAAAGGCACCTTGGGGGTTAGTTCCAGGGTCTCTGCGTAGATGCCGTTGCCGTTTTCTCCTCTCGGACTCGATTCATCGGTCACTTCCGGCACGATCCTCCGCGTGCCCGTCTCCGGTTCGTTATCCTCTTTGAATACGCTGCAACTGGATAGCACGGACAGCAGGAGCAAGAGAAGGATCGCCGGGACCAGACGGTACCGGATTGTCTTGTGAATATTCGGGATGTTCATCTATTCGCTTTGCGCCTCTGGGTTGTTGAAGTACTCGTGCAGCATCTCCAGGATTTCCACTTTCATCACGTCGAAGGGGCGCAGGCATTTGAAGCCGGCGGCTGTCTTGTGTCCGCCCCCTCCGAGGCTCTGGGCGATGGTTGCCACATCGATGTTACCCTTGGAGCGCAGAGAACAGCGCTTGATCCCCTCCAGATTCTCCTTGAAAAAAACACTGACCCGGA
The DNA here is from genome assembly GCA_964520025.1 of uncultured Spirochaetaceae bacterium. Lineage (GTDB taxonomy): Bacteria > Spirochaetota > Spirochaetia > SZUA-6 > DRHE01 > JAFGQJ01. The sequence goes on from CAZFMD010000279.1 coordinate 3,792, forward strand.
CATCGGCGCTGCGCAGCGGGATGTTGATCAGCAGGTCCGATTCCTCGTAG
>CAZFMD010000280.1:0-3799 GCA_964520025.1 uncultured Spirochaetaceae bacterium
TCTCTATCAATTCCGGATCCATGCTCGAGTATAGAAACACGTCGGCCCACAGCAGTTCCCGGGCGAACTGGAAGGCCTTGTGCGCTCCCAGGACAAACTTCTCTCGGATCTTGCGGATGATTGTATCCAGATCCTTCTCCATCCACTGGTGGAACAACTTCGAGCCGGCTCCCTCCCGGCACTCGGCCAGCAGGACGATCTTACCCCCCTGTTTCACGATACGTACGCCGCTCTCGATGGCCTTCTGTGCCTGATAGAGGTTGATGTCCTTGGGCCAGCCCCCGGCGCTCACGATCACCGTGTCCACTCGCTGTTCCACGGTGACTCGATACATCTGATCGACGATCCTGGAACCGGCCACGAAGGCGTCAAACATATCCCCGGCGAACACACGAACGACCTCCTTCCTGTCGTTCAGTACCACGTTGAGGATCAGGTCGACCCCTGCCATTCTTCCCGCCTCTTCGATCTCCCCCCGCACCGGATTGCCTTCGATCCGTCCCGGTTCCGCCCCCGGGGCCTCGAAGCGGGAGTGACAGGTCTGGATCGAAGCCCGGTCGCTGATCCCGGGAAGCACCGACTTGGCCCCGCCGCCGTAGCCGCAGAACTGGTGGTACTCGGTGTCGCACACGATGAGCTTCACGTCCGCCTGGTGGAAGATCCTGTTGATCTTCACTTCGGTGCCCAGGGAGGTGGTGCCTAAAGCGACCAGCTGCTCCTGATCCTCCGCATCGTGGTTGACCGCCCGCAGCCGGCCGCCGTAGCGGCCCAGGAGCCGCTCGAGCTCCTGCTCTGTGAGCCCCCGGTGAGCCCCCACGGCACAGATCACCGTGATCCGCTGGAGCTCGAACCCCAGGCGCTCGAGGTACGGCAGGAAGATGTCCAGGATCCGCGCCGTGGGGACCGTACGGGTAATGTCGTCGACCAGGATGGCCACGCTCCTGCCCGGGGCGGCGAGGCGGGCCAGATCGTTTCCGCCTAGCGGATTCTCCAGAGCCGACAGGATCGCAGCCTCCAGGTCCGCTGCGGCGGGCAGATGCCGGGGCAGATAGATGCCGGCCAGACGCTGTTTCGGCACCTCTACTATCCGTCTGCCCTCTCCGTAGGGCAGCTCGACTCGCCTCATGCGGGAAGCAGTGCGTTGATCGGTCCCCGCAGGATCTGCACCAGAATAAAGCTAATCAAGCCGACGGAAACCGCGGCCAGCAGGCCGATCAGAAACGGTTTGATCGTCAGCTGCTTGAGCTTCGAAAACTGGGTGCTCAGGCCCGCGGCGGCGATGGCGATGGACAGCAGATAGGTGGCCGCTTCTTTGATAGCCGAGTAAAACGAGGTCCAAGACTCCGCACTCCCCCAGAAGAGGAATCGACCCGACTGCCCGGATGTGAAGGCGTCCCCGATCGAACGGAAGATGGCCAAGATCAGAAACCCCAGCACGAAGGTGGGAAAGAGCTTGAGAACCTTGACGCGCCTGGCACCGGCGGCATCGCCGGTCGGGTCGGCAGCGTTCTTCCGTGCGTACATCACCGAGAGTATCGGGATCACCGCCATCATGAAGGTGTTTCTCACCAGCTTGGTGGTGATGGCGATCCTGGAGACCTCCCGGTTCCAGATCTGGTCGTAGATGAAGGCCGCCCCGGTCACCTGGGAGGTGTCGTGAATCGCGGTGCCCAGGAAAATTCCGGCCTGTCCCAGGCTTAGCCTCAAGACCAGCTCGGCCAGGTAGGGGTACAGCAGCGTGGCCACCAGGCCGAATATGGTGATGGTGCTGATGGCGTAGGCGGTTTCCTCCTCCTTGGCGCCGATGGCCGGGGAGGTGGCCACGATGGCGCTCACCCCGCAGATGGCGGTACCCGCCGCGATCAGGGTGCCGAGCCGGCTGCTCACCTTGAATATCCGCGCGTAGAGACTGGCCAGCACGATGCCTGCGGTGATGCAGATAACCACAACGATCACTGCAACCAGGCCGATCTTGGCCACGGCCAGAATGCTCAGGCGGATTCCCAGGAAGATGATCCCCAGCCTGAGCAGCTTGGCCACGCAGAATTTGAATCCCGGTTCGAATATCTTCGGGAACTTGATGATGTTGCGCAGCAGCATCCCGAGGATGATGGCCAGAAGAAAGGTGGATACCGGCGATTTCTGCAGATTGAACTGGGCTTTGAAGAACTCCCCCAGATACCTGGCCGCCAGCAGCGACAGCAGCATTACGGCGACTGCCACCAGGGTTCCGGGGATCACGGTCAATACCTGTTCGGTACCGAACAGGTTCTTCAGTAGTTTTTTCACTCGAATTCCTCCATTTCTCTTTTATTCTATCTATTTGTCAGGTCTTGCGGTCGAACCTTGCCGTGAAATCTTGCCGCCGATTTTTCTAAAGCCTCCACCACGGCCAGTTTCTCTCCGGCCAGAAAGCGGATCAATCCGCCCCCGGCCGTGCTGATGAACGATATTTGCTCCTGAAGGCCGAACAGCTTGGCCGCGGCTATGGAATCGCCCCCGCCCAGTACGCTGAACGCCTCCGAAGCGGCCACCGCTTCCCAGATGCGCCTCGTGCCCAGGGCAAAGAGGGGATTCTCATACACTCCGGCCGGCCCGTTCACAAAGACGGTCTTGGCTTCAGCGATGAGAGTGCAGTAGCGCTGGATCGTTCGCTCCCCGATGTCGGCGATCGGCTGTTCATCGGGCAGCGCGCCCACATCCAGCTGTTTGCGCTGTCCCGCGGTCTCCACGGCGAGATCCTCGGGGCAGACGATCCGCTCCGCGTGGTTTTTGAGGCTCTCCTCCGCCGCCGGAACGAACTCCAGAAGATTCTTCTTCTCCAGATACGCTTCGCTGGCCCGCCCCAGGTGGACTCCCTTGGCTTTGAGCATGATCTGGGCCACCAGTCCGGTTGTCAGGATCTTGTCCGCCGACCCGTCCTCCAGAGCCGAACGCATCATCCGGAAGGCGTCCAGGATCTTGGCGCCTCCCAGGATGAAGAGGCAGGGCCGCTCGGGATTCTGTTTGACCCTGCTCAGGACTCTGAGCTCCTCTTCGAACAGCCTGCCCGCGGCTGAAGGAAGCAACTCGGGAAATCCCACCAGGGTTGGCTGGGATCGATGCACCGCAGCGAAGGCGTCGCACACGTAGACATCCGCCAGGGGGCTGAGCCGGCGTACGACCGTGGTGCGGGCCTGATCCTCCGGGGGCAGCTTGACCTCCTTCTCGAAGATGATCGTCTCCTCTGTGCAGATGCGCACATTGTCGAGCAGCAGGATATCCCCCGGCTGCATGGCCCGGATCTTATCGATGGCGAAAGGCCCGGCCACGTCGTCCACGTACTCGACCCTGGTGCCCAGGAGCTCCGACAGGATCCGGGCGTGTTCCTCGAGCACCGTGAAGTTCTGGTACTCGATGGGATCGGCCTGGTGGGCCAGAACGACCAATTTTGCCTTCCCCGCGTGGAGCTCCCGCATGGTGGGCAGGCATCTGAGGATACGCGTGCGGTCCTTGATCCGCTTGGACTCGTCCACCGGACTGTTGATGTCCACCCGCAGCAGCACGGTCTTCCCCTCTACGGAGATGTCGTCCAGGGTGAGAATCGAATCGTCGATCAAATCAGCTCTCCGATTCGTAAGAATTTGTTGGTTTCACCGATCGCCTCGAGGTAGTCGGACTGCAGCCGCATGGCCGCCCGGACCGCATCGATGTTCTCCGGGATGACGATCGCCTCCTGGGGAATCATCTGGGTGAACCAGACCTCCTTGCCGTCCACGTGGATCATCTCATCCCAGACCGGGCACTCGTACATGTCCGC
>CAZFMD010000281.1:0-3735 GCA_964520025.1 uncultured Spirochaetaceae bacterium
ATGGAGCTTCGACAAGCAGCCCGGTGTCGCACAGCTCGTTCAGCTGACCCTTTCCGAGTTGAGGTTTGGTTTCGCAGGACAGGGTTCCGAGGAAACGGAACGCTGATATGGGGCGGCTGGGAGACTACGAAAGACGGATCCTTTCCGGTAGGGAGGATAGGCTCAAGCAGATCTGCGAGGAGGATATCCTTTTCACCTACGTAATGGAGAGGAGACGATTGTAGATCCGGCCAGGATGATGCTATAGTTTTTATCCCTCAGAAGCAGCCCAACTGGCAGGGGGTAATTTTGAGTTCCAGAGTTTCTGCGATGTTGCCCATATCCCTCTTCGTGTGCCCGTACTGAGTGGCCAGGCGCCACAGTGTCAGGCAGGGTATTCGTCCGTGCTCGGCAGCCTTTCGAACCGACGCGAACGCCGCATCCGGCCGATTGTCGAGTTTTTTCACCACCCTGTAGCCGGGCATTCCTTTTTTCGGCGTGTATCCGAACAATCCCAACTGGCAGTGGGAGATGCGGATACCGAGCTCATCGGCCTGCTTACCCACGAACAGCGGTTCCACTCCAACCCTTGCGGCGATCCGATGGCCAACGGCGCAATGGATCTGCCCCTCCTTGTCGAGGCTTGATCGAAGCTGAACCCGCACTGCTTCTTCTTTCTCATTCATGCTCATCTCGCCGGTCTGCATTTGGACGACCTCTCCGTTACATTTTAGTGATGCCCGAGCACTCAGGTCAATGAGAAGTTGCGTACCCGAGTGACCGTTTCCGGAAGTCTACTCGGAGGTAGCGTTCTACTCACGTCAAATATAAAAACTCCTCTGCGTACCGAGCGGCTTCTCAGGTCGCCGTTTCGGGACCGGTATGCGGAGCATTCAGAGGAAAACAGTGCCGTTCTGAGGAGATAAAAGATAGAACGAGAGTGATGTTTTGACAAAACAGCAGTCGGGTGTGGTAGTATGGCGTCTGTGAGGTGAAAGCATTCATATGGACGGAAACGGCAGTTTCGGCAGAATCGTCGATATCGATCTGACAGGCCGGCAAGTCGATATCCGGGAGTTCACCGAAAAGCTGGCCCTGGAAACTCTCGGCGGTTTCGGCTACAACATACACTTTCTCTACGAAAATCTCTCGGAGGTTACGAACCCCCTGGGTCCTGAGAACATAATGGTCGTGAGCCTGGGGCTTCTGACCGGAAGCGCCGCCCCCTCCTCCTCCCGGGTGCATGTCAATGCCCTCTCACCCCTCTCCGGCCTGATCGGCAGTTCCAGCATGGGCGGATTTCTTGGTACGAAGCTCCGCTGCCTCGGAATCGCTGCCCTGATCATCCGCGGTGCTTCAGAAACACCGGTGTTCCTGGCCATCGATGAGGAGGGTGTGCGCTTCGAAGACGCCCGGGATCTGTGGGGCAAGGACACCCGTCAGACCGACACCGCTGTCAAGACCCTCATCGGTGACCAGACCGCGGAGATCCTCACCATCGGAGTCGCCGGAGAAAACCGCGTGCTCTACGCCTGCATCATGGCGGGGATCGATCATGCGGCCGGCCATACGGGCATGGGCGCGGTGATGGGTTCCAAGCTGCTCAAGGCCATCAGCGTGAGCAGCGCGGCGAGGGGAGAAAAAACGTCCCCGGAAGCGATGCCGGCGATACGGGAATACGTGAAGAGCATCCGGGACAGCGTTTCCCGTTATCGGGACTACTCCCAGCTGGGCAGCTCCGGAGACGTGCTGGAGCTGAACGAGATGGGATTGCTGGGTACCCGCAACTACCGCTCCATGCAGCTGGAGGGGGCTGAGCGTATCGACGGTCGGAACCTCAAGTCCTACGTGGTTCGCAATATCACCTGTCCCCGCTGCATCGTGCACTGCAAGGCCGAGGTGGAGCTGAAGGAGGGAAAGTACAGGGGTTTTCGGGGCGGACGTCCGGAGTACGAGACGGTGATCGATCTAGGGGCCCTCTGCGGTCTTACCGATCCTGAAAGCCTCATGTATCTATCCAATCTGTGCAATATCCTCGGTGTAGACACAATCTCCACCGGATCGGTAATCGCCTTTACCATGGACCTGTACGACAGGGGCATCATCTCCAGAGAACAGCTCGACGGAATCGATCTCTCCTGGGGCAACGCCGAGGCCATGGAACAGATCATGAACAGGATTGCGACCCGGCAGGGGATCGGAGACATCCTGGCGGATGGAGTTTTCAGGGCCGCTCAGCGAATCGGCAAGGAGGCGGAGAAGTACGCCTACCACGTGAAGGGCGTGGAGCTGTACGGGTCTGATCCCCGGGGAATGATGGGCACGGCCCTCTCCTACGCGGTAAGCATGAGGGGTGGGGATTTTACAAGCGTGTATCCGGTCCCGGAGTTCCGTTACACCCCGGAGAGGGCGGAAAAGGAATTCGGAACCCGCCAGGCTGTCAACCGCATGGCCACCGGAGGCAAGGGTGCCCTTGTGCGCTACTGCCTGATCGTGAGCTCGATCATCGATTCCCTGGGAATCTGCAAGGTGCCGGCCCTAACCATTGCGGGGAACTACGACCTGGAGAAAGAGACGCGGCTGGTTCGGGCTTTGACCGGTCTGGAACTCACAAGGGAACAACTGCTGTACATCGGAGAGCGGATCGTGAACATGGAGAAACTGTTCAACCTGCGCTTCGGCGCAACCTCGGACCTGGATACCCTGCCGGAAAAATTCCTCAACGAACCGATCGGGGAGGGCCCGTCCACCGGGGCCAAGGTGGAGCTGAAGCCCATGGTTCAGGATTTTTATAGAATTATGGGTTGGGACGAGCAGGGTGTTCCCCTGCCTGAAACTCTGGCGGCTTTCAACCTGCCTTGAGCTGATGAGCGCCGGGTTCAGGCCGCGGATACTGTAGACGTCTGCCTGAGTCGGCGGAAATCAGGCGCTTTCGAAGCGGGCCAGGTAATCCCGGCCTTCTGGGGTGATCTCCTCTTTTCGCCCCTTGATCCAGCGGCGGCAGTTGGGACTGCCGCACATGCAGGCGAACTGCCTGACCAGGCGGTCCTCGGTGTGTGCGTAGTCTACGGTAATGGCCTCACCGATCCCGATGTCTCTTGCAGCAGTAACCTCCCGTTTGGCCGGATCGATGATCGCATTGGGGCCACAGCTATGCAACAGGCAGCCTGTAAACTCGGGATCATACAGATGGGTGTCAGGAGCGAGCTGTAGCGTGTGCAAGCGGTGCTCACCTACGATTTCACCGCTGACAACGGCGATCAATTCCCCGCGACGGTAGGACCGGAGCGCATACACCCCCAGCCCTTTTCCGTCCCCTCGATCCTCTGTGACGAAATCCTTGCTCACCTTGTCGCGTCTCCTCAAGAGGCCAGCTTCGCGAGCTCCTCGGCCACCTGATCCTTGACTTCGACCCGCCCAGCTTTGCGGGGGGCTGTTGCTTTTGCGTGGCCCCGGTCGCCGGGGATGCTCACCGCGCCGCGGCCTTCGGTCGGCTGCTGGCGTCGAATCTCTGCGCTCCTCACTTGACCCAGTGGCGCTCCACGAAAGCGTCGATTTCCGCTTCCAGTCCTTGATCCATAGGAGGTCTCTCGTACGCCTCTATTAAAGCTTGCGCCTTTTCACGGGCCAGCTGTACCGCATCGTAGCGACCGGAGGCACTCCACTGTTCGTAGGTAAGGGACTGGAAGAGGCTGTCCACGAAGAACTCGGAGCGGAAGTTCTCCAGCGTGTGGGGGTGTTCGATGTAGTGACCTC
>CAZFMD010000282.1:0-2000 GCA_964520025.1 uncultured Spirochaetaceae bacterium
TCTGGCTCTTCTTCCTGACCCGGATCTGGGCCAGATTCACGTTCTCCAGGGCGGTTAGGTGGGGAAAGAGGTTGAAGGATTGAAATACCATGCCCACCTCTTTGCGGATCTCCAGACGGTGCTTCCTGTTGTCGTCCAGGGGGATGCTGTCCACGACGATGGTGCCGCTGTCCGGCTCCTCCAGGCCGTTGAGGCAGCGCAGCAGAGTGGACTTGCCCGAACCGGATGGACCCATGATCACCACCACCTCCCGGCGGCGGATCTTGGTAGAAAACTCCTTCACGGCCTGGACTCCCCCGGTAAAGGTCTTGTTGACGTTTTCGATTGTGATGATATGTTCGCCCAGCTGTTTTTCGCTCATGCCTATAGCTCCTGCATCAGGTCAGGATTTTAAACCGCTTCTCGAGGTAAAAGGCCAACGTGGACAGCGCGATGGTGATCACCAGGTAGATCGCCGCGGCTGTAAACCAGATTTCGAAAGTCAGGAAGGTATCCGCCGCGATGATTTTTGCATTCAACGCCAGGTCACTGAGGGATACGATGCTGACCAGAGCCGAGTTCTTGATCAGGGTGATGACCTGGCCTGTCAATGGGGGAAGGATCCGGCGGATGGCCTGGGGAAGGATCACATCCCGGTACGTATAAAATCCGCTCAGCCCCAGGCTGTGGGCCGCTTCCCACTGCCCCTTGCGCAGGGAGGTGATGCCGGCGCGGAAGATCTCCGACATGTAGGCCCCCTCGAACAAGGTCAGGGCCAGCACCGCCGAACCGAAGCGTCCGAGCCCGATGATCGGGCCGATGACGAAGTACATCAGGTAGATCTGCACGATCAGGGGGGTGTTGCGGATCGTCTCCAGGTACAATCGGGAGAGAATCCGGCCCATGAACGATCCGGACAGCCGCACCAGGGCCGTGGTCAAACCCACGGCCAGAGCCAGCAACAGGCTCACCCCGGAGATGCGAAAGGTGAAGAACAGACCCTTGATCAGCTCCCCGGCTATCAGCCGTCCGTCTTTGATCTGAAACAGGTACCTGGGAACCCGGAACCACTGCCAGTAGTAGCCCAGGCGGGCGGTGCTCATCGACATCAACCAGATGATCAGGGCGATCAGAGCTACGTACTCGATGATATCAATCCAGGGGTGACGGAAGAGAAAAATTCTCTGCCTCAGCCAGTGCAGAGGCGAAATCCTGACCGTTATTTTTTCACTCATTCGCTTTTGCTGCTGCAGACCGCGATGCCGTACACAGAGTACTAAGTATAAATATGCATCCGGGGCTTGTCAATCCTGACCGTTTCACTTCGATCACCGCTTCCCGCGGTCTTACCATATGTGCTTCGTTCCTCCGCTATTCCATTTCCAGAAAATCCATCACCGCTTGGGCCTGCACCGCCGCGCCTACAGTCAGCACCTCTTCGTCGAAATCGAAGTGGGGGCTGTGCAGCGGTTGATCGAAGCCTTCGGCGGCATTGGCGATGCCCAACCACCAGTACACCCCGGGAACCCGCTGCTGAAAATAGGCGGCGTCATCCCCGGCGGTCATGATTCTATCGTATTCGATCACCTGCTGTTCCCCCAAAACCTTTGCCGCCGCCTGCTTCCACAGGCTGACCAGTTGCGGATCGTTCAAGATCGCAGGGTAGCCGCTCTGCATCTCGAGGGTAAAGCTCCCCCCCGCCGGTTCGACCACCCCGCGGATCAGAGTCTCAAAGCGCCGGGTCAGCTGCTCCAGCAGCTTTGCAGACGGTACCCGGATCCCTCCCTTGAGCACGACCTCCGGGGGAACGATATTGCACACGGTGCCGCCGTGGATCGAGGCGAACTCGAAGATCAGAGACTCCCCCGGGACGAGGCCTTTCGGGATCTGGCTCTGGGTGTTGGTCATGACCAGCGCCGCCAGGAGCAGGGGATTGAGCACCTTGTCGGGCATTCCCACATGGCCCCCGGTCCCGCGAATCGTCAGGGTAAAACTGACCGAACAGTGAGTGGCCGCCCCGC
>CAZFMD010000282.1:2100-3725 GCA_964520025.1 uncultured Spirochaetaceae bacterium
CCGGTCCCGCGAATCGTCAGGGTAAAACTGACCGAACAGTGAGTGGCCGCCCCGCTTTTGACAACCACGGTTCCCTGCTCAAACTGGGGATAGAGGTGCAGGGAGAAGATGGCATCGACCCGGGGTTTCTTCAATACCCCCGCCTCGATCATGGGCAGCGCGCCTCCGGGCAGGGTGTCCTCGCTGGGCTGAAAGATGAACTTGACGTTTCCGGCGATGCTGTCTCTCCGTTCGGCAAGCAGCATGGCCGCCCCCAGCTGGATCGCCGTGTGGGCGTCGTGACCACAGGTGTGAGCCACCCCCGGATTCTGCGATGCGTAGGGGCAGTCGCTTAGCTCCTCCATTGCCAGGGCATCGATGTCGGCACGAAGCGCCACGGTTTTCCCCTGCTCGCCGCCCCGCAGCAGCCCCACGACCCCGGTGCCGGCGACTCCGGTCTGCACCTCGATCTTTAGGTCCCGGAGGTGCTCGGCGACCAACGCCGCAGTGCGGGTCTCCTGCATGCCCAGCTCGGGGTGTTTGTGGATGTCCCTGCGGATCGCGCGCAGGGTTTCGAGCTTGCCGCGGGCCGATTCTAGCAGGTCATAGCTACCGGCCACGCTGGTTGCTCCTCTGCCGAGCGAAACGCTGTAGACGTCCCACCCCTTCCTCCAGGCGATCCCGGTCCGAGACTATGGACAGGCGCAGGTGCCCTTCTCCGGCCGGTCCGAACTCGGTTCCGGGAAGGGTCATAACCCCCGCCTCCTCTATCAGCTTTACTGCCAGATCCATGGAGCTCAATCCGAAGCCGGAGAAATTCGGAAACACGTAGAAGGAACCGTTCGGTTCGACACAGCTCACCCCCCGGATCCCCGCAACTCCTTCATAGAGAATCCGCAGCTTTTCCCGGTACTCGCGGTGCATCGGTTCCAGATGCTCGGCCGGACAGTCCAGAGCGGCCAGGGCCGCGTACTGGGCGATGCGCGAGGGACAGAGCATGATCAGATAGTGCAGCTGCTTGACGTGCAGCAGCGCCTCCTCGGGTCCGGCCATGTATCCTATCCGCATGCCCATCATGAAGTAACTCTTGGAAAAACCCTGAAGCGTGAAGGTCCGCTCACGCATCCCCGGCAGGGAGGCGATGCTCAGAGGCGGCCGGGGAGCGGCGAAATCCCGATAGATCTCGTCCACCACGACCAGCAGATCGTGCCTTCTGACGAAATCGGCAACCTCCTCGATGGTGCTGTCCGGCCAGGCCACGCCCAGAGGATTGTTGGGATTGGAAAAAATGAGCAGGCGGGTCTTCTCACTGAGAGCCGCTTCCAACTCGCCCATATCCGGCAGGAATCCATTCGTCTCTCTCAGCGGAACAAACACCGGCTCCGCGCCGCAGGCCACCGTATTCAGCAGGTAGTTTGCGTAGTGAGGCGAGGGTATCAACACCTCCTCGCCGGGACGCAGCAGGGTGCGCATTACCACGTACAGAGCTTCCTGTACCCCGTGGGTCACCAGGAGCTCTCTCTCCGGATCCGCGCTGATCCGGCATTCGGCTTCAAGTTTTTCTGCCAGCCGCTGCCGCAGCTCAGGCATGCCCCAGTAGTGGGTGTAGCGCATCGGTGCGGAGTTGAACAGCTCCGTGGTCCGCC
>CAZFMD010000283.1:0-3704 GCA_964520025.1 uncultured Spirochaetaceae bacterium
GCGGTGAAGGGGCTGACCCCGATCAGCAGGTGGGTGTTTCGCGCCAGGGCCTGGCCGGTAACGCTGATCAGCCAGAGCAGGTCCCGGGTCGAGTTGCAGCCCTGCATCAGGTGCAGGGGGAAGCCGTCGTGCCACTGGGCACCGAAGGCCAGCAGGCCCAGGAAGTGATGCGCCACGTGTACGATCGCCGTGGCTTCCGGCCCCCCGGCGTATCCGCCCATGATCGGTCCGTACAACCCGTAGCGGTTGTAGCCCTTGTGATCCAGAAACACGACTTTCTTCATGCGCTCGTAGTCGGCTTTCATCTCGGCGATGGCCGCCACGCCCAGACCGTCGTTCGGATGGGCGCCGAACTGCTCCTGGATCGCCGCCAGAGTGGCGTCGGTCTTCTCGGCGTTGGAGATGAGGTTGTGGATGCCGATCAGCGGACGCCCGGCGGCCCTGGCTGCCTCGCGAAGCTTGACCACGTTCCAGATCGCCGCTTCGACCTCTTGAGGTGTTCCGGACTTGATGGGCCGTCCACCCACGGTTTGGCTGAAGGCGCTGGAGAAGGTGTCGCTCAACGGTTCCTGGGCGTAGCTCTGCACCATGGCCACGAAGCGTTCCTCCGCCACGGTGCAACCCACCGGGGTGTTGAGGCAGAACGGGGGCAGAGAGTCTTCGACCTTGCGGTGCCGCATGACCCGGGTGTCCGGTCCCTGACCGTAGGTTACGGTGGTGGGGGCGTGCTGCAGGGCCCATTGAATCTCCTCCGGGCTGAACTGGATCAGACGGCTGGTGTCGCGGCAGTAGATCCCCAGCTCCAGAAACAGCTCCAGAGCAGCCTGATACACCTTGTCGGCCAGTGCGTCATCCGAGGGGATGACCTGTTCTGGGTCGAAGCGAATGCCGTGCTTCTGTACGAGCTGGTTGGCCACGGTTCCCACCTGTCTGTCGAACTCCTGTTCCTTGACGAACGGGCCTTTTTCACTGCGTTGGTAAACATCCCAAAAGCCGATCATACTAGTTACCCCCTTTCTTGGACTGTACCAGGACTTTGGCTTTCTCCACGGCTTCAGCGGCGTTTTCTCCGTAGCCGTCCGCACCGGTTTCCTTGGCGTACTCCGGAGTGACCGGAGCGCCTCCGACCATGACCTTGAACCGCTCCCGCAGGTTCATGTCGGCCAGAAGATTCACCAGATCAGGCATGTAGGCCATGGTGGTGGTGAGGATCGCCGAAGCGGCGATCACGTCGGCATCCAGCTCCTCCGCCTTGTCGATGAACGAGCGCAGCTGAACGTCGCAGCCCAGATCGTGAACCGTGAGGCCTGCTGCCTGCAGCATGGTCTTCACGATGTTCTTGCCCAGGTCGTGGAGATCCCCCTGGATCGTTCCGATCACTACGCTGCCCTGGATATTGTTGTCCTGGGTCTTCCCCAGGTGAGGCTTCAGCACGTCCATGGCCGCCTTCATGGCATCGGCGCATCGGATCAACTCGGGCAGGTAGTACTCCATCCTGGAGAATTTATCACCGACGATGGCCATTCCCTTGGTGTATCCCTGCTCGATGGCCTGGAGCGGATCCGCTCCGCTCGCCAGAACCTCTTGGGCTAAAGCCACGCAGCGCTCCTCGTCTCCGGAGACCGTGGCCTCTACGATTTGTTCGAAAGTATTCATGATTTATTATCTCCTCATTGCAAACTTGTTTCGTCGCTTGCCTCGAAAAGGATCGTTGGGTGTTCATGTTCAAAGCCTCGGATGTTCAACAGGCGAGCGACCCTGAAATGCAGCTTTGACAGCTGTTATGGTAGGAGAGTTGAGACTAGGGGAACCACTTTGGATACCAGGCTAGAAAATAGTCCTGGAGGAACTGTGGATTCTGATTCATCCTCGTCATGCAAAACATATGTATCATATCATGATGGCGGTGTCAAACCCAAGGTTTTCACTGTCTCGAACTCCTTCACCCCGCAGTAGCGAAGAGTGAGTGCCGAACCGAGCAGTAATGGTGTTAGTTGTTCTTTGCCCCTTCTGCAACCCAGTCGCGCAGAACCTGTTGTTCCTCTGCGGTCAGCCGCTCGTAATGCAGCGGCATGGGCCGTCCGAGATTCGGGGGCAGGGGTTCTCCCCTGACTTTGGTGAACAGCAGGCTGGACTCCGGGTCCCCGGGAACAATGCGCGGATCCCCGAACATAGAGGCGACGTTTACGCTGCCCCGTTGCGGGTCGAAGAGGTCGGTCAGATCCGGACCGTAGGCTGCGTCGGGATAGTGGCAGTAGGCGCACCTGCCCCCCCGGGAGCCCAGAGACACCCCGTCACCCATGATGCGGGTGATGGTGTTCCGGTACACATCGTCCTCCTTTGCGCCCTGAACAATCCACTGGCGGAGATTTTCAAGCTCACGATCCGTGAGGGGAGGGATGTGCCAGGGCATGGGGTCTCCGTCCACCTTGAGCTCCAGGTCTGTCTGCTCGACCTTCCAGATCAGGGCGCTCGAATCCGGATCTCCGGGAACGACCAGGATGGGCCTGGAAGACTTGGTCCAGGTGTTGGGCCTGTTGATGATCCCCAGCTCGGGGTGGAAGGGCCGGGTCAGGTCGACCTTGACGGCGTTTTCAGGATGGTGACAGGCGTTGCACTTGGCCGCGAAAATCGGAGCCACATCGGCGGCAAAGCTCACCTCTGTCGGGGCCTCGGCGTCCCCCGGCTCTACGTCCCGATCGCTTGCGGCAACTCCCTGCTCCGCGGCTGCTTCCTCCGCAGCGGGTTGTTCCCCTGCTGCCTGCCCGGTTTTTGCACCGCAGCCGGCGAGCAGCATGACAACGGCAAGGATTGACAGTACTGCTACTAACGTGCGTCCCATATTGCGCTCCTTTTTTCTTTTCACGGTCAGCCGTACCTTTTCGTAGAGATACTCCGGTGCGAAATCGGCCGCGTTCGGCCAGCACAGGGTATGGAAATCAGGATGAATCGTGAAACCGCCATGCACTGTTCCATTTTCGACCTCTACAGTTACCTGATATTCACTATAAGCGGCATGGAAATGCGGAGGAGGGTGTTCCCGCGGAAAAATACCAATTACAATTCCCAAGAATCTGGATATCTCAGGCACGTCGTAATTTTATTCGGATAGCGGGAGTTCTTCAATATGGCAAATAGAATTACGACAGAGGTTGGTTCTACTCTGCGCTGAAGACCTCCTCCACCAGTCCCACGTTGAGCCGGTAATCCGAGTAGCGGTCCTCGATACTCAAGGTTCGGTCGGCCAGGGTGACCAGAAAACTTACCCGAACCCGCATATCCATGCTGAACACGGAGGGCAGCCGGTAGCCCTCGACTTCGGCGAAACGTATGTTCATGGAGAACTCCTCCAGAACGCGGGGCAGCACCGCCGGAGCCATCTCCACATACACGGGTTGATAGTCCGCCTGAGAGATATAGGTGCTGCCGGTGAAGAGGTCCTCCTCCTCCTGTTTCGGTGTGAACTTCAAGATCCATACGGCTTGCCCCTCGAAAAGCTCGGGCCCCTCGAGTACGAAATCATAGAGGGCAGCTGCTTCTTCGCTGAAGGGACTTTGAAACTCCCCGTTGCCGTCCCGACCTCCGCCCCGCTGCTGCTTGGCCAGCTCCCGCTTCATCTCCTTTTCGTTGAGCTTTCGCCCGTCGATGGTCATGGACAGATATTCGTTGCGGATTTGATCCGGCTCCCGCACATAGACCTTTCG
>CAZFMD010000284.1:0-3696 GCA_964520025.1 uncultured Spirochaetaceae bacterium
CTGCTGGCCGAACGGATCTGGGTCGTGTATCGGCAGCTGGCCAACACGATCATGTCCAACCCGCTGGGCCGGCTCTACGATCGACTTTGGCTGGAGATGGAGAAAAACCGCGTTCAATCCGGTCCGGGAGAGCCCTACACCTTCGACTTCGGGCCCAAAGAGCTGATCAACATGGTGGGCATGTCCATGGAGGAAGGTAAGAGCGTTCTGCAGCGGCTGTTCGAAAACAAGAAGATCAAAGTCGTGGACAACCGCATCTTCACCTCCGACAACGAGGAAATCTCCAAGCAGACCGAATACTTCAAAAAGATGGAGAAGATTCAGAAATCCCGGGAAGAGGGCTCCTTCAAATCCCTGCGTTGAAAATCACTCCCCTATACCTTCTGCCTCACCACGCCTCGATAGAATAGAACCACAAGCACAAGTCCGATCAGGCAGAGGAGAGCAAACGGAATCCCCTCTATCAGGTTCACCTGCCCGTCCCGGATCAATGGCACGACGATCCAGGCGGGAATCGTCACAAACATCATAAAGCCGAAGGTAATGGCCACTGATGTCAGGAGATAACCCCATGGAGACCGCCGCCACAGCAGGATGGCCGAGCAGAGCGCCAGGGGGACAATCAGACCCAGATCCAGAGCCTGTGTTTCCAGGGTGGTGATCCCCGCCAGTTCCTCTGGAAATTGGCCGCTCATCATGATGGGAACGATGCGGGCGATCCAGAGCAGGAGCAGAGCGACACTCAGCACCAGGGAAAAGACGATGAATACGCTTCTGGGGAAGCGAGGAGAGAAGCACGCAGGCAGGCCCGCCACGTCGATCCGGCTCATGTTCAGGAAGAAACCGACCAGGCTCAGGGCAAAGACGGCCACATAGACCAAAAACAGGGGGTTGAAAGCCATCATGGTCGCATACATCAGGTACACGTAAAAAAAATAAGCAAGCATGCCGCCAAGGAGCAGTCGCCCCCGCAGAGAGTTCCGCAGAGCCAGGACAATGGCTGCGGCAAACAGGGGCAGCCCAATCGAGAGGTTGATCACATCCCAGATTACTCCCTCCCGCACTACCACAACCGGATCGTATCGGTACAGGCCGCTGCCCTGGAATACGGCCTCCTGCCCGCGCACCGTTGTATGCTCGATCCGCGGCTCCGGGGTTTTGTAGAAAATACCGACCGTCGTGGCCCCTAGTATAAGCAGAAAGATGAGTACATACAGCACAAACTGTGACCTCATGGAGTCACCTCCGAGTGTTCGTTTTTCATGAACTTGTCTAAAAATCCTTTCGGGCAAGAGGCGATCTTACGTTCCCGGTAATCGAAAAAGACGATCCCCGTTTTAACCCGGGCAATCTCCCGCCGGCCGCATTCCAGCAGGTAGTACAGGTCGAAGCCCCGCCTCCCGATATCGTCCAGATACAGGCTGACTTCGATATCATCGCCCAGATTCCCCTCCGCTTTGTAGAGGATCATGGCGTCGGTCATGATGATCGCCTTTCCGAACAGATTCATCTCGCTCTGCCCGTTGTCCGCAAAGAAACGGATACGCGCCTCCTGGCAGAGGGTCAGAACCGAATCGTTTCCCAGGTGCCCCCCGTAGTTGATATCATCCACCCGCACACGAAGCCTGGTCCTGAAGACCTCCGTTCCCTGAACGTCGAATCGTACTCTGGCCATACTACCTCCGGGCCTTCGCGGCCGCCTGTTACCTCTCCATCACCTTGATGATCTGCAGGGCCGTGCGGTTTACCGGCGTGGCGACCCCGTGTTTCCTTCCCAGCTCGCATATCTTTCCACTGAAAATCTCGACCTCGGTTTTGCGGCCCGCCTCGACATCCTGTAGCATGGAGGATTTTCCCTCCGGGGAAAGCTGCATGAGAAAGCCGTACCACTTTTGCAGATCATCTTCTACCAGGTCGATACCGACAACCCCCGCCAATTCGATCACTTCCCGCATCAACGCCTCCATCAGGTTTCGGGCATCCCGGGAAACGTGAAACACCCCGTAGGGAGCCCGCAGAACCGCGGAGGCCTGGTTGATGCCGGCGTTGATCATCAATTTCCACCACAGCATACGCTGCATGTCCTCCGGCACCTGGCAGGGGATATCTGCCTCGGCAAATGCCTCCCGTACCCTCAGCACCTTCTGGGTTGATTCGACATTACTCAGCTCCCCGAAGTAGAGAATCCCCGGTTTGGTGAAGGTAATCCGATTGCCCTCCCGCACCGCATCGATTCCTACGGAAATGGTGTAGAGCATCTTCTCAATGCCGTAAAGCGATCCGATAATCTGCTCGCTCTCCAGGCCGTTCATCACCGAGATGATCGTGGTGTCGCCGCCGATCCTGCTTGCCAGATCGCGGATACCCTCCTCCAACTGATGGTGCTTCAGGGCAACCACGAGCAGATCCGCTGGAGGCCCGGGGTCATCCGGATGCACTACGGCGGGACGGTACGTTTTCCCGTTCACGACCAGCCCCTCCCGGCTCAGGCTGTCATAGTAGCGGCCGGCGGCGATCAACTCCGTCGAAAAATACGGGGCGTCACAGAAACGGGAGGCCAGGAATCCCCCCATCGCCCCTGCGCCCAGAACAGCAACTCTGCGTATCCTCTCCATACTCCCCAATAATGCATACCTTCGTATCTAATGCAAGGTTCGGGAACAAAAGGGAATTGTATCTGCGAGGGAACTGCAACAGCCGCGATCAAGCGTGAGTGGGTAGGTGCAATCTGTGATTGTCTAAATCCTAATAGATCCCCAGGACCTCGAGATCAGACCAGTAGGCGTTGTAGCTGGACAGCGCGCCGGTGGCCTCCTCGTGGATCCCCTGCAGAGAGGGGATATCGGTCCTCATGACGATCCGTCCCTCCGGATCCAACTGGTTCAGTTCCACCAGACCCTTGGACAGGGCCAGGTGGTTGAAATCCAGATTTCCGAAGTAGTACGTATACGGGTCGACCTCAGGAGGGATGTTCACCCGGATCTTACCCTCCCCCAGGATCGGATCCACCGGAATCCAGCCGACCGTCTCGATGTAGAACTCCGCCCAGTAGTGTCGGGTGGCCTGTAGATCCCGATCGACCAGATATCCGGCGACCGGGCGCGCGGGGATACCCTGACTGCGGGCCAGGGCGCAGAACAGGACGGCATAGATATAGGGGTGTCCCTTCCTATCCTCGATGGCTTTGAGAATATCCCGCTCGCTGTACTCCAGGTCCACCTTCAGTTGCGCCAACACGTAGCGGTAGATCTCCCGGGCCTTCCGGTAGGGGTTTCGCTCCCGCCCCACGATACGCGATCCGATCTTGGCGATACCCTCGCTGTCGGCGGGCACGATTGAATTGGCGGTGGTGTAGTGCTTGTACAGTCGCCGCGAGGTATCGTAGGCGGTGGGAACCTTGGCTATGTTTATCCGGGTCTCAACCGAATACCTGTCCACCATGAAGCTTTGAAATATCGTGTAGCTCCTGTCCGCTTCGAGGTTTTCGAGACTGAAAAGCTTGACCCCGCTTACGTTGTCGAACAGCGGCTCGCCTTGCTCACTTACCAACTGGATCTCACGCTGCTGCGGTGCCTGGACCAGCTGGGGCACCCAGAGGTTCAGGCTGTTCTCGCCATCCGCGGATACCGATCCCACCTCCAGTGAATACTGCACGGAGTAGGTTCTCTTCTCGGGAAACAACTTCGTGCCCGCCGC
>CAZFMD010000285.1:0-3690 GCA_964520025.1 uncultured Spirochaetaceae bacterium
CCCTCTCTCCCACCATGGAGGAGGGCACGATTATCACGTGGCACAAGAAGGAGGGCGAGGCGGTCGCCCAAAGCGATATTATCTGTGAGGTGGAGACCGACAAGGCCACCATGGAGTACGAGTCGGTCAACGAGGGTACCCTGCTGAAGATCCTGGTCCCCGAGGGCGGACAGGCCAGGGTCGGGGATCCCATCGCGGTAGTGGGGGAATCCGGGGAGGATATCAGCTCTCTGGTCCAGAAGGCCGAGGCGGCTGCCGCTGCTGCCGAGAAGCCGGCGGCCGGTGGGCCGCAAGAGTCAGCGGTTCCCGCGGTTGAACCGGAGCGGCCGGTAAAAGCAGAGGCAGCCCCCGTGCCCGCCGAGCCGGCGGAAGGCGCCCCGGTCGAAGGACTCAAGGCCTCGCCCCTGGCTCGAAAGATGGCCAGCGAGCAGGGCATCGATCTGCGCAGCGTGCGTGGAAGCGGTCCCGGGGGACGGATCGTCAAGCGGGATATGGACAAGGCCCTGCGCCGGGCCGCCTCATACGGACCGGCCGCGGCCGTGGGCATCGCCGGCGTGGCAGCTGCGGGCGCTCCGGCCTACATCCCCGGTGGCGGTATTCCGGCAATGGCCGGTCCCACCGCCAGCGGGAAGGACGAGCAGATTCCCGTTTCGGGAAAGCGCAAGATCATTGCCCAGCGCCTGTCGGAATCCAAGTACTCCGCTCCCCATTACTACCTGCGCATCGATGTGGATGCCGGGGCCATGATGGCGGCCCGGACGCGGTTGAACGCCCGCCTGCCCAAAGAGGCCGGAGCAAAGGTCTCTCCCAACGCCTTCTTGATCAAGTTCGTCGCCGAAACCCTGAAAAAATACCCCGCGGTCAACGCCAGCTGGCAGGGGGATACGATTCTGCGGTTCGGGAAGATCGACATCGCCCTGGCCGTGGCCCAGGAGGACGGGTTGATCACACCGGTGGTTCGGGATTGCGGATCCAAGGGCATTGTTCAAATCGACAGGGAGCTGAAAATCCTGATCGACAAAGCCCTCAGCAACAAGCTCACCCCGGAGGAGTACGGCGGTGCCACCTTCACGATCAGCAGCCTGGGCACTTCGGGAATCCTGGAGTTTACCGCCATCATCAACCCTCCGGGCTCGGCGATCCTGGCGGTGGGGCGAATCCACAAGGTTCCTGTTGCCGAGGATGACGGATCGATCGGCGTCCGTTCCCAGATGATACTGACCCTCTCCTGCGATCACAGGGTGATCGACGGAGCCGTCGGAGCGGCATTCCTGTCCGATCTAAAAGCCACGATCGAGTACCCGATCGACCATCTGTACTGATAAGGAGACTACAAACATGGCCAACTACGACTACGACCTGTTGGTACTGGGCACCGGTCCGGGCGGATACGTGGCCGCTATTCGAGCGACCCAGTTGGGATTGAAAGCCGGGGTTATCGAAAAGGACAAGCCCGGCGGTGTCTGCTTGAACATCGGCTGTATCCCCTCCAAGGCGCTGATCCACCAGGCCGAGCTGATGCGCTCGGCTAAAGAGCTGGAGCATATCGGCGTGAAGGTGGATACCTCGGCCCTGGATTACGGCAAGGTCTTCGCCTACTCCCGCAAGGCGGCGGATACGCTGTCTCGGGGCGTGGGATTTCTGCTCAAGAAGAACAAGATCGATCTGATTGAGGGCGAGGGGGTGATCACCTCGGCCCACGAGATCGAGGTCAAGGGGCACGGCAAGGTATCGGGTAAGAATCTGCTGATTGCCACCGGCTCCCGGCCCCGGTCTATTCCCGGATTCGAGTTCGATGAAAAAACCGTGCTCTCCTCTACTGGGGCGCTCATGCTGGAGCGGCTGCCCAGGCGGATCTGCGTGCTCGGGGGCGGGGCGATCGGCGTCGAGTTTGCCCACATCATGAACGCCTTCGGCGTGGAGGTGCACCTGGTGGAGATGCTGGAGCAGCTGCTGCCCCTGGAGGACCAGGAGGCGGTACAGATCCTGGTGCGTTCGTTCAAGAAACGGGGCATCAAGATCTACACCTCTACCAAGGCAAGTGGGTACACCAAGAGCGGCAAAACCGTGAAGGTGAACCTGGAGGGCCGGGATGGAGAGCAGCAGCTGGAGGTGGATCAGATCCTCCTGGTGGTGGGCAGGGTTCCCAACACGGACGGCATCGGATTGGAGACCGTCGGTATCAGGCCGGAGAAGGGCTTCATTCCGGTCGGCGACTACTACCAGAGCTCGGCTGCGGGCATCTACGCCATCGGGGACGTGGTGAACTCACCGGCCCTGGCCCACGTGGCCTCAAAAGAGGGGGAGATTACCGCGGAGCATCTGGCCGGGCACCGGACTCCCGCCGGGCTCGATCCCCACGCCATCCCGGGAGCCGTGTACTGTGAGCCACAGATGGCCAGCTTCGGCTATACGGAAAAGGCGGCCAAGGAGGCGGGCCTGGAATTCGAAAAAGCCGTATTCCCTTACCGGGGCGCGGGAAAATCCGTTGCCGTGGGAAAATCAGAGGGACTTCTCAAGCTGCTGGTGGACAAGGAGTCCCGGGAGATTCTGGGGGCCCACGTGGTGGGTGCGGAAGCCACCGAGTTGATCCACGAGATCCTGCTGGCCAAGACCGCGGAGCTGCTTCCGGAAGACATTGCCGGTATGATCCATGCCCATCCGACCCTCTCGGAGGGGGTGATGGAGATGGCCCGCATGGCCGAGGGCTGGGTCATCCACGTGTAGAGCCGTATGGGTCTGATCGATCTGGCCGGCCAGACCGCCCTGATCACCGGGGCGGCCAAACGAGTCGGCCGATGCATTGCCCAGGCCCTGGCCGACCGGGGCGTCAATATCGTTGTTCACTACAACGCATCCGGGGCGGATGCCGAAGCCCTGGTTGCGGATCTGCAGAATCGCGGAGTGGAGGCCTGGAGCGTCCGGGCTTCTCTGGAGGAACAGTCCCAGCTGGAGCGGATGTGGCAGCAGGCTTTGGCCCGGGCTCCGCAGGGGAGCATCTCGCTTCTCGTCAATAATGCCTCGATCTTTCCCGCGGACACATGGGACACCCTCACCGGCGAGAGCCTGCAACAGAATCTGAGCATCAATGCTCTGGCTCCTCTACAGCTGATGAGGATGTTCGCCGAGAAGGTGCGAATCGATGCGGCTCAGAGCACCGGGAGCCGCAACGGCCGCAAGCAGCGGGGATGCGTAGTCAACCTGCTGGACGCCCGGCTCGGCGGCTACATGAAGCAGCACGTGTCCTACGCCCTGAGCAAGCGGGTGCTGTTCAGCCTGACCCGCATGCTGGCCCTGGAGCTGGCTCCCCAGGTACGGGTCAATGCCGTGGCTCCGGGGATGATCCTTGCTCCGGAGGGCAGCAGCGGGGAGCAGCTGGAACGGCTGGCGGCCCGCGCTCCCCTGGCCCGCTGGGGTGAACCGCAGGATGTGGCCAATGCGGTGGTGTTCCTGATGCGCAACGACTACATCACAGGCCAGGTCATCTACACCGACGGCGGAGCCTTCATCAAGGAGGATCTGTATGGCTGAATGCCGCGACAGGATCTATCTCCAGGGTTTGAAGGTGGCCTGCACCATCGGCACCCGCCCCGAGGAACGCAAACGGACTCAGGAGATCGGAATCGATGTCTGCCTGCACCTGGACCTGGAGGATCCCGGCCGAAGCGACAGGCTGGAGGATACGGTGGA
>CAZFMD010000286.1:0-3686 GCA_964520025.1 uncultured Spirochaetaceae bacterium
ATTTATCTTGTATTCAAAGGTAGCACGTCGTTCGAGGGATTCCAGCGCCTCAATAATCAATCCGGGTATCGATACCGCCCCTTCGTGGGATGCTATCATAGTACTTGGGCCGTTCCGCCAAGTCCCTATGCTGGGCCGCTTCGGTCTGCTTGAACAGCTTATGGATACCCCGGGACATGCGGGCGTACTCGGCATTTTTCTTCTTCACCGAAGGGGTATCGAGGTTCTTTCTGTACTCCTCATAACGGATCGGTTCGTTGAAGGTCAGAAAGAAGAAGCTGTCTTTGAAATAGGTGAAGGGGTACAGAATCCCTCTTGAATCCCTGTACCACTTGAAGATCCGTTTTCCCTCCTCGATCATCAGTAGGGCGGGCACGATGTCCGCCTTTGCCTGATGAGCAATCCGAATCGCCCCGGTTTCCGGCGGCACATCCTCTCCGAAATCTACCCCATACCCGTACATCGAGCAGAGCATCGGTTTGCCTTTGCTCACCAGCTCCACCGAATCCTGAATGGCCTGGCGGGGTCTGCTGTATTGCAATTTGACGAAGCCGGCTCCTTTGAACAAGCGCCCCACAAGGGGGTGAACGAAGGGGCCTTCGGCAATGATGAAGAAAAGGGGGTGTTTCGACGTATGAACCAATAACGGCACGTCGTAGGTTGTAGGATGAGGTCCAATATAGACCCGGCGCCTGCCCCGTACCGCCTCCACGTGCTCCAGGCCGGAGACGATGACCCGTCCGTGGCGACGAACCCAAAAATCCGAGTACATTTGAATGATTTTGAAGTAGAAATCCTCACTCATGTGCGCTAGTCCAACCGGTCATCTTTCGATTGTACCGGGAATTCGAAGAATTGGAAGACCAAAAAACGCCGGATGGTTTACTCGGAGCCACCGGGGACAGACGGCTCAAGCAGAGCTCCCGGGTTTGACGTTTCGCCGTCTGCCGATGGACAGCACCGCGGGTAGCACCAGCACGGTTCCCAGGCAGGCGGCGGACAGGGTGATGATCACCATCAGACCGAAGTAGACGATGGGTTTGAACATGCCGAAACCAAGGATGAGCAGTCCCCCGTCGATGGCCAGAGTGGTGAGCACGATCGGTCGTCCGGTGATGTTCATGGTGTTGCGGATGGCCGTCTGGATGTCCTGTTCCCCAGTGCCCCACTGCTTTCGGAACTGGATCAGGAAGTGGATCGCGTCATCAACACCCACGCCGATGGCGATGCTGGATACCATGATGGTGAGAGCATCCAGGGGAATCCCGGTAATATAAAGAAACACCACGTTGATCATGATGCCTGTCAGAAGGGGGATCACCGCGTACAGGCCGTAGAGCAGGGATCGGAACCCGAAGGCGGTGATCACGACGATCAGCAGGGCGGCGATCACCATGGAGCGCACCGCGTCGCGCTGCAGCAGATCGGAGAGGGGCAGGTAGCGCAGCAGCGGGCCCCAGCGTTCGATCTCCACCCCTGAGGGGATGTACTCCGCCTGGAGCTCGTCCAGCTGCCCGAGCACCTTGCGCAACCCGATCTCGTCGATAAAGGTTTGATCCTCTGCATCGTAGATGCGCAGCATCATGGTGAGGCTGGAGAAATCCTCATTGGTCAGCAGGCCCAGAACTCGGCTGGCTTCCTCGGAAGCGGCGAAGACCTTGAAGTAGCGGGACAGCAGCAGAGTCAGGCCGCGGGATCGGGGCACCTCCCGGGTTCCGTACATCACCTGGTTGGCGTGCTCCAGGTAGCTGACGAACGAGGACAGGTAGCAGATGTCGGGGATTTCGGCCAGCCGGTCCTCGAACCGGGAAAGGCTTTGCAGTACCTCGGACTGGAGGAAGTAGTTGGCCTGATTGTCCGGAGCGGTCAGGGTGATGCCGATCTCTTCGAAACCGCCGATCTTGCGGGCAAAGAAGCGCATATCCTTGATCACCCGGGCCCTGTCGGGGAAGTAGCTGATCGCGTCGGTGTTGTACTCGATCTTGGTGAAGGCGAACACGGCGAAGGCCAGGATCACAACCAGCAGGATCAGGATGATGCTTCGGTAACGCAGCACCCCTCCGCTGAGATTCGTCAAAGCCCGGGTCAGGGTTCCCTTCAGCACCTGCTTGCTCTGCCGGGCCTTGGGCGACCTCAGGCGGTACAGCACCGCGGGAAAGAAGAAAAGGGACAGCAGGGCGCAGGAGCAGATCCCGAAGCTCGTGGCAATAGCGAACTCCCGGGTCTGTCCGATGCTCACCGACAGCAGGCTCAGCAGTCCGGCCACGGTGGTCACGGAGGCCAGCAGGATGGTCTTGTTCACGTGGGCGATGGCCCCGCCGATCCAGCGGCTGTCCTCACTGTTCTGCCCGGCTTCCCGGTAGTACTGATTGAGGATATGGATGCTGTAGGAGCTGCCCAGGGCCAGCACCAGCGGGGGGATGATCACGCTCATCAGGGTCAGGTTGAAGCCGATCAGGGACATGAAGCCCAGGCACCAGACCGTGCCGATGCCCACCACCAGGATCGGCAGGGCCACCGATCGTTTGGAGCGGAAGCCGAGGTAAAAGATCACCAGCATCACCACGAAGGCCAGGATCAGCAGGGTGGACAGGTCCCGGAGCAGGTAGGTCTTGGTGGTGTCCATAAAGGGGATCGTGCCGGTGATGTGGGTGGTGTAGTAGGGCTCCAGGCCGGCCAGGATGCGGTCGATCTGCTCCATCAGCTCCGTGTAGTTCTCCGTGGCCTCGGTGGGGAAGAAGGCCAGGAGCACGCTCCGATCCCGGGAGACTACGAAGTTCACGGCAAAGGGGGTGGAGAACAGGTTCTCCTTGAAGACAGCGAGCTCTTCGGTGCTCTGAGGGTGTTGCCCTTCCGGGGACATCGGCTCAAGGGCTAGTCGGCTTCCCTGTTTCTGAAAAGAGATCAGATTGAAGGGGGTGATGCCCTCCTTGATCTCGGGAAACTCTTCCAGCTGCTCGATGGCTTGGGCAAAGGCGTTCAGGCCGGGCAGGGTCAGGGGATCGTCCGCCTCTGCGGCGACAACCAGGTAGTTCTCCTCCACCTGTCCGTTGCCGTAGCGTTCCATCAGGGCGATGACCTCATCGTCGTCGGGCAGCAGGCTCTCGATGTTGGGATTCACCTTGATCCGGGTCAGAGCCAGGGCAAAGAGAAAGGTGACCACGCCGAAGACAATGATCACCGTCAGGGAGTGTTGGTGCACGAAGTGGAGAAGCCTCAGGATGATCGGTTTGCTCTGGCGCATTGGTGCTCGTTAACTCGTTTGCTCGCTGTCGCGTTAGCTGGTCAGGTTTCCGACTCAGGCGTCTCCTGGTATTCCCTCGGGGGAATACCCACGTCCGTGGTTCGGCGGGCTCCGGGCAAGGTGTCCGCCTCCTCCTGCTGCTGGATATGCTCCTGCTGCCTCTGCTGGTCGGGCGGGCCAGGTGATACGCGCTGGATCTGTTCTTCCCTCTGGCTCCGTTCTTCCCTCTGCGTCTGGAACTCGCCCAGCTTCTTGGAGATCTCCTCCAGCTTGTGCTGAAGGCGCTTGATCTGTTTCTCCAGCCGGTCTTTCTCCGCCACCAGCTGCTCCAGGGGATCGGCGGTTTTCATCTTTCCCGAGGGCAGATAGGTGCGCTTGACCATGTTGGGGCTCATCTCCTGAAGCAGAGCGGTTTCCGCCTCTTTGCGGGTCTGGGGATCCG
>CAZFMD010000287.1:0-3682 GCA_964520025.1 uncultured Spirochaetaceae bacterium
TTTCATAGAGTTCCTGCTCCAGCTGGAATGTCTTCTCCGCCGCCTCAACCTCCATTCCGGCGATCAGGTACGCCAATACCGCCTGTTCGGCATCGAAATAGGTCTGCCGTCTCAGCCTCTGCCAGGCGACCAGAGCCCTGCCGTAGGCCTCCTCTTCCGGATAGGTCGGATCGGAGACGGCAAAGGGAGTGACTGAGAGGGATAGCGCCCCCTCGAGCTCTTCACCCTGTCGGGCCGTTATGCTTCCGCCGACCGACAACTGATCCAGAAGGGGTACGGTGATGGCCGCCTGCCCTGAAAGCCCCGCCTCCTCCGCGGGCGTTCCGCCCTGGTTTTGAGAGGTTCCGTAGTCGGACTCCAGGCTCAGGCGGGTTTCCAGCAACCGGCTCTCTCCGGCCAGATCCTCCTCCGCGTTGTTCAGAACCCGCAGCGCCTTGAGCACCTGCGGATTTTCCGCCTGAGCCCGAAGGGCGATCTGTTCGATCGTGAGCAACTCAGAGCCGGGCAAGTCGGCACTCTGCTGCTCCGCAGACAAAGGCATCAGCAGGACCGTGGCCAGTCCCAAAATGAAAATGAACTTCTTCACGATCAGACCTCCCGGATTCCTTCAGCTATCGGCGTTTGCAGTGTTGAGAACACGGGGAAGATCCCGAAGGTTCCGCCGATAAGCACGGCCGCGGTGGAAGCGATCAGCACCGACGGCAGGGTTATGAGCGCACCGTTTTGACCGCTCAGGCCCACCCCGGCCAGTACGGGCTGCAGCACCTGCTGCAGGGGCTCTGCAAAGACCACGCTCAATACCAGTCCGACCGCCGCGCTTAACAGGCTCAGGATCACGGAGCGGGCGAAGAACTCTCCGACCACGTTGCGCCGCGATGCTCCGAAGGTCCGCTCCAGGGCGATCTGGCGGCTGCGTCCCAGCACCTCCACCAGCATGATGCTCAGGATCCCAATCGCTCCGGTGATCAGGAGCACGAAGCCGAGCAGGTTCACCACCAGGTTGAAGGTGGCGATGGTCTGGCGGGTCTCCTCCAGCCAGCCGGTCTCGCCACTGGGTGTGCCCTCCCACACCAGCAGCTCGAGATCGTCCCCGTAGGTTCGGCCTAAAACCTCCTGCAGCTGGGCTTCCACGGTGGACAGGCCGGAACCCTCCACCCTGATCACCTGGGTGCCCAGCAGCATGGCACGGGCAAAGGCGTTGTTCATGGGAATGGGGAAGGCGCTGGTGTAGGGAATCAGCACGTCCGCCACGCCGTAGGCACTGCGCTGCATCTCGCTTGGATCTTCCATCACACCGGTGACGGTGAAGGTCTGTACAGCCGGCTCCTCCCGCTCCGCGATCGTCGATTGATTGTTGGCGGCCGGAGGTCGTCCCATGGCCGGAGGCTGGACGATCCGGCCGATGGCCTGGTCGACCGAACCGAACAGCTGCTCTGCGAAAGCCGCGCTGACAATCGCCGTTTTCGACGCTGTATTCATATCCTCCGGCGTAAACGCAGATCCGATGATCATCTCCAGGCCCAAGATGTCGAAGTACTGCTCCGAGACACCCAGAACACTGCGGATCTGGTAGGTAGCCCCTTCGATACGCACCTCTCGCCAACGGGGCGTCACCAGCGGTGACAGGGCCGTCACCCCCGACACCTCTGTCTGCACGATGTCGGTCACCTGTTCGTCAAATTGGGGCGGCCGCACCGAATCCACCAGACCTTCGGCGCTCAACTCTGCGTTGGCGAAGGTAACGATCGTTTCTCCGCCGGACAGCTGCTTCTCAACCAGATCGGAGAAAAAGCTGCTGAGGCTCAAGGCCAGGATCAATACCCCGACTCCTGCACCCACCGTGAAAATCGTGAGCAGGCTTTTGCCCGGAGCCGCGGCGATTCCTTTCAACACGTCTCGTACTATCTTCATGGTTGTCTCCTATTCGTTTCGTATGGCCTCGGCCGCCGGAACCCGGGCGGCTTGCAGCGCCGGGAACACGGTCAGGGCCATGGTGATTGCCCAGGCACCCAGGATTCCTGCACCCAACACCCCCGCAGAGATCCGTTCGAAACCGAGGCTCGATTCCATCAGCTTGGACAGCAGCACGGAAAGGCCGATGCCCAGTACGGCCCCGAATCCGCCCAACAGCAGGGCTTCACTGAAGAACAGCCTGAACACATCCCGCATCGAAGCTCCCAGGGCCTTGAGGATGCCCACGGAGCGATGCCGGCGCACCGCCCGGCTGTACAGGATATTGGACACATTCACCGCGGCGATGAGCAGCCCGGCCAGGGAAAGGAACAGCACCACCGTGGCCAGTCTGGTGGCCCGAACCTTGGCCGCTTCGGCTTCGGCCCGGGGAATGCTGATCACAACGGATCCGGCTCCGTAGGTCCGGCTGAAGTAGCTCTCCAGCTGTTCCTCGGCCTCTTCCAGGCGCTCTACATCGGAAACCGCAAAACGCAGGGTCGTTCCCCAGCTGCGGCGCATAGCCATCATGTCGTTCATCTGCAGATCCGGCATGAAAGCCGGAGAAAAGGCCATATTGTCGTAATCCGTGCCCGTTGGCTCCAGTACGCCGACCACGGTGTACATCTGTCCTTCAACAACGATCTGCTCGCCGACTGCGCCGTCCATATCGGCTGCCAGCTCCGAGCCGTAGATCAGCAGAGGCTCACCGGCGGCCATGTCCGCCTCGGTGAACAGGGACCCTTCAGCGGCCCGCATCGACCAGGCGGAGAAGAACTCCGGACTCACCTCGTAGCCGTCCAACTCCTCGATCTCCAGCATGTCGGCGGGATCGGGGGCTGCCTGCCCCTCCTGAGGCGGCTGCCCGGGGCCGAAGCCCCTGAAATCCCCCAGATGATAGCGGGTGCGGCCGGCCACGTAGGCGTACTGCACATCCGGCGCTTCTTCGGCGGCTTTCAGATCCATGGTGGTCAGCACCAGGTCGCTTTCCTCGTCAACAGCTGCAACCGGCAGATCCATCTCCGCCGTATCCTCCCGGATGCTGACCACGATCTCCCGGTACTCGGGAGAGGCCAGCAGTTCCCGGCTCTCCGCGGCGGTGCCGGCCATCATGGCGATCCCGGCCCCGGCCGCTCCGATACCCAGGGCGATGGCCACGATCAGAAGGATGGATTCCACCATGCGCTTGCGGATCGAGCGGGAGCTCAAGAGCAGGTCTTCCCCCCGTTTCATGCTCCTCTCCTTTCTACTTCTGCCACCGGTGCAGCCGCGCGGGATGAGACCAGTCGTTCATCCGCTTCCAGCCGGCCGTCCATGATGTCGATGCGCCTGTGCGCCCGCCTGCCCTGCTCGTCGTTGTGGGTAACCATGACGATGGTCACCCCCTGGCGGTTCAGATCCTCGATGATCTGGAGAATCTCTTCCCCCTTGTCCGAAGGCAGGTTTCCCGTAGGCTCGTCCGCCAGGATCAGACTGGGTTGATTGGCCAGGGCCCGGGCTATGGCCACCCGCTGCTGTTCTCCTCCGCTGAGCATGGTGGGCAGGTGGTGCAGGCGGTGGGACAAACCCACATCACCGAGCAGCTGCACCGCCCTCTCCCTGCGCTTGGATGAGGAGATGCCGGCGTAGCTCATGGGCAGCATCACGTTCTCAAGAGCGCTCAACTCGGAAAAGAGGTTGAAGCTCTGGAATACGAACCCGAAGTGCTTGTTGCGGATGCGGGCCTGTTCCC
>CAZFMD010000288.1:0-3666 GCA_964520025.1 uncultured Spirochaetaceae bacterium
CGCTGGTAGCGGTTCTCATCCGGGATCTTGGAGATCTTCACCCGGGAGTGGCCCGCCTCCGAACCGGCCAGGCTGGAATGCACGTGACTGACCCGGCTCTCATCCAGCAGCACGAGCTCCTCCGTGTCCAGCAGGTTGTACAGCCCGGCGTAGCCGTTGGGGATCACGTAGGGTTTGATTCCCTGGGCCAGGGCCATCTGGGCGGCGCCGCGGATCACGGCGTTCAAACCGCCGGCATCGCCGCCGGAGGTTATAATACCGATGTTTTTAATAGACGTTTTTGCCATATTTCACTTCTCCTGTAACGATCAGGCAGGACTGAAACGAATTTTTTGTTAAATCTGAATAGTGAGGCATTTTAAAATTTGTGCAGATCGAGTGTCAAGGTACGCCGGTTCGCGCTTCGCTTGATGGGGACCTCCGGCCCTGGAAGTATGTAGCAGTTCATTACTACGGGAAAACCGCCTTCCCGAAAGGTGTACGTTTTGTACATCTTTCAGGAAGGAAAACGCCGTGCGTTGGGGTTTAGAACAGGAAACTCACCGCCACTGCAGCAGAGGGTATCGCGGCATCCAAACTGAAACTGTCGGCTAAGGAGGTTTCCCGCACCACTATCCATACGGGGTACAGCACACCGGACAGCAGGATGTGTTCGCCCAGGTTGTAGTTGAAGCTGACCCTGGGCCCGCCATCCATGTACTGCACGTAGTCGGTATCTCCGGACAACAGGATGCCCCGCCGAACCTCGACGCCCACCCCGAGGTCGGTATTCTCGGCCGGCTTGAAAAAGAAAGAAGTGTGGGCGCCGATCATCAGGATCTCATCCGGATGGTTACCACCTGGATACCCGTCATAGAGAATGGCCTGGGCCTTTGCCGACAGCTCGAACCGATTCGCATAGAGCAGGAAGCCGAAGTAGGAATCGCTGGACAGCTGCACGCCGAAGCGCACCGGTCTGCGGGGTGCTCGTTCGGCCGTTGACGTGTCCGCCGGTTCACGGAGTTCGTCCGCCGTGTCTTCACCCGGACCGGTCACGCTGGAAATCTTGCCCTCGAACTCCTGTACCTCGACGATATCGAGCTTGTACACCGGGTAGCTCCACCAGCCCTGGCTCACGATCAGGCTCGCGTACATCGTCTTTGTTTCATTCTCGGATTTGGCCACCAGAACGTAGGAGGAATCGGGATTCCCCTGGGTGATCGGGGAGGAGTTGTTCCAGCCCGGATCATTGGCAAAGGGTGCCAGATCGTAGAATGCTCCCAGGAACCCCTCCCCGCAGGCGGCTTTCTCGCAGGAAAAGAGTATGTCGAACTCATTCGATTGCAGCAGCTTGCGATAGGCGGTGATGATCTCAAAGGCGGAAGCGTCTTCCGGCCCGCTGTACAGGGTCATCAGGACCTTCCCCTCTACGGCAAGTGTTTCAGCCACCGTTCCATCTTCGGCGGCCGAAAGACCCAGCCTGCACTGGTCGAAGTTGCTCGACTCCTGGTGAATGATTGCCGAGCCTTCGTAACGTCCGATCGCCGGGTGATCGTAGGCATCCAGACCGTAGATCGAGGCCGCGAAGAACATGAGAAGCGTTGTCGTGACTAGAATGACTGTAGTTTTGCGTTTGTTCATGGGTTCCTCCCAACTGTAGTAGATACAAGAGCGATCAGGCGGGAGACTGGGCAAGGCTGAGGAGACACGGATGTTGAAAAGACCGTTTCTCTCTGTCGGCCAGGTGGAACTGTTATCCCCTCCGCCGGATCTGGATAGCAGTATAGGACGGGCACTTCAGCTCTGCAAGCAAACGTGTTGGGCAAGGCGGGAATGGAGTGTTTTCTGCAATCGGGAATTTATAAATTCTGTTTATTCACAATCTCAGTCTGCTATAATAAAATCCTGGCGAGATTAAGTCCCTAAAAACCGAGGAGTACCGATATGAAACGAATCGTCGTGATAGGATTGCTTGCTCTGCTGGCCCTGCCCCTGTTTGGAGAGCCGAAGCGCGTGGCCGTTTCTGATTTCGTCGTTCACAGCGACAACGCGACCTATAAATACATGGGTAAAGGGATTTCGGAGATGATCGCCGTGGAGCTGCAGAAGGCCAGGGGCGTGGATCTGGTCGAACGGGAGAAGCGCACCGATCTCCTCGAGGAGATGGAGATGTCTCTCTCCGACATGGCGGATCCAGCGGCTCAGGTTGAAGTGGGCAAGTTGCTGGCAGCCGGATACATCGTCTACGGGGAGATCGTGGATATGGGCAGGAAGGTGCTGATCAGCCTGCGCATGGCGGAAGTCGAAACCGGCCAGGTCGTCTGGACCGAGAAGCTGGCAGAAAAGCTCTCCAAGTAAGACTACATCACCGGCTACTTTACCAAATCCATCCTCGACTACCTCAACGTGGAAGCCGTGGAAACGACGGTCGCCAAGGTGGAGGCCCAGGAGGAGAAGGAAGAGGAGGTTGTCGTCGCCTTTTCCAAGGCCATCGATTTGTACGACAAGAAGGAGACAGAGGAAGCCAAGAAGGAACTGCAGCGGGCCCGACGTATCGATCCGGAAAGCGAGGTCACCGAATACGACCTCAACAAGCTGGTTTCAAACTCCTCGAAGTTCAAGACCATAACCGAGAATTACCTCCCCAACCAGAATCCCGCCTATTTGGGGATCATCGACTCGGGCTCCTGGTACTCTTCTTTTGCATCTAGTTTTCTTCTGGGAACCGAAGACCAGGGCGGCTGGGGTCGCGTTGTGGTTCTGGAAGAGAATCCCGACGTTGGTGTCAGGGAAACGGATTTCAATCAGTCTGTAGGCTATCAGTTACCCATCAGACCGAACTTCGGCATCGGACTGTTTGGCTTTTATTTCCAAACAAACGACGGCATGTACGAGATCGGTGTGGCAGGCTTCCATGACAACGTCAATCATTCCAGTCCCAGCGGAGCCGGAGCAAAGATCACCCTTGGCTGGGCACCGCTGGAAGTGCTTTCTCTGGGTATCGGTTTGTCGCTGTACGCGAACTTCGGATGGAGAACTCTTTTAAATCCGCTTGGTGGCTTGCCGGGTGAAGAATATGTGGTAACGACGAAAGAGACCCGGCTAGTCCCGGCGCCGACCCTGGGATTGCTGCTACAGAAACCGGATTCCTCTCTCGTCTACGATATCTACGGGGGATACGCCTTCGACAGACGTATGTTCATCGATCCTGTGAACTTCCCTCTTGAAGACGGAGAGGAAACGTTCGTTTCATTGCCTCTGTTTGTCGAGCATACCCTCACTGCGGCATTGAACAAGAGGAATACATTTCTCATCATCAAACAGCAGAATACGATTTCTTTCGATACCGGGTACTACTACGGTCGGTTGATGCCGGCAGTGGAGCACTGGTTTCAAAAATGGATTTCCGCTCGCCTGGGTATAGAGGGTGCATTGATGGAGATCGAGGGGAACCTGGATTGGGGAATCGGCGGCACGGCAGGGCTGTCTTTTCGTATTCTTAAATGGGGATTGGACATCGATGCCAATGTGACGGTGCGCGCCCGGCCTTCGCGCATCGTGGAACGACAGAAGCTCTACGAGATCATCCCCCTCATCATCGTGACCAAGAGAAAGCCCTATTCATCGGGAGCGGTTGATTGAGCTCGCTGCTTTTCTGATTCGCAGCTAGGGCTTGAAGGTCTCCAC
>CAZFMD010000289.1:0-3641 GCA_964520025.1 uncultured Spirochaetaceae bacterium
GTCGTGGTTTCCAGCATGGGGCTGAAACCCATGGCCACGATCAAGCTGGCCTATCGTCCGGAGGGGCAGAAGGAATACGAGGAGCACGAGCAGAGTGCCCAGGGAGACGGGGGGTATGATGCCTTGATGCGGGCTATCCGCATAATCACCGCCAGGCTCGGGTTGGAGTTTCCCGCCCTGGCGGACTACCAGGTGACCATCCCCTCCGGGGGGCACTCAGATGCCCTGGTTCAGTGCACCATCACCTGGAAGAATCACACGACCTTCGTGACCAAGGGGGTGAACTCCGACCAGGTGCTGGCTGCTGCGGAGGCTACCGAGAAGATGCTCAACCTGGCCCCGCTCAAGAAACGGCCAAGTCCCGGATCGAAAAATGTTGACTAGAATAGTAAATATTAACAACCTCTATACTTCGGAGAATTTTCGAGCTCATCGAGGAGGGTAGAGCGTGGAACAAACACTGGAAAGGCAGAAGCAGAGGACCGCCAAGGTCCAATCGCAATCGGAACCAAAAAGCAGCAATCCCCGCAAGGTTGCGGAGGTGGTTATCGAGTTGATCGAGAAACAGGGGGTGGGGCACGTGTTCGGCCTGCCCGGAGGGGCGGCTATCCCGATCTTCGACGCTCTGGTGGACTCCTCCGTCAAGTTGATCCTGGTGCGCCACGAGCAGGGGGCGGCCCACATGGCCGACGGCTACGCCCGGGCCACGGGGAAACCCGGGGTGGTGCTCGTGACCTCCGGGCCCGGGGCTACCAATACCATCACCGGGATCCTTACCGCCCACATGGATTCGGTGCCCATGGTAGTAATCTGCGGTCAGCAGACGACGAACAACCTGGGACTGGATGCTTTTCAGGAGGCCGACGTCTCGGGGATCTCCTATCCCCTGGTCAAACACTCCTATCTGGTGAAAGAGGCAGCCGAGATATCCCGTATCATTCCCGAGGCCTTTTTCCTGGCCCGATCGGGCCGGCCCGGACCGGTGCTGATCGATCTGCCCAAGGATGTGGCCAACACGCTGATCGATCCCGCAGAGCAGGATGATTTTCACCTGCCCGGGTACAGTGTCCCGACTCAGGGGGATCCCCGGGATACAGAGCTGGCCGCCGCCCTGCTTCAGCAGGCTCATAGGCCGGTTCTTCTGGTCGGGCACGGGGCGGTACTGTCCGGAGCGGAGGAACAGGTGCGGGCTCTGGCTGAGGGCTTGAACATCCCGGTGACCAACACGCTTCTCGGCAAGGGATGTTTTCCCGAGACCCACGAGCTATCCCTCGGAATGCTGGGCATGCACGGCACCGCCTACGCCAACCTGGCGGTTCAGCACTGCGATCTGATCATGTCCATAGGCTCACGCTGGGACGATCGGATTGTGGGCAAGCTGGAGGATTTCTGCCCCCATGCCCGCAAGATCCACGTGGATATCGATCCGGCGGAGATCAATAAAACCGTCCAGGTGGACTGCGCCGTGATCGGGGATGCCCGCCAGGTTCTCAAGGACCTACTTCCCCTCACCAGGCCCGGAGACACCGCTGACTGGATTCAGCGAATCACAGCCTGGAAACAGCGCCATCCCCTGTCCTACAAATCAGATGGAGGGCTCAAAGCTCAGGCGGTGATCGATGAGCTGTATACCTTAAGCGAGGGAAAGGCGGTGGTGGTAACCGACGTGGGGCAGCACCAGATGTGGGCCGCCCAATTCTACAGAACCGATCGGGGAAAGAACTGGCTGTCCTCAGGAGGTGCGGGAACAATGGGCTACGGTTTTCCAGCCGCAATTGGTGCCCAGCTGGGACGGCCCGACGACCTGGTCGTGGCCATCGTGGGCGACGGAGGTTTCCAGATGACCATGTCCGAACTGGCCACCGCTGCCAATGAGCGCTTGCCGGTCAAGGTGCTGATTATCAACAACCGCTATCTCGGCATGGTGCGGCAGTGGCAGAATATGTTCTACGCCAATCGCCTCTCCGGTGTGGATCTGAAGGGAAATCCGGATTTCCTCCAGCTGGCACGAAGCTACGGTTGCAAGGCCTTGCGCATCCGCCGCAACGCCGACATCCGGCCTGTGCTGAAGCAAGCCCTGGAGTACAACGAGGGGCCCTGCATCATCGATGCGGAGGTGGAGAAAGAGGACAACGTTTTCCCCATGATCCCGGCCGGGGCGGGAATGAAGGATATGATCCTGGGACCTGCGGAGCGCGAGGATGGGACGAAAACCACGCCGGAGCAACAGCAGGCATCAACGCCGAAGGGAGCGAAAAAGGAGCAGGAAGCATGAACGGGAACGGCAATGGGAAATCGGCAACCGCCGTAGCAGAGGGATTGGGATTTCCTCCGGGAGTGGGGACCGGTACGAGTTCGCAGCCCATTTCCGGAGCTACCCTGACAAACGGCAAGAGAGCCTCGAATCTGGTCAAGAAGCATGTGATTAGTCTCTATGTGTACAACAAGCCGGGAGCCCTCATTCGCATCGCCCTGGTGTTTGCCCGCAGAGGGTACAACATCGACAGCCTGGTGGTTTCGGAGGGACACGATCCGGCCTTCTCCCATATGAACATCACGGCCACCGGGGATGAGAAAACCCTCCATCAGATTCTGCAGCAGCTGAACAAGCTGGTAGACGTCATCCATGCCAAAGATCATACTGGGGACGATATCGTCCAGCGTGAATTGGCTTTGATAAAGCTGCACTGTACCGGGGAAACCCGCAGTGAGATCCTGCAGGTGGCTCACGTGTTCAAGTGCGTGGCGGTAAACCTGACGGACACGACCATCACCCTGGAGGTCACCGGAGAGACCGAAAAGATCGACGCCCTGCACCGCATGCTCAACCAGTACGGAATCCTGGAAATGGTGCGTACCGGGCACGTGCTCATCGCCAGGGGCGAAGAGACGACCTACTAGACCTATTATATAGAAGATAAGGGGTACAACGCCATGGGAAAAAATCTGCTGCGCAAAGTCTGGGATCTGCACAAAGTGCGGACCCTGCCCTCCGGACAGGACCAGCTGTACATCGGCCTACACCTGATCCATGAAGTGACCAGCCCCCAGGCCTTCGCCATGCTGGCGGAGAGGGGTCTGAAGGTGCTTCATCCGGAGCGAACCTTCGCCACGGTGGACCATATCGTGCCCACCGACGATCAGAATCGGCCCTTCAAGGACGATTTGGCCGAGCAGATGATCCAGGCACTGGAGGATAACACCGCGGAACACGGCATAGAGTTCTTCGGCCTGGATTCGGGCCTGCAGGGGATCGTACACATCATTGGTCCGGAGCTGGGCCTGAGCCAACCCGGGATGACCATCGCCTGCGGGGATTCCCACACCTCCACCCACGGCGCCCTGGGAGCCATCGCCTTCGGCGTCGGCACCTCTCAGGTGCGGGATGTGCTGGCCACCCAGACCCTGGCATTGAATCCACTGAAAGTCAGACGGATCGAGGTGCGGGGTCGCTTGCCCGCCTGTGTGTACTCCAAGGATATCATCCTGAGAATCATAGCCGAGCTCGGAGTGAAGGGCGGATTGGGTTATGCCTACGAGTACGGGGGTGCGGCGATCGAGGCCCTGCCCATGGAGGCCCGGCTCACGATCTGCAACATGAGCATCGAGGGGGGAGCCCGGGTCGGCTACATCAATCCCGA
>CAZFMD010000290.1:0-3628 GCA_964520025.1 uncultured Spirochaetaceae bacterium
CTCCCCCAAAGGGTGTGCCGGTTGTACGTCAGCTCAGGGGCAGTTTCACCTTCTCGCCGCTGTCCATGGAGCGGTCGATGGCCACACACAGCTCGTGGCTCCTGTACATCTCCTCGATATTGTTGCGGGTCTGCCGATCCGTATCAACAGCCTCGATGAAGTCATCGATCAGCTGCTGGAAGGGATGGTGGGAGACCGCGGGTGAGTCGGGCATCACGGTTTCGAAGCGCTGCCAGGAGGTCTGCCCCGGAAACAAACTTTTAAGGAAGAACTTCTCATTGAATACCGAGCCCTTGGTGCCGTGCAGCAACAGGTTCAGGAGGTAGGGGCAGCGGGTCTCGAAGCTGCAGCTGCTCTTGCCGATAGCGCCGTTTTCGAAGCGTAGCGCAGCCAGGTAACTTGGTGCGTACTCGAAGTCCTTTCGGTGTGCCGTGGTCGGGTAGGCCGAAACCTCGCTCACCTCCCCGCACAGGTAGCGCAGCAGATCCACGGCATGGATCCCCGCCACAAGAGAGGCCGAAGGCCCGCCGCTTCGTTTGTGCACGCCCCATTTGAAGCCGCCCCAGGCATCGCGAAGAGAGTGGAAATAATCCACCTCCAGGTGGAAGATCTCCCCCACCGCGCCCGTCTCTATCAGACGGCGGAGGTTTTCAACGAAGGGATTGAAGCGAAGGACCAGCCCGCACTGAAACTTCACCCCGGCTTTTTCAATCACCTGCCGGACACTGGTGATCTCCTGCCAGTTCATCCCGATCGGCTTTTCCACGACCACGTGTTTTCCCGCTTCGGCTGCTTCGATTATCGGTTGGAAGTGCAGAGCGTGGGGCGTGGTAATCACCACGAAGTGGATATCCTCCCGGGCGAGCATCTGCGAGTACTCATCCATCACCTCACAGGACAGTCCCAGAGACCGTACCCGGGCTTCGGTTTTGGCTTTGTCCCGGCCCACCACGGCCGCCACCTCCGCCAGGGGATTGTTGTTGACAGCCCGAACGTATTCGCCGGCCACATTGCCCAGACCGAAAACTCCTGCTCTGTACTTTGCCATTATCATACCTCCGTGTTCGATTCTGCTCCCCCGATCCACCGCAGCGTCGGAGGGTTATCTCGCGGCGTTAGAGGATTTCCTCCTCGATCGCCTCGACCAGGGCCAGGATATTGTCCCAGGGAACCTCCGGCTCCAGAATATGGGTGGGGGCGATCACCAACCCACCGTTGTATCCGAGCTCCCGGATCGTTCTTTTAACGGTATTCTTCACTTCCTCCGCTGTGCCGAAGGGCATGAGCCTCTGTGTCCCGATAGTGCCCCAAAGGGTAAGTTCCTTGCCGTAGCGCTGCTTGATCCCGAGGGGATCCATGCATTCCGGTTGAATGGGGTTGAGGATTTCCACCCCCGCTTCGATCAGATCGGGGATCACCGGGTCGATATTTCCGTCAGAGTGATAGTAGCAGATTACATCGGGATTGACCTGCTTGGCCGCCTGGATTGCTCGCCTGAGACGGGGTTTCAGCCATTCGCGCCAGGTCTCGGGGCTGAGGATCATGTTGCGTTCCTCACCAATGTCATCTCCGAAGATCAGGATATCGACTCCGGCCTCGGCGTAGCGGCGGGCCAGGGCGCATTTGATTTCCGTCATGCGCTCCAGACAGGCCTCGGCCATGGGCGGGTTGAGGTGAAAGTCCATCAGCAGCTGCTCGAAACCTCTGAGGTACCAGGCGGGTTCGAAGATATCGATGTACGGCGAGGCGTTCATTACCACGTAGTCTCTTTTCTTGATCTCCCCGATCCGCCAGGCGAAATCCTGCCACCTGTAATCTTCCAGAACATCGGGAAGGGGAAAGCTTCGTACCTGGTCCGGATCCTCGAACCCGTTCATCGGGTGAACCATGCGGCGGAAATGATACTGGCTTCCCCGGATGTAGCCCACGCCCCACTCGCTGATCTCATCCACCGGTTGCAGATCTTCGAAGTACCGTGAGTAGTCCGGAGGATGTCGGCTTGGTTGCGGGGAAACGTCACGAAAGGGCATATCGAAGTAGTCGCAGTAGTTCTGCTTCCCGGTGCGTTTCTCGAACTCTTGGACCAGGGAATCGCAGAGGGTGAAGTAGAAAGGCGTTTTGGTCGGCGGTTCCAGGCGCACGGATCGAAAGAAATGCTCCCGCCGGCTCGCTTGACAGCTCACTGTATCGAGACTGTATAGTTTTCTCCGAAAGGTTTCAAGAAATCGGCGGAGGTACAGGCGGTGTTGCGGCTTCTGGCGCACATGCGGGATCCGGATTTTCTCAAAGCATACACCTTCTCGGGACCTGCACGCATACCAACCCGATTTGAAATCAACTACGCCTGTCTGGAAGCGTACGACCTGCAGGAGCTGCGCGGGCTCGTGTCACGGCACCCGCAGCTGTTCAAAGATCGTGAGCCGGGTTTTCTTGACCCCCGACAGTGCCGGCCCGCTCCTTGGCAGACCGAGGGGATCGAGTACGAGGATTCCTGGGGGGCAGCCTGGAAGACCACGACCAACGGCATCACCGGCACGGTGATCCGATTTCCCCTGGCCGATTGGGAGGCTTTCGCGGGCTACCGTCCTCCCGATCCGGAGGAGCACGACGGCTGGACCCGAATCGACTGGGAAGCGGTCCAACGGCGTGTGAAGAAAGAACAGGAGACGATGGGTTTTTCCATCGGGGAGCTGCGGCACGGATTCTTCTTCCTCACCCTCGAATATCTCAGGGGCTATGAGAATCTGGTCTATGACATGCACGACCGGAGCGCGGAGTTGGAGCGCCTGATCGCCATGGTCGAAGCGTTCAACGCTTACTTCGTCCGTCGCTATCTCGAGCTGGATGTTACCCTGGTCGGTTTTCCCGAAGATCTGGGCGCACAAAATGGACCGATGCTCTCTCCCGAGATGTTTCGAAGGTATATCAGTCCTTCCTACCGGAGGTTGATGCAACCGCTACGCAAACGGGCAAAAGTCGTCTACATGCACAGCGACGGGCATGTCATGGAGCTTTTGGATGATCTGATCGACTGCGGCGTGACGGTCATCAATCTTCAGGATCGGGTGAATGGAATCGATGAGATCGGGAAGCGCTGCAGGGGGCGGATCGCCGTGGATCTGGATATCGACAGGCAGGAGGTGACCCGGAGCGGCAGCCCTCAGGATGTGAAGGAGCTGATCCGGGAGGCGGTAGCAAA
Source organism: uncultured Spirochaetaceae bacterium (assembly GCA_964520025.1). GTDB lineage: Bacteria > Spirochaetota > Spirochaetia > SZUA-6 > DRHE01 > JAFGQJ01. Next base: position 3,200 of record CAZFMD010000290.1, read on the forward strand.
GCTCGCAAGCCCCCGGGGCGGATTGTCCCTGGTTTACGACCTGTACCCGGGTATCCCCCTCGGAAACGTGGAAGCGATAATGGAGGCCATGGAGGAGCACTCCGTTCTTCCCTGATCTCCCCTCAGAAAGTCAGCGGTGGAGTCGAGGGAACTACTGCCGGCACAAAAGGGTAGGTTTCAGCTGTGTCTGTATCGAGAGGGTCCTCGGGGAGTTTTAGAAAAGACGGTCTCGTTCGTCGCGCTTTAGAGCCGCCAGGTCGCGATGCAGTTTTGCGGCTCCTTCGAAGCGTATACCGTGAATCCCGAGCTTCCGAGCCGCCTCAACATCTATCTCGGCATCGTCGACGAAAACGGTTTCTGCAAGCGAACAGTTTTCACTGTTGAGGATGTAGGTGTAGAAAGCGGGATCGGGCTTGACCAGACCGATCT
>CAZFMD010000291.1:0-3619 GCA_964520025.1 uncultured Spirochaetaceae bacterium
CACAACTCAGGAACTGGCTCATATCCGGATTCAGGCAACTCCTACAGGTCCTGAAACTCAGCTGCTTCAATGCCTTGGGGAAGAGTGGGTTGGCACTTCACCCTCGACTTGGAGTAACAGAATCACGCGCAGACCAGTAATGCTTCCAGGTTCCATGGGAGCTAAGCAGGCGGACTACAGCCTGGCGCTTTTCGATGCCAAGTCTGCGAACATTGCTCAATCAGCCCAAACCATAGTCTTGAAGTTCTCAGGGGGGTTTCACATCGGCGTGACCATATCTCTGGTAGAGAGCTCGGTGTGACTACTACTCATCTAACACACGCGTGAACCTGACACCCGCCTGCGACGGCTGCAGATCAAGGACAGGACGTTTGGTATATTGTTCTGATTAAGTTTCTGATCGGGACTAATAAATTGTAATTTTAAAGTTTATTTTGGTAAAATACTTATTAGATCTAGCTTACTCAGTAATTACGCATCCCAATCGAGGGCTCCATTTGAATATCCTTCAATTTCTAGAAGACTTTCCAGGCAATTCGGAATCGCACCGTATCTTTGCATAATCCGGGGCAAAAAAGCCACCCATTCCGGGTTTAAGAAGCCACCATTCCGGAAATAAAAAGCCACCCATTCCGGGCGAAAGAAGCCACTTTTCGTGAGTTCCCCGGAACGGTTTCCTCCGTATTCCCTACCGAATTGAGTATGCTCTCCTCAACGACTATTCCACTGAGGAGCGCCGATGTCACGAAAGAGGATACGGATGGAGAAGATACGCACGATCATTCGCTACAGCGAAACCACCCAGCTCAGCGAGAGACAGATTGCCAGGGCGTTGAACGTCTCACGTACGGCGGTGAGCAGGTATGTACAGGCCTTCCGGGCCAGCGGTTTAAGGCTGGATGAGCTCGAAGGCCTCCCGGACAGCCAGGTGATGGCACGGCTAGAGGGCACAGACAGACGGCCGAAGAGCCCTCGGTACACACAGTTGTGCACGCGTTTCCCGGGCTTCGTGAAGGAGCTGCGCAAGAAAGGGGTCACCTTGGAGCTTCTCTGGGAAGAATATCTGCAGGAGTGTCCTGACGGGTACCAGTACAGCCAGTTCTGTTATCACTTTCACACCTGGCGGCGTGCCGACTCGATAAGCATGCACATCGAGCATAAAGCTGGGGACAAGATGTTTGTGGACTACGCCGGGGAGAAGCTTGCCTACACGGACCCTGCCAGCGGCAAGGAGCATCCGGTGGAGGTGTTTGTAGCCATTCTGGGGGCAAGTGAGCTGACCTACGTGGAGGCCAGCGAAAGCCAGCAGAAGCTGGAGTGGATCCGCAGCAACGAGCGGGCGCTGTGGTACTTCGAAGGGGTACCGCAGGCACTGGTGCCCGACTCCTTGAAAAGCGCGGTCACGGATGCTGATCCGTATGAGCCGGGCATCAACCCCGCCTTCGATGATTTCGCTGCCCATTATGGGCTGGTCATCGTGCCGGCGCGGGTGCGAAAGGCGCGTGACAAAGCTCTCGTGGAAAATGCCGTTCGCCTGACGTATCAGAGGATCTATGCCCCGCTGAGGAACAGGAGCTTCAGCTCCCTGGGGCAGCTCAACGAGGCGATCTGGGAGCTTCTGGAGCAGCACAATGACCGTCCCTTCCAGAGACTTCCGATCAGCCGCAGGCAACTGTTCGAGGAGATCGAGCGCCCTGTCCTGCGGCCCCTTCCGGTGGAGCGCTACCCCATCAAGAGCACTCAACTGGCCACGATTCGGTACCACTACCACGTGGAGCTCACCGAGGATCGACACTACTACAGTGTACCCTACTACCTCCGGGTAGAGAGCGGCAAGAAGAAGACCCAGGTGAAGCTCGTCTACGATGAGCGGGTGGTGGCGATCTACTACGACAACGTACGCATCGTCCAGCACCTGCGGGACCGTACGCGCAATGGCTACACCACCCGGGAGGAGCACATGCCGCCGCAGCATCGCTGGTACGCAAAATGGACGCCGGAGCGGTTTCAGAGTTGGGCGCGAAGCCTGGGGGAGGCCGTGGAGGAGGCGGTCAGGCAGGTGCTGGACAGCCGACCCTACCCCCAGCAGGCCTACAACTCCTGCATGGGTATCCTGAACCTGGAGAAGACGTACGGAGCGCACCGGTTGAACAAGGCCTGCAAACGGGCGCTGAGCTTCGGTATGTGCTCCTACCGCAGGATTCACAACATCCTCAAGCAAGGGCTGGAGGAGGACCACAAGCCTGAGCTTGAGTTTCAGCACCACCAGAGGCTGACGGTTCACGAAAATGTACGAGGAAGCGGCTACTACCACTGACCAGGAGGCTGTACACGCGATGAACAACAATCAGGCGACTCTTCAGAAGCTGGATCAGATGCGACTGCACGGGATGTCCCGGGCTTTCCGGGGTAGTATGGAAAGCGGGGTGAAGAACCACTTCACTCCGGATGAGCTGTTGAGCCATGTGGTGGATGCGGAGTGGGACGAGAGGCACAACCGCAGGCTGCAGCGTCTGCTGAAAGCCGCCCGACTGCGCTACCCCGCGGGGTTTGAGGATATCGACTTCGGCCTGAATCGAAACCTGGAGAAAAACCAGCTTCTGAGACTGTCCGACTGCCGGTGGATCGAGGAGCATCAGGACATTATACTCACCGGTCCGTGTGGTACGGGGAAGAGCTTCCTCGCCTGCGCCCTGGGCACCCAGGCCTGCCTGTATGGCTACCGGGTGGGCTACTACGCAACATCCAAGCTCTTCGGCCACCTCAAACTCGCTCGGGCAGATGGGAGCTATCTCAAGGAGCTGGGCCGTATGCAGAAACAGTCCCTGATCATTATCGATGATTTCGGCCTCCAGGGCCTGGATGCGCCCAGCAGACTTTCACTGCTGGAGATTCTGGAGGACCGCTACGGGCGGGCATCCTCGATTTTCGTCTCACAGCTTCCGGTATCCGGCTGGCATGAGATGATCGGTGATCCCACCATCGCCGACGCCATCTGCGACCGAATTGTGCATGGCGCACACCGCATCGAGCTCAAGGGGGAGTCCGTCCGGAAGGTGTACACCCAGCGTAAAACCGAGCAGAAAGGCAGGCTGGTATGATGAGCCACGGGACACTCCGGAAACCCGACCGGGGCATCCTCCCAAAGACCCTGAAACAGCGCTTGTATACGTTTCGTCAAGGGGGGAACACTCCGAAAATGCTCCCCGTATCTCTCCGGGACCGGAAAACCCTTTCGAGGCGGGCCGTCAGCGCATGTTCTGGCCCCGGGAACTGTCTGTATACCCCTGCCTGGGAGCATACCAGCAGCTCCCAGGACGTATCTCTCATTCCAGGGACAGGGCTTGCAGGGTGGGTTATCCACAAGTGTCCGCTCGGCGGGTTCGGAGGGACCCGCCTGCGGCCACGTATGGATAACCCCGGGATTACAGAGTGCAGGCTCAGTGGAAACTCTCATGAAGAGAATGATATCGGGGAAATCGAAGGAGGAGGTGAAGGTATATGCCCTTTTAGTTGACGTAAAAAAGCCACCTTGGTAGGATTGATGGTGGGGATACGGACGGCTCCGGAAATGGCTTTTAATTTCCGGAACAGGTGGTTTTTTTCACCGGAATATGCA
>CAZFMD010000292.1:0-3579 GCA_964520025.1 uncultured Spirochaetaceae bacterium
ACTGTTCAGCAGCATACGGATCGGAAACAAGACAGCGCACAACCGCATTGCTTTTAACGCGATGGAGTGCAATGATGCGGACAAGCAGGGGAATCCCAGCGAACTGACTCACCACCGCTACAGGCGGTGTATGGAGGGGAACCCCGGGGTCGTCGTGGTGGAGGCGATAAGCGTTATCGAGGAGAGCAGGGGGCGTCTCAACCAGCTCATCGGCTCGAAGCAGAACCAGGAGGGGCTTTCCAAACTGTTTTCCGAGATGAAAAAGACGAACAGCAAGCCCGTCATCCTCATCCAGCTGACCCATTCGGGCGAGCTCAGTGAGCCGGGTTTCTCCAGAAGGGTGTGCGTCAAACCGCTTCCAGGCTTCGGTGGGGATCTCCTGACGGAACAAGAGGCCGAAAGCATCATCGACAGCTTCGTCGAGTCCACCAAAGTCGTCCATGACGCGGGCGCAGACGGAGTTGACGTCAAGCTCTGCCACGGCTACCTTGGTTCCCAGTTCCTGCGGCCCTACAACGACCGGAAGTGGAAATACGGCGGCTGCTGGGAAAACAGGTCTCGGTTCGCCTACACGATCTATGAGCGGATCGCAAAGGAGATCAATGATCCGGACTTCATCGTGGGATCCAAAATATCTGCATGGGAGGGTTTCCCCGGAGGATGTGGCGCCGCTGGCCCCGATACCCCGGTAATCGATCTGACTGAAACCCTGGATCTGGTCAAAGGCCTGGAGGAGCGGGGGGCCAAGTTCATCATCCAGTCTGCAGGCAGCCCTTCGATCACCCTCGCCCTGTCACAGCCTGACTGTGACATCCCGGACTATGCCTACCTGCACATGAGCTTTCAGCACGAAATCAAAAAAGTGCTGAAGCCCGAGACCGTGCTGATCGGCTCAGCCTATTCGGTGTTCAGGAACGGCAAAAACAATTTTCTGGCAGTCAACCGAGAGGAGAGCTCCTTTGAATACTGGGCGAACAAGAACATCCGAGACGGGATCGTGGATATGGTGGCCGTGGGGAGACAGTCGCTTGCCGACCCTCTCATGCCTGCAAAGCTGGAGGCAGGAAAGAGAGACGCGGTGAACTGGTGTACTGTCTGCGACAACTGCATCGAATTCCTCATCAGGCAGGAGCCTGTGGGATGTGCGACCTACCAAAAGGAGTACGCAAAACGGCTTCAGGAGATCCGCAGGGAGAAGGGAAGGCTCGAAGAGAAACACACGTGATAAAGGAGCAACAGATGGTTGTCACACTGGAGGATTTCCGAAAAAGAATCGAGTACAGCCTCTGCCAGCAGTTTGCAAGCGACGAGGACGTCCGGGCCTTCTGCGGCCGGGCAATATCAGAAGGGGTGGGCGTGGCCTGTTTCAATCCGGTCAACATTCCGCTGGCTGTCGAGCTGCTGAGAGGGAAAGATATCGAGATCAGCGCCAATATCGGATTCCCGTTCGGATCGCACTTCACAGAGGTGAAAGTGCTGGAAACAGAACGGGCGGTGAAAGACGGGGCCACCCAGATCGACATGGTGATAAACGTGGGGGCCCTCAGGTCTGGAAGAGACGGAGCTGTCCTGGAGGATATAAGGAGTGTGGTGGAAACAGCACGTGGCAGGATCGTGAAGGCCATAATCGAGACCTGGGTGCTTCAACCGGAAGAGCTGGAGAGGGCCTGCCGAATCTCACAGGAGGCGGGGGCTCATTTGGTGAAGACCACCACAGGTGTCCGGACTCAATACCTGAGCATGATCCGTGCGAAAGCCCGGGGAGCGGAAATTGATGACATCAGGGCCATGCGCCGGGTGCTCGGACCCTCCACAAGGATAAAGGCTTCCGGAGGGATCGACACACTTGACTACGCGCTCCGGCTCATCCAGGCGGGAGCGGATCAGCTGGGAATGAGTCGGGGAGAGGAGGTGATCCGGGAATTCCGTGAGCGGTACGGGAACCGAGCGGAGATAGAGACGCCATGAGCAAGGGGAAAATCATTGCCTATGACCTGGGAACAGGCGGAAACAAGGCTTCTCTGTACGACCACCGTGGGGAGTGCCTGGAAAGCGCCTTTATGCCATACGAGACCTTCTACCCCAGGGCGGGGTGGCATGAGCAACGCCCCGCGGACTGGTGGGAGGCAGTGGTGAAGAGCACCGGCCTGCTCCAGGAGCGGGAGGATATATCTGGAGTGGAGTGCATCTCCATTGCCGGCCACAGCCTGGGAGCCGTTCCCCTCGACAGGAGAGGGGATCTGCTCAGAGAAACCACTCCCATATGGTCTGACACCAGGGCGGAGCAGCAGGTTGAGCGGTTTTTCTCCAGGACCGACCGGAATTCGTGGTACATGCGGACAGGAAACGGGTTTCCTCCCGCCTGCTACACTGTATTCAAAATCATGTGGTACCGGGATCAGGAGCCGGAGCTGTTTCACCGCACCGCACGGGTAATCGGCACCAAGGACTACATCAACTTCCTGCTCACCGGGCAGATCTGCACCGATTTTTCCTACGCGTCGGGCAGCGGGGTGTACGACCTGAAAAGGTGGCACTACGACTCAGAGCTCATTGAGGCAAGCGGCCTTCCCAAGGGCATATTCCCGGAGATTGTGCCCTCGACACAGGTTGTGGGAAGGCTCACAAAAGAAGCGGCCAGGTTGCTCGGGCTCGCCCAAGGCGTCAGGGTGGTGGCCGGCGGGGTTGACAACTCCTGCATGGCTGTAGGGGCGGGGAACATTACAGAGGGAAGGGTGTACACATCACTGGGCTCGTCGTCCTGGATCGCGGTCGCTTCTGCTTCCCCTGTGCTGGACGAAGAGCACCGGCCCTTCGTGTTCACCCACGTCGTTCCCGGGATGTTCACCTCGGCAGTGAGCATCTTTTCCGCGGGAAGTTCTCTGAACTGGGTGAAAGACGTCCTGTGCGCCAATATTCAACAGGAGGCCCGGCAGAAAGGGAAGGACCCTTACGATCTCATGAACGAGTACGCAGCCCGCTCCCCGGTGGGGGCCAACGGGCTTGTGTTCAACCCCAGTCTGGCGGGAGGAAGCTCCCAGGAGGCCAGCCCTCACATAAGGGGGGGACTCATGGGGATCGATCTGGGGCACACCCAGGCGGACGTGATCAGGGCGACCATGGAAGGTATCGCACTGAACCTCACCTCGGTTCTGGAAGTGCTCAGGAGCTTTTGCACACTCAGCGATCACATGGTCATGGTGGGAGGCGGCAGCAGGAGCAGGCTCTGGCTTCAGATCTTTGCCGACACCTACGAGATGAATGTGGTGAAGACCAGTGTGGGGAGGGACGCCGGCTCTCTGGGAGCTGCGGCTGTGGGTGCGGTGGGGTGCGGCCTGTGGGACGGCTTCAGCGAGATCGACCGGGTGGTCAAAGCCCGGGAAACGGTGCGCCCAAACCCGAAAAACGCGGTAAAGTACCGGTCCCTGCGGAAGGTGTTCGACTACGGCCGATCCTGCCAGTCTGCCATCGGGGAGATGCTGCACGGCCTGGACCGGTGACACAAGAGCTTGGGTACATTGAAGGCTGAAATATGAAGATGAAAGCCGCTGTGATTGAAAAGCCGAACACAATCCCCAT
>CAZFMD010000293.1:0-1455 GCA_964520025.1 uncultured Spirochaetaceae bacterium
CGGCTATTTTACCATAGAACTCTACAGTAAGTCGGCTGGCAATCTGCGCCTATTTCAGGCATATACCTCAAGCCGGCTTGGCCAACAGATCGAGCTGGTGCACGATCAGGGACAGGCTGTGGTTTTGCACCTCTTCGAGCCGATCGGCGTGCCACCTGGCCAACAGCTTCGTGTCGACATTCGTACCCGAGCCGGCGGCATTATGCCGGCGTGCCTCTACTTCGATCATCGAGAGGATGGCGGTCAGAAAGAGTTTCTGCTCTTCGTTATAGGCGCCCCCTGAGGGAAATACGTTCCAATCGCTGGAACCCGCCCCCAGGATCGAGAACCCCTCCTCCAACAGTGCCTGATACAGGCGCCGGCCGCTCAAAGCACCTCCGGTCTTTCGTCCTCGGTTTCGCCTTTGCTCCATGGAGCGGTTGTATATGCGGAGCAGCTGCCGCTCAAAGCCCGCGTCCCGGTATTCCGGCAAAACTACGGTGAGCCCGTCGTAGTTCAGAGTCGGATAGAACAAGCCGTCAGCCTTCAACAGCTTGAGAATGACCGCCACGGCGCGTTTGAGGGGCATCAGATCCATGAAGGCATGGGCGGTGATGCAGTCAAAGGGATCGAGCTTGTCGGTTGTTCTTCTATCCAGCAGATCCCCCCGCAGGAACTCGATTCGTACTTCGCTTCCCCCCTTTTTCCCGCAGATCGATCTCGCCTCCCCGCCCTGATGTATTTCTACGGTACTGAACCCACGATCCCGCAGCAGCCGTTCCATGCGATCCACTCCCCCAGCCAGATTCTGCTGCTCCTGGTCCAATCCGACCAGTTGGACCTGACCCGGTAATTCCAGCTCCACGATTCGGCGAAGCATGGCTCCCGTGCCCGTGCCCAGATCAAGAACGCGGAGATTGACGTTGTGCCGCAGATGCTCCAGAAACCGCTTGTAGAGGGAAGTATTCAAACTGGCCGAGTCGATCGCAAACTTGGCCTCCAGATAGGCCGGAAAGTCGAAGCTCGGCTGCGCTCTCTGTTCCACTTCCGTTCACTCCTTTTGAACAATCTCTCTGATAGCCCGCAGGAACCTCTCACCGGTCTGCTGCCAGGTCGGCAGATCCGCGGCAACAGTTCGGGACAGTTCGGCTGTCCGCTCTCTGAAGGATGAGTCTGAGATCAATCGCCGCAGGTGCTCCTGGAAGCTCCCCAGGTCTCCCTCCCCTGCCAACAACCCCCGGCCACCGCTCACTTCAGGGATCGCCCCGGAAGCAAAGGCCACGAAGGGGAGCCCCGCACGGATCGCTTCGGCAAGGGAGATCCCGAATCCTTCGTAACAGGAGGGAAAGACAAAAACATCCGCTTCCAAGTACTGCCGGCTCAGGGCCCTCCCGGAGAGAACCCCTGTATAGATTATGCGATCCTCCAATGCGAACCGCCGTGCCATCCTGTCCAATCGCCTCTTGTAGCGGGGAT
>CAZFMD010000293.1:1555-3542 GCA_964520025.1 uncultured Spirochaetaceae bacterium
TCCTGAATCTTGAGGTGATGCAGGAGCACGACGACAGGCACTCCGGGACGGCGGCGGCGGGCAAGCGGAATAAACACGGACGGGTGAGTGAGCTCGTCGATGATGATGCAGTCATAATCTCCGGACGGGGAGCTGCCGAACAGGCGCCGCAGGGGAGAGTAGAAGAGATGGAGCGGACTGAGAAGATAGGCGCAGGGTGGGAGCTCGAGGCAATCGACCTCCACCCCCCGCTCTTTCAAGAACTCGACAACCTTCCGGTCGTACAGATATCCGCCGGAGATCTGCTTGAGAGAACCATAGATAACGAACAGCAGCCTCATTCTCTACGAATGGATGTAGGCCGCCCAGGCGGTTTCGGATTCCCAGATCTTCACCTGAAACTCGACAACGGATTCAACGGTAAAGTCGCTGCGATTCAAGCTTTCCACAAGGGCTGTATGGATGTACTGGGCCATGTTCTCCACGCTTACCTGCCTGTCTTTGAAGAATTCCAGATCGTTCAACAGTTTGCCCTGGATTGTGTCGATCAACTTCTGAAGCTCTTCCTCCATTACCGCGATATTCACCGAAAATCCGTTTTCATCCAGTACATGGGTCGCGCAGGTCCACTCCACCACGTATTCGTGCTCATGGGGGAGGGTTTCCTCGCCAAAATCACCGACAAGGAAATGACTCGCCCTGAAGGTATTCTTAATGCCGACTTGATACATCGTTCACTTCTCCTCTACGGTTCCAATACGATTTGAATGCATTGCTCCGGGTGGTTTTCCAGAAGTTCATACGCCTCCCGAGCCCGATCCAGGGCAAAGCGGTGAGTTATGTAACGGGATGGCCGGATCTGCTGAAGCAGTTCCAGGACCGTTTGCAGGCGTCTACTCTTATCCCATCTGCCGCTCAGGGCCGGGTCGATCCGCGATACCTGACTGCTACGCAGCTTGAGCCGTTTGCGATGGAACGCTCTGCCTAGATCCAGGGTTACCGGCCGGCTGCCGTACCAGGAGGCTTCCACCACGACCGCCTCGAAGGCGAGGTTGTCGATGGCCAGTTGCAACCCCTCCGCCGAAGCGCTGACGTTGATGGCCACATCCGCACCGCGCCCATCCGTGTGTTCGAGGACTTGCTTCCGCAGCTCCGTTCCCGGTTGAAGCGCCACACATCCAATCGCCTCGGAGGCCCGGCGGCGCCCCGGATACCGCTCCACGGTCATCACCTTCCCCACGCCACCCCTCACTAGGATCTCCGCTGCGAGCAAACCCACGACCCCCTGCCCGATCAGCAGCACACACTCCCCGAAACGCGGATTGGCATCGTGCACGATCGATAGAGCGGTCTCCATGTTTGCCAGAAAAACAGCGTCGGTGAACTCCATTTGGGAGGGCAGCTCGATCAACTGCTCCGGATCGGCGAAAAACAGATCCTGGTGCGGGTAGAAGGCGAACACTCTGCTGCCGGATTCGGTTTCCCCCGTATTGATGTACCCGTATTTCAACGGATACTCGAGCGTGCCCGCCAGAGCCGGCAGAGAGGCGTCGGTATCCAGCCCGTGCGGCATTTGTCCGCGATATACGAGCATCTCGGTGCCGTGACTGATCCCGATCAACCGAGAATGGACCAGGACCTGTTCTCCTTCTGGGCGGCAGGGCTCCTCGCGGAGCTCCACAGTCCGGGGAGCGGTGAAGTACAGAGCTCTGGCCTCAAGGTCCATCAAATACCAGCTCCCAGACCCGGTCCGATCCCAACCTCCGAACCCGGCTGCGCCGGGGCCGCAGCGCCTGAGCCAGAGTAGTGATCCCCAGATCTCCGATCGCCTCCACCCCCTTACCGATAATCACAGGAGCGGTAACCACCACCATCCTGTGAACCAATCCGTGGCGCAGAAAGGAGGTGATCACCTGTCCGCCACCCTCGACAAAGATGCTGCGGAATCCCCGGTCGGCCAGGTCCGCAACGACCTGCTCGACTGAAACCCGGCCCCGTTCGTCAGCCT
>CAZFMD010000294.1:0-3542 GCA_964520025.1 uncultured Spirochaetaceae bacterium
TCCATGATCGATCGTTATACTAACCGATTTTCGGATTTTCTCAAGGGATCGGCGGGATCGGCGGCCGGTTTCGTTGTACCGGCTCGTCTCACTCTCCCGGTTTTCCCTGTAGAGCCGGTCCGGCGATTTGATTGGCTATTCCAGCTACGCATCCATTAGACTTTGTGGAGAAGATCCAAAATACCGAGGAGGCCGATATGGTTAAAGTCAGTACGATTATCCTCTTCGCCCTGTTAGTTCTGAGTTCCGTGTACTCCATTGTGCTGTTTGCCGTGCCGACCATCGTCTTGGAGGGTGACTATCAGGCAATTACGGGGAACAGCTACCGGGATGTCCTTTCCCCCGAGGCCGTTAGGGTATCTGTGGCACAAATCCGGCATATGATGGTCTTCAGTACCATTATCAGAGTAGCCGCTTTCTTCATCGTGTTTGCCGGTTTCCGCAAAGCGCAACGATGGGCCTGGTGGGCGATGCTGGTGGTAGGCGGTACCGACTGCATATACGGGGCCGTTGTGAACGTGCTACACGGAAATACCCAGGACTCCGCCGCGTTCCTGTTCGCCTTGGTGGTGTTACTGGTAGCGCTGTTTCTTCCCATCAGAGAGTTTATGAGCGAGCGCGGTTGAGCCGCCGTAGCGAAAACTTGCAGGATCCGCGGCCATACAATACCATAAATTGGGGCTGGCAATGATCCGGATCCTGTTTATCGACGACGATCCTCAAGCCCAAAAGACCCTCTCCACGGTGTTGCGGGAACGTTATGTCTTTATCTCCGCACTGACGGCAGCCGAGGGGCTGGAGGTGATGGAGAAGACGGACCCCGACGTGGTGCTGCTGGATATCAATCTGCCCGATAGAAGCGGGCTGGATCTGCTGGATGAGATTGTTCAACATCCCTTTGCTCCGCCTGTGATTATGCTTACCGCCTACGGAAAGGTGGAATTCGTCAAACGGGCCATCCAGGCCGGAGCCTACGACTACATTCTCAAACCGTACACCCTGGATCATCTGGAGGGAACGATCCGTCGGGCCGTGGAGAATATCGCCCTGCGCCGCGCCTACGTGCAGAGCATGGCCGGCGGGGTACGCGGGCTAAGCCCGGACGCACCGGTTTTGGGGAAGCTGATCGGAGAGAGTAGAGCGCTCAAGGAGCTGAAAACCCTGATCGGCCGTTTTGCACCCGGGGATTCACCGGTGTTGATCCAGGGGGAAAGCGGAACCGGCAAGGAGTTGGCCGCTGAGGCGATCCATCGTCTTTCACCTCGAAAAGAAGGGCCCTTCGAGGCGATCAACTGCGGGGCCATCCCGGAAACCCTGGTGGAGGCCGAGTTATTCGGGAGCGAAAAGGGCGCCTATACCGACGCCACCAGCCGGGCCGGTTGTTTCGAGCGTGCCGACGGCGGAACGATTTTTCTCGATGAGATAGGGGAGCTTCCCCCCAAGGCGCAGATCACGCTGCTGAGGGTGATAGAGTTCAAGCGCATACATCGAGTGGGCGGAACGCGGGCGATACCGCTGAACATCCGCATCCTTTCGGCAACCAACAGAGATCTGAAGGAGGAGGTGAAGGCGGGCCGTTTTCGCAGAGACCTGTACTACCGAATCAACGTGCTGTTCCTGCAGGTTCCCCCGCTTCGCCACAGGGATAGTGACATCTCCGTTCTCTGTGCCTATTTTCTGAAAGCTGAACGAGCGGATCTTCGCATCCATCCCCGGGCCATAGAGAAACTTCTAACCCACTCGTGGCCGGGGAACGTCAGGGAGCTTCGCAATGTGATCGAAAGAGCTGCGGTTCTCAGTGAGGGAGATGAGATCCAGGCTCGGGATATCCAGTTTTATTGAACTCAGGTACTACTTCAGTGGACGGACATGGATCCCCTGGAGGACCCAGGCGGTCTCTCCCTCGGCGATCTCCACGGTTTGAAGCGGTATGGCGACGATCAGGATCGTGTCATTGGAGGTGATGACTCCCGGGGGTCGGTTGCGGGGAACCCGAGCGGGAAACACGTCGGCAAAATGTGGCCCTGAGAACAGCACCCAGCAGGAGTAGCTTCGGACCTCATCCAGACCGATCCATTCTCCCGAAACGAGCTCGACCTGTACGAGATAGCTTTCCTCGTTCGCATCCAAGACAAGAATATTGGTGACCGTTCCGTCCAGCAGAAGGAAACGGTCCATCAGCCCGTAGGCTGCTGCGGTGGCTTCATCCAGCCGGCTCAGCGTCTTGATGGTCACGGAGAAGTCTGATACAGCATCGAAGTCCCCGGCGTCTATGGAAAAGACCGCCGGGGCCCAGATCAGCAGAACAAGGACGGCACCGATTGCTCGTTTCATACCGAGAAGTTTAGTTGCTTCTGCTCCTGTAGGTCAAGGTTCGATTTGGTTGTGCTCGATTCCGCCGGTCTCGATTCCGGTGTGGGAAACCAGCCCTCTGATCTTTTCGAACACCTTGGCCAGCCGATCCGCTTCCCTCCTCTCCAGGGCCGCCCGGGCAAAGACATCCCTCAGGAAGATCGACATCTCCCCGGGATCTCCCTGGGTGAAGAAGCCGATGTTGCCCAGGGATGCAATCATCAGGGCGACCAGGGCATCCAGGGCGCCTCCGGATATCGGCGTAAACGTTGGAACCTTCCGCCTCTTATTCAGACGGCAGAACAGCTGGTAGGTGATGATCTGAACCGCGTGGGACAGGTTCAAGGAGGGAAAGGCGGGTGAGCTGGGGATACGCACAGCCAGATGACATTGGGCGAGATCCTTGGCGTTCAGCCCGGATGCTTCGTTCCCGAATACCAGGGCGCAGGACCCTTTCCGGATCGAGGCGATCCGTTCGCAAAGCTGTTCGGGGCTCAGGGCGAAGTACTTTCGCCACTTTCCCCGGCGGCGGCTGATGCCCGCCGTCAGCACGGTATTTCGAACTGCCTCCTCCAATGTTTCGCAGTGAACCGCTCGCTCCAGCACGTCTGCGGCGTGCACCGCTGTAACCGCCGCCTGTCTGCGGTCGATATCTCCGTGTCCCACGATGTACAGGTCGCCGAATCCCATGGTCTTCATGGCCCGGCACACGGAGCCTATGTTTCTGTCCTCATGCGGGCGCACCAGCACGATTCGAATATCATGGGGGGTCATTTCTCACTATCTTGTTTTTTTCAAGATGCCGTTGTCAATACGCTCCGAGGAACCGATACATTGAACGAACATGAGATATCTCTGTTTTCTTCGGGAGTTGGGATATATTATGCAGTGCTGTGGGAGGGTTGAAACGACTGGCAAGCGGTCAATATTATCGGTAGGAACTGTTTGACAAGGGATTGAGTATTTGTATAATATTAATTCAAACTACACGGTGGTAGTCTAGTAATGATGAATAACGATATCGTACCGGGATTTGATGACGAAAAAGACGACAGCCTGAAGGTCAGACTTCAAAAGATCGATGAAGTCGCCGGATGTCTTGTCCTCTACCTCACCGGCTATATAGACACATACAACTCCAACTATTTCCAGAAACGTGTATCGAAAACCATCGAATCGGGCTTCACCAG
>CAZFMD010000295.1:0-3532 GCA_964520025.1 uncultured Spirochaetaceae bacterium
TCTTCATGGAGTGGATCGTGGAGATCCTGGAGATCTTCTCCGGCTACCTGGCCAATACCCTCTCCTTTATGCGGGTTGCCGGTTTGGGAATTGCCCACGTAAGCCTGATGATCGCCTTCTTCTCGATTGCCGAGATGGTCGGCGGCTCCTCAGGCGGATACACGGTGGGCTCGTATCTGGTTCTGGTTGCGGGCAATATCCTGGTTATCCTGCTGGAGGGACTCTCCGCGGGAATCCAGTCATTGAGGTTGAACTACTACGAGTTCTTCTCTAAATATTTCAGCGGATCCGGGCGGGCCTACGCTCCGGTAACGCTTAGGAAAAAAACTGTATAGGAGGAAGAGGTGAAACAGACAAACAGAGCAAGATTCAGAAGGAAAATATTCTTGAGCCTGATCTTTCTCTTTACCTTCTTTGTCATGTTCGGGATGGTCTCGGTGGTGCGGGTCTTCGCCCAGGAACAGGCGCCGGAACAGGTGGTTATGACCGCGGAAAGGGCCTCGGTGGCCCGCTTCGGGCTGATGGCCGCAGCCATTGCCTTCGGCTTCGGGGCGATAGGCGCCGGCATCGCCATTGCCAATGTGGGGGCGGCCGCCATGGGCGCCATCGGTGAGAGGCCTGAAATCGCCAGCCAGGCACTGATCTTCATCGCCCTGGCCGAGGGTCTGGTGGTCTTCGGATTCATCACGGCACTGATGATCCTGGGGAGAATCTAAGCTACAGGCTCTCGAGAGAATGCGCTATTTCATCATTGGGGATGAGGATGCGGTGCTCGGTTTCGGGCTTGTCGGCGTTGCCGGTGCGGTGGCGCAGAACACGGCCCAGGCCCGGGAAGCCTTTTCAGAGGCAATGGAGCAGTCGGATATCGGCATCATCATCATCACCGAAAGGGTCGCCGATCTGATTCGTCCCCAGGTGGACCAGTTTATCTTTACCAGAAACTTTCCGCTGATCGTGGAGATCCCCGACCGGCGGGGGCCGCTGGCCGGCAAACCGGGGATCCGGGAGATGGTGAATCAGGCAATAGGTATCAAACTGTGAGGGAAGAGAAACAACCGCAGCAGCGGGAACAGCAGACCGAGCAGCAGCAGACCGGTCTGATCGACGGCATCGCGCAGGATGCCGCCCGGGAGGTCGAGCGGATCCTGGGCGAAGCGGAGCGGGCGGCTGAGGATCGCCGGAAAGCGGCTGAGGATCAGGCACGTGCCGTGGTACAACAGGGGGAGAGCAAGGCCGAGGAACAGGCCGCGCATCTGCGGGCTCAGTCCGCCTCCTCTCTGCGTATGGAGCACCGACGCGGGCAGTTGAAGCTGCAGGAGCAGGCGGTTCAGGAGGTGCTGAAGCGGGTGCGTCAGCGTCTGGCTGAGGCGGTGGGCAGCCCGGAGTACCGGGAGGTGATCCTGTCCTGGATCGT
Organism: uncultured Spirochaetaceae bacterium; assembly: GCA_964520025.1. Classification (GTDB taxonomy): domain Bacteria; phylum Spirochaetota; class Spirochaetia; order SZUA-6; family DRHE01; genus JAFGQJ01. Next base: position 1,415 of record CAZFMD010000295.1, read on the forward strand.
GGAGGCGGCGATCGGACTGGGTGCCCCGGAAGCAACTGTCAACGCCTCTGTGGCGGAACGGAAGCAGATCGACAGGCAGCTGCTCCAGGAAGCTCAGAGCAAGGTCAGCGAGCTGAGCGGCAAGAAGGTCAGCTTGATAGCCGCTGATGAGGATCCCCTCATCCCCCAGGGCATTGTGTTGAAAGGTGCGGACGGACGGGTGGAGTTCAACAATCAGGTAGCCACCAGGCTGCTGCGCAAACAGGCGGAAGTACGAAAAACGATTCAAGATATAATGGCGAGGACGCCACGCTCCGCGAAGGCGAGGACGCCACGCTCCGCGAAGGCGAGGACGCAACACTCCGCGAACACGAAGGCGAAATGGAAGAGCGAATAATCGGACAGGTGAGGCGGGTCAACGGGCCCGTGATAGAAGCGGCTGGCATCAGCGACGCAATGATGCTGGAGCTGGTGCGGGTGGGAGAGGTGCGTTTGGTCGGTGAGATTATCAAGCTGGCCGGAGAGCGGGCCATTATCCAGGTATACGAGGACACCACAGGCATCGCTCCGGGAGACAACATCTACGGTTCCGGAAGCCCCCTATCCGTTGAGCTTGGACCGGGGCTGATCGGAACCATCTACGACGGCATCCAACGGCCGCTGGAGCAGATCCTGGAGCTGTCGGGTAACTTTATCAAGCGGGGGATCCATGTGCCCTCCCTCGATCGGGAGAAGAAGTGGTTGTTCCATCCCGCTGAGATCGCCCCTGGCACGGACTTGGCAGGAGGCAGCGTGATCGGCACGGTCCAGGAGAGCGAGCGGGTCGAGCACCGCATCCTCACACCTCCTGCGATGGCAGGAACCCTGAAGTCCCTGGCGGCGGAAGGGGAGTACACGGTGGAGGAGCCGATCGCCCTGGTCGAAACTCCAGCCGGCGAACGGGCGGTCTCCATGATGCAGCGCTGGCCGATCCGCACTCCCCGGCCCGCGGCGGATCGGCTGCCGGTAACCCGTCCGCTGATCACCGGCCAGCGGGTCATTGACGCCCTCTTTCCGGTGGCCAGGGGAGGAACGGTGGCCATTCCCGGCGGCTTCGGAACGGGCAAGACCATGACCCAGCACGCCATCGCCAAGTGGTGTGATGCGCAGATCATCGTCTACATCGGTTGCGGAGAGCGGGGCAATGAGATGACCGACGTGCTCACCGAATTTCCCAAGCTCATCGATCCCCGTACGGGGCGCAGCCTGATGGAGCGAACCGTGTTGATCGCCAATACCTCGAATATGCCCGTATCCGCCCGGGAAGCTTCGATCTACACGGGAGCAACCCTGGCCGAGTACTACCGGGATCAGGGCTACGACGTGGCGGTGATGGCGGATTCCACCAGCCGCTGGGCCGAGGCGCTGCGGGAGCTGTCCGGACGCATGGAGGAGATGCCGGCGGAGGAGGGCTTTCCCGCATACCTGCCTACCCGCATCGCCGAGTTTTACGAGCGGGCCGGGGCCATGAACACCCTCGGCGGTCAGAGCGGATCGGTGAGCATCGTGGGTGCGGTCTCCCCGCCGGGAGGGGATTTCTCCGAGCCGGTCACACAGCACACCAAGCGTTTCGTGCGCTGCTTCTGGGCTCTGGACCGCCAGCTGGCCAACGCCCGACACTATCCGGCCATCTCCTGGCTGGACAGCTACAGCGAGTACGTGGATGAGGTTACTTCCTGGTGGGAGCAGGAGGTGGGAAGCGACTGGACGGCGGACCGGGCGGAGATCCTCGACCTGCTGCACCGGGAGGTACGGCTGCAGCAGGTGGTCAAGCTGGTCGGACCGGATGCGCTTCCGGACAGCCAGCGCTTCATCATCGAGGTCTGCACTCTGTTCAAAAACGCCTTCCTGCAGCAGAACGCCTTCGATGATGTTGACCGTTACTCCACCGTGGAGAAACAGAGCCGCATGCTGGCCATCATCCTCGCCTACTGGCGGCGGGGAGCCGAAGCCCTCCGGCGCGGCATGACCCTGGTCCGTCTGCGTCGCATGAAGGTGCTTCAGGATGTAGTCAAGATGAAGTTTACGATCGCCAACGAGGATCCGCGGGGTTTCGACAAGCTGGCAGCCCGCCTGGAACGATCTCTCGATCAGCTGGAG
>CAZFMD010000296.1:0-3492 GCA_964520025.1 uncultured Spirochaetaceae bacterium
GCCTCCAGGGAACCCATGCCCTTGTAGCTCTTGAGCTTGCGCCCCTGGCGGTCGTAGATCACCGCGCCCGGAGCCTCATCCGTGCCGGCCAGCATCGAGCCGAGCATAACCGCGTCGGCGAACAGAAGCCCCTTGCCGATCGCGCTGAAGGTACCGTACCCCCCGTCCGAGATGACGGGGATCGCCGGTTCGATGTTCTTTTTCCGGCAGTACTCCCGCACCGCCCGGGCACAGGAATAGGTGGCGGTGATTTGCGACCGGGTGCCCAGGCTGACCCGGGAGGTCGAGCAGATCGAGCCGACTCCCTTGCCCACCCGAATGGCATCGGCGCCCCACTCGATACCCCGGATTGCTCCGCCGGCGGTGGCTACGTTGCCATAGATGATGTCGATCTCCGGGTACTTGCCCTTGAGATACTCCACCTGCGCCTTTTCGTGGGTGGAATTGCCGTGGGAGCTGTCGATACAGAGGAAATCGGCCCCCGCAGCCACCAGCTCCGCAGCCCGCTCTTTGGTCTCCTCCAGCTTGGTGGTCACCGCCGCCCCCACGACCAAACTCTTGTGGCGGTCCTTGATGCTGTCGGGGAAGGCTTCATTCTTCTCGATGTCGGTGCGGGTCACCAACGACTCGATTCCGCCGGAAGCGTTGACGATCAGCAGCACCCCGGCGTGGCTCTCCAGCAGCAGATCGTTTGCCTTGGACAGGCGGGCGGTATCCTCCTCCGGCAGTGAATCGATCGGAACGATCTGATGGTTCAGTTTTTCGAGCCCCACCATGCGTTCGGCGATCTTCATCTCGGCGTGCTTGCGGCCTGAGTAGTCGTTCTTGGTGAGCAGTCCGACCAGCCTGCCATTTTCGACGATCGGCAGGGTCGAGATGTCCGTTTCATTGCGGATCCGGACGGCTGCGGCAATCGTATCGGCCGGTCCAAGGGTGATCGGATCCTTCACGAACCCGTTCTCGAAGCGTTTGACTTTTCGAACCTGTTCGGCCTGTTCCCCGATCGTCATGTTGTAGTGGATGACAGCCGGAAAACCCTGAAGGGCCACGGCTATTGCCAGCTCGTACTCGCTGATGTCCTCCATGGGGGAGGCGACCAGCGGGGTGTTGATACTGATATTTCGGGTTATCCGGGAGCTCAGATCCACATCCTGAGCGCCGAAGTCGATTGTGTGGGGTTGTAACACGCACAGATCGTCGAAGGTGAGGCTCTCACCCCGAAAGCGCCGGAAAAACTCCTCCGCCGGAAGACCAAGGGGATCGACTGTTGTTTCCATGATACCCGCTACTTTACTCGAGCCCCCTGAAGGTTTCAAGCGCACCGGCTGCGACAACAACGTCCATGGCGGCAATACCACCTTTCTGGCGGTTTCCGACTCGGCAATCGCCGCGCGGATCGAATGCCTCGGAACCAATGAAGGGATGGAAATCTATCTCTGATTTTCTTACTATTACAACATGGGAACTAATCTGCATCTATCCGAGCTTTGGAAGCCGATGCTTCTGAAAGAGAATGTTCTGTATCGGGTCGACTTTTCCACTCTGACGGTCTGGCTGAAACGCAGCGGAGAGGACTGGTACCTGGCATCCGGGAAATCCGAGAAAGAGCCGGAGCCCAGCCCACTGAGAGAGATCAAGGGGAGAAGCATCCCGAGAGATCTGAACTTCAGCCGCTGGGTTGTGGGCAGTGACACAGCCACCGTGCAGTTCGTCCCGGCCATGCCGGATCGCCCGATCGTGGTCCGTCCCGCCACCGCCTTGAAAGTTCCTCCCGGCAGGGACGCCCTGTTCTTCACCAGCATCCCGATCTGGATTCGGGTGATGGCGGGATCTGCCGAAAGCATCACCCTGTGCGAGCTGCCCTCCCTGGTACTCTCCAACACCTGGTTCGGAGAGCCAACCTCCGGAGAGCTGTGCTACGCCCTGCGCACCCGTGCGGTACGCACCCTGGAGGAGATCGAAACCCGTGCATACACAGCGGTCTGCCCGATAACGGTGCGTAACCGCGCACCGGGGGAGCTGGACTTCCAGAGGCTGTGCGTGCGGGTGGAGAATCTGAGCGTGTACCAAGGCCCGGACCGACTTTGGACCAACGAACTGGAGGTGCGCTTCCAGGGGGAGGAACAGACCAGTCAGGTGACGATCGGGCAAGAGGCGCCGGGTTTCACCGAAGGGCTGACCAAGGTGTGTGATGCCCGGCAACCGGCGGACAGGGCCCTTCTCAGGCAGAGCTTCTCGGTCCTGCGCTCGCTTACCGGCTTTTAGTGCCGGCAGCCTCGGTTCAAACCAAACCATGGAGTTAAACGATGTTTGCTAGTATCTGGGCGGAAATCACGGACTTCCTCACCCCGCAACGCCTTCAAACCCTGGTCGTGGTGGTCGTGGTCATCATTGTGGGGATCGCGGCGATCAAGATTCTGAATACCATCACCGGCCGGGTCACCCGCAAGTACCTGTCCCAGCAGTACAAGATGCTGATCCGCAAGGGGATCCGGTACACAGGTTCGGTCATCCTGCTGTTCATCGTTCTGCATCTGCTGGGGGTGAAGATCACCGCCCTGCTGGGAGCGGCGGGAATCGTGGGCATCGCCATAGGCTTTGCCTCCCAAACGAGCATGTCCAACCTGATCAGCGGCCTGTTCATGATCTCAGAGAAGCCCTTCGAGATCGGAGATGTCATCAAGATGGGCTCCACCGTCGGGATCGTGCTGTCCATCGACCTGCTGTCGGTGAAGATCAAGACCTTCGACAATCAGTACATCCGCATCCCCAATGAGAAACTGCTGGGAAGCGAGCTGACCAACATCACCCGTTTTCCTATCCGCCGCTTGGATATCAACCTGGCAGTGGCTTACAAAACCGATATCGATCATCTCAAATCCGTACTGACGGAGATTGCCGAGGCCAACCCCTACTGCCTGGATGAGCCGGAGCCGCTGATCGTGTTCAGCAATTTCGGGGATTCGGCTTTGGAGTTCCTCTTCGGACTCTGGTTCTACAAGACCGATTATCTAACCCTGAAGAACTCGGTAATGCAGGAAATCAAGGAACGCTTCGAGCGCGAGGGGATCGAGATCCCTTTCCCCCACCTGAGCCTGTACTCCGGCTCGGTGACGGAGCCCATGCCGATCAGCATCGTCAACGATCCCCGCGCTTCCGGCGGAAAGCGCAACGAAGAAGCAAGGTAAAGTCGAATCTCAGAGGATAGCTAGGGAGCCCCTACAGCCACTTCCTGCGCTTGAAGAAGATGAGCATGCCCACGAATACCAGGGCCATCACGCCTAGTACTGCGGGATAACCCCACCGCCAGGCGAGTTCCGGCATATGTTGAAAGTTCATTCCATACACCCCGGCGATGAAGGTAAGGGGGATGAAGATCGTGGCTATAATGGTGAGCACCTTCATGATGTTGTTCATGCGGTTGCTGATGCTGCTCATATAGATATCCATCAATCCCGATACGATCTCCTGAAAGGATTCCAGGATCTCGAT
>CAZFMD010000297.1:0-3484 GCA_964520025.1 uncultured Spirochaetaceae bacterium
CTCTTGCCCCCCGTTTCCCCATAGAGTTGCCGCTAATACCTCGTTTGTCAAGGTATCTTGACAGGTTCTTGGCCGGGTCATCGGAAAACACCTCTTGCCCGGAAAAAGCATAAAATCGAGAGAAAAACTTTGGATTTTGCTAGTTTTCCTAGGATTTCAACCCGGAATTTCTGTGGATTCAGCCGGCGTATACACGGCCATAACTGGCCCCACTGTTTCGCTATAACGGCGGAGTCATGAGAATCTACCACTACACAGGCATGGGCAACTCTCTGCTGCCAGCAGGATGTCCTTGACGGGTAAGGCGGCTCGACATAAGCTAGAAGCACAACGGGGAGGTAAACAAGGATGAAAAAGCGAATCTCGATTGCGATGTTGGTCCTAGCCCTGGCGATCTGTCTGCCCGCGGGCCTCTCAGCACAGGAGGAACAGAAAGAGCGGAAACTCAAGCTGCCTGACAAGCGTTTCGGCCTGATCGTAAACTTCGCCGGCCTGGCCAATGCCGCCCTTTTCGGTGAATACGAAGACGGCGTCCAGGGCGGCTTGGGCATGAAGCTATGGCTGGGGGAGAAATCAGCTGTAAGGGCCCTTCTGGATTTGTACCACATCAATGATTCGGTTACCACGACAACCAATTTCGGAGTGAGTGGCGCGTTTGAGTACCACCTGCTGCAGCGCCGGGTCTCCCCCTATCTTGGAGCACTGGCCGGGCTTGAGGTCGAAACCGGGGCAACGAATGACCTCGGCATCTATTTCGGCGCCTTGATAGGTGCGGAGTTCGAGCTGGTGGAAAATCTCAACCTGTTCGGGGAATACGGATTGATCGTGGACATTAACGAACCGGATTTTGTAGTCGATCTGGGCCTGGGCAACAACGCGCAGCTTGGAATTATCGTTTACCTGAACTGAATCAAGGGCGGGAGGGCTCCGTGCTCGCCCGCCGCCCATCCCAAAAACACTAAGCATCCCTAACGGCATTCCGACAATATCAGAAGAGGAGAATGCCGTTGAAAACTTCTACCCTGAAACGTACGCTTCGTGCGGAAGCCAGCACATTAAAGGACTTTGCCGATCTGCAAAAACAGCTGCAGCGGGCCATCAGCAAGAGGCAGTGGACCGAGCTCAGCAAGGAGATCGACGCCCTTCGTCAGCTGGCCGAGAAGATAGAGGCCCTGGAAGAGGACAGAATCCAGGCCTATCAGACCCTCAAGAGCTCGCTCCAGAGTGACGGGGAGGAGAGTTTCACGGAGATCGTGGCTCACCTGCCGGCCAAGGATCGGGATGAGCTTCTGGCCCTATACCGGCACCTGAAAGCCGCGGTGATCCGCGTGAAGGCCTCCGCCGGCCTGCTCAACTACTACGTCCAGTCCATGTCAGATGCTCTGCGGCAGATCCTTGAAGAGTTGTTTCCCCATCGCAAGGGAAAGATGTACTCCAGAACCGGTAAACCGACAGAGCCGGGGGACGAATCGCTCATGCTGTACGGCAACGCTTAGGAGGTCGATATGCCATCGACATTCATGGGGATAGAGATAGGAAAACGCAGTCTTATCGGCCACACCCTGGCTCTGAACACGATCGGTCACAACCTCAGCAACGCTTCGGTGGAGGGCTACAGCCGGCAGCGGGTGGAGATGAAGGCCACCGATCCTATCTACATGCCCGGATTGAACCGGGAGCTGTACCCGGGGCAGCTCGGTCAGGGCATGGAGGTCAACCGCATCGCCCGGGTGCGGGATATGCTGCTGGAGGGGCGGATTATCAATGAGACAGCCGGAGAGGGATACTGGGGGGCCCGGGACAAGTACGTGCTCCTGCTGGAACAGATCTACAACGAGCCCACCGAGGTCTCGGTACGTTCCCTGATGGACAAGTTCTGGGAATCCTGGCAAGAGCTGTCTTTAAATCCCACCGAGGTGGGCGCCAGAACCGCTGTGCTGCAGCGGGGCCAGGCCCTGATCGACGCCATCCACAGCCGCTACTTCCGGCTCAAAGAAACCCGGGACATGATCGAAGGAGACATTCTGGCCGTGGTCGACGAGGTGAACGACCTGGGCCGGGAGATCGCCGCTTTAAACGAACAGATCATCAAGATCGAAGCCTTGGGGGACAATCCCAACGATCTGTACGACCGCCGGGACCTTCTGACCGGGCGGCTGGCGGAGCTGGTGGATATCAGCATCGGCACCCAGGATCCCGACGAATACGTCATCTACACAGGGGGGCGGCACCTGGTGCAGGGACGGCACCACGAGGAGTTCGTTCCGGTTCCCGATCCTGCCAACGACAGTTACTCCCGTATCCTCTGGGGGGAGACCGGGGATCTACTGGAGCTGCGCGGCGGCAAATTGGCCGGGCTGATCGAGCTGCGGGATTTCGATGCGCGGGGAGAGATTCAGAAGCTCGATCTGATGACCGTAACCTTCATCGATCTGGTCAATGAGATCCACAGCCGTTCCTATGGATTGAACGGCAAGACGGGAATCGATTTTTTCCGGGAATATCCGTTCATCAACAACCTGGTCGGTAATTACGACAGGGACGGGGATGGGGCGAACGATTCCAGCTATATATTCCGCATCAACGGAACCAACGCCCTGGATCCCAAGGAGCAGGTCGGCCTGAGGGGCACCCTGATTCTTCCGGGTGCCACGGACGATGTGCTTCTGGATTACTTTCCCACGGACACGGTGGAGGATCTGGTCTTTCGCATCAACACCTCCGGGGCGGAGGTTGCGGCCCGTCTGAACCGGGAGGGGCAGTTGACCATAACCGGTGTTCCTGTAGCGGACACGGACAACCCGGACTTCGTGATTCGCCACCTCGAGGATACGGGTCAGTTCCTGGTAGGTTATGCCGGAATGCTCGAGGCGGTCGGACCGGCAGGGGCCTTCGACTGGGGCGGCCCGGATGCCGTGCTGAACCTGGTGCCGGAATCGCAATTTGCCGTGGCGCCCCAGGCGAATCCGGCCGGATGGATTGAGGTAAATCCGGACCTGTCCCGGGATCCTCTGAGCGTGGCCAGCGCTCTGGAGGGTGGGGGAGAGGCCTTCGGCGATGGATCGGCGGCTCTGGCCATCGCCAATCTGAGGACCGAACCCGTGATGCTCGGCGCCAGCGGCAGCTTCGACGAGTACTTCTCCACGGTGGTTACCGATATCGGCCTGCGGGGGGAGATCGCCGAAACGGCCTTCGAAACCCAGAGCCTGGTCCTGAAAGAGCTGCGGGATATGCGGGAGGCACTGTCCGGAGTGAATATCGACGAGGAGCTGGCCAACATGATCAAATACCAGCATGCTTACTCGGCCGCGGCTCGTTTCGTCACGCAGGTGGATCTAATGCTGGACACGATCATCAACAGAATGGCGGTGTAAAGAGACTATGAAACGCATAAGCACCAATATGCCCAATACCGACATGAGCTACTATATGCGGCTTCGGGAATGGAAGATGAACGAGCTGCAGAACAAGATGGCCGGGCAGA
>CAZFMD010000298.1:0-3458 GCA_964520025.1 uncultured Spirochaetaceae bacterium
CCCACCAGGATGAACTCCCTGTCGCCGATCTGCAGGCGGGTGACGGTCTCGCTGTCCAGCGTACCCTCAGAAGTGGCTTTAGGTGAGTTTTGTTCCGGCCGCTCCGTATTGTCTATATTCATTGATTGTCCTGATCTGTGTTGCTTAGAATGTGTCAGTTTCCGGGTTAAAAGACAAGGTGTAAGTGCTCCTTCTGTCAGTCCTCATGCCCGAAACGGCGCAGCAGGTCCTGGGCGATTCTCTTCTCTGGAAGATCCCGCCTGTCGATTTCTGTGACCAGAAGCAGGTAACGCAGGGCTGTCTCCATACGCTGTTCCAGCAGCAGCCGGGATGCGATGAAGAACAGCATACGGGAGCGCTTCAATTTGTTGGTTTCTTTGTTGGCCGCCCCGATGGTTCGCGACTCCAGGGCGGGATTCAAGAAGTAACGGGCGATCACCGAGGGCCAATCGTCTTCAGGAAACCTTCCGAGCTGTTCGTACAGATAGCTCTGCAGCCTTTCCTGGCGCCCGAGCTGCATCCAGCTGAGAGCGGCTAGAAGGGCATAGGAGGGCTCCTCCGGTTCGTGCCGGTAGGCCTGCTCAAAGGCCTCGGCGGCGGGCTTCCAGTTTTCCTCCAGATAATGCAGGACTCCCATCGGCGCATGGGCGAAGATGTACTCGGGATTGAGCTGCAAGACCCGCTGGTAGTCGGCAATCGCCTGGGATCGCTGATCCAGCCGGTCGTACAGACCGGCTCGGTAGACGTAGGGAAGGAAAGTCTCCGGGTCGATCCGGATCGCCCGGGTGAAATCCGACTCCGCATCCTCGAGCCGCCGCAGTTGCAGATACTGCCTGCCCCGGTCTATGTAGTTCCAGTAGAAATCGGGATCCAGCTCGATCGCCCTGCTCAGATCCTGGACCGCCTCTTCTCTGTTTTTCAATGCGGCCTGAGCACGGCCGCGATCGGCGTAGTTCAGGGCGTTGCCCGGATCGGCGTCGATGGCCCGATCCAATGTTTCGACCGCTTCCGCGTATTGTTCCTGATTCAGCAGCACCACCCCCATCCCGCGCAGGGCCGCCGCTTCCCGCGGATCCTCTTCCAGGGCGCTGCGAAACAGATCCGCCGCTCTCTCATACTCCTCCGCTTCCAGGTGAAGGATTCCCAAGTTTGCCAGGACAGCGGGATTGATGGGGTCGATTTCCAGGGCTTGCTCGAGAAACCGCCGCTGTCCTTCCGGATTGCCTGTGAGTTTTTCCAGGTAGCTGAGAGTGATCAGCACCTCGATGCTGGCTCCGTTTTCCTCGATCAGTGCGGAGAGCTCGCCCCGGGCCTCTTCCGGGTAACCTGCGGCCAGCAGCAGCCGGGCGAGCAGAAGTCGGTCGACCGGCGAATCCGGATACATGCGCAGATAATCTCGGTACTGCCGAAGGGCGGCCTCTGGATCCCCGGCCTTTATGGATTTTTCGATCTGCTGATACGGAGGCGTTTGTTGTTTTCTCTCCGGGGCTTTCGGAACAGAGGTGCAAGCGGCGAGATATCCGATCAGAAGGAGGATGCCGGCGGCGCGATTCAATTTCAGCAACGATGTTGAACCTTTGCTATCCCGATGATAGAATAGATCTTTCATGAAACGTAAGCTTTCCCCAATATACTATATCATTCCCGTAGTCTATATCGCTGTAATTCTTTTTTTTGTCTTCATGCAGTTTCAGGCCAGGGAGGAGTTCACCGAAAAGGTTGGAAGTCTCAGCGTGTCGGGGGTGTATGCAAAAACCCTGGGAGGCAGCCGACGGATGCGTCATCTGGAGATGCAGTTCAACGATCTGCGAATGGAGTTCTCTCCATCTTCAAGTGCGGTCGTGGGATTCGGTGCAGACCGAGAAAAAAAGCTCTCCCTGAAGACCTTCAGTCAATTCCCCGACGGTTTTGAGCTTGCCTTTGCTGAGGAGCTGAGCCTGCGTTTCGTAGTTCAGGGAACCCTGGGCGAGCGCGTTTCGATCACGCCCGTCATTCCGCCTCAGCTTCAGGGCATGAGAACCCTCTCCGTTCCCTTCGATTCTGTTGCCGGGGAGCTCGATGTCTCCCAAGGGATTCCCCTGCTGGTCCATAGAGGGGCGGCGGGATTGACATACGTCACTCTTCAAAGGGGATCCCAAATCGATACGGAAAATGGACGATTCATCCTGGATACTGAAGCCGGGGGCGGCAACAGCTCGATCGTGCTCGAGAGAGTTTTGGAGCAATCGGACCCGTATCTGTACTGGTTTTCTAGGGACTTCAACCTTGTGGATGAGCGGCGCTTTGCTGAAAAGATCGACTCGTATCTGAACGGCGCGTACCAGTACTGGAACGGCGTGTTCCTCAGCAATCCCGGAGACCAGGATTTGGTCGGAGAGCTGGGGATCTCCCTGATTTCCGAAGCGGCCAAGCGGGGTGACTATCGCAGGACCCTGGCCGTTCTGTCGCGAAATCTGCGTAAACTGCTTGCCGAAAATGCGGAGAATCCGGTGCTGTACAACAGTGCGGCTTATTTGGGAAATCTCCCCGCTTTTCTGGCCGCGCGCCAGAAAGGCGCGGCTGAGGAGATACAGAGGATCACGGACCTGATTACCGCGGCTGATTTTTTAATTTTCAAGACACCGAAGCTTCTGCAATTCATCCTCAATCATGCACCTTTTTCCCTGGCTGAAGAGGTCCTGCGACTGGCCGACAGTGTCCAGCTGGAAACAACGGACGCGGGCATCCTGATCTACCTTGTCGATATTTATTTGCAGGCCGTCGAGTATCTGGGTGTGGCAGAGGCGAGCTCTGCAAGGATAGTCGAAATCATCGATCGCTTCATTCTCCCGAGCATCATAAAGACTCCTCAGGGACTCTTTTTGAGCGTTTTCTCTCCAGCGGGAATCTCGGCCGACCGGTTTTTCGAGGCCGGTCTGTACGAATCGATTCTCATGGGTAATGCCTTGATCAGAGCCGGGGAAATCCTGTCCAGAGATTCATACGCGACCATCGGGCGAACCCTCATCTACTCGGCGTTGGATCTGGCCGACACCGAAGGATTCCTGCCGGATAGGATTCAAATTCGAAACGGAAGAATCGATCCGGGGGCACAGACGTTATCTCCGCAATCGATCTACGATCTTCTTCCGGGCTCGGATTATATACCCAAAGAGGTTCCCCTGTACGCCTACCTGTATCCGGGAAGTTGGGTATGGACGGCTTCTCGTATGGAGCAAGTAAAGATCGATGATACCCAGCATAGATTCCTCTTCTCCTTCCCGGCCGGAGACACCCATTATCTGCTGATCCAGGGGATTCGACCCCTGACATCGATGATCATGCACGGGATTCCCTGGAAATCCGATCCCGAGTACTTCCGCTACACCGACGGTTGGGTGTACGAGGAAGATACGCAGACCCTGTATGTGAAGCTGACCCACCGCCTTGAAACAGAAGAGCTGGTGCTGAACTACTGA
>CAZFMD010000299.1:0-1974 GCA_964520025.1 uncultured Spirochaetaceae bacterium
AAAAGTTTCTCGTGCCCACCCTCCATTTCCGCTACTCGAGAAAGAAGCTGGTGGAAGACCTGGGAAGGTTCATGAAAGAAACCTTCGGCACGGACCGAAAGGCCGTCGGCCGGGCCGTGAGGGCGGCGGAGAAGGTTCAGGCGGACTTCGAGCGGGCCCTACAGGAGGAGGGGAACAAGATCCTCTCCAATCTTCCCCCAGACAGGATTTCCGTGGTTCTGTTGGGGCGGCCGTACAACACCGGGGACCCGGAGCTGAACCTGAGCCTGGTCGAGAAACTCATCGATCTGGACGTGCTTCCCATTCCCCTGGACTTATTGCCGCTCCACGAGAACACGGATGACGTTTTCAAAGATTACGACATGATGTACTGGCCCAATGGTCAGAAGATCCTCGCCGGGGTGCGGATGATCGCCAGGGATGAACGGCTGCACGCCGTGTACATCACCAACTTCCGCTGCGGCCCCGACTCGTTTCTCGCCCACTACGTCCGGGAGGAGATGCGGGGCAAGCCCTATCTTCAGCTGGAGGTGGATGAGCACAGCGCGGATGCGGGAATGATCACCCGCTGCGAGGCCTTCCTGGACAGCCTCAAAGGCGAGACCAAGGCCGAGATGGTGGAGAAGGAGTTCGCCCCGGTATCGGTGTTCAGGGCCTCTCCCTCCAGGGGGCGGACCCTCTACTTCCCCTACATGTGCGACAGTGCCTACCTGCTGGCTGCCGCTTCCCGAGCCTGCGGAATAGAAGCGGATGTGCTTCCCATGCAGGACGATGTGGATATGGAGTGGGGCAGGAAGTACACCTCCTCCCGGGAGTGCTTTCCCATGATCTGCACCACCGGCAGCTTCCTCAAGAAGCTGCACCAGCCGGGCGTGGATCCGGGTAAGATCAGTTTCTTCATGCCCGCCCATGGCGGTCCCTGCCGATTCGGTCAGTACAACAAGTTTCAGCGTATCATCATGGAAAACCTCGGCTTCAAAGATGTGGAGATCATCTCCCCGACGAACAAGAACTCCTATGCCGATTTCTCTCGCGGCCAGGGCGTAAAGTTTCGACTACTCGCCTGGAAGGGACTGGTGGCGGCGGAGATCCTCGGAAAGCTGCGCCAGGAGCGCAAGCCCTACGAGGCGGTGCCGGGGCAGACCGAGGAGACCTATCGGAAGTATCTGGACAAGATGGTCGAGTCTGTTGAAAACGGCGCCAAGGACACCCTGGAAGTGTTGAAAGAGGCGGGGGAGGCCTTCCGGAAGCTCGAAATGCTCGACATTCCGCAGAAACCGGTGATCGCCGTTGTGGGGGAGATTTTCATGCGGGACAACGCCTACTGCAGCGGCTTCCTGCGCCAGCGTCTGGAGAATCTGGGAGCGGAAACGGTAATGGCGCCGATGCGGGAGTGGATCGAGCTGTCCTCGGTTCGCTATCGTCAGGAGAGTGGCTGGCGGGGGGAGGTCCTGAACGTAGCTAAAGCCACGATCCAGGCGTACTTCCAGCACCGCATTGGTGAGAAGTACGAGCACGCGCTCAGCGACTCTATAGATTCTTTCCGGGTTCTGCCTGTGGAAAAGATCCTGGAGCTCGGCGCGCCGTACATCCACAGGGACTACGTCGGGGATCCGCCCCTGGCACTGGGCACGGCAGTGGGCCTGGCCAAGACCGGTATCTCAGGGGTGGCGGCCATCCTGCCCTTTACCTGTTTGCCCGGAACGATCGTAGCCTCCCTGTCCTCCTCGTTCCGCAAAGACCATGACGATATGCCCTGGGTGGATATCGCCTTCGACGGGCAGGAGGATACGGGCATCGAAACCCGGCTTCAGGCTTTCGTCCACCAGGCCAAGGAGTACGCCAAGACCAAGGGGTACAACAAACCCAAAGTGTGGAATTAGTTTCCCGGGGAGAGGGCCGAAACGGCGTTTGACCCTATATCTGACCGTTTGTATTTTGTATAGCGGAGGATCGAACAGGCGGTAGATATGC
>CAZFMD010000299.1:2074-3446 GCA_964520025.1 uncultured Spirochaetaceae bacterium
ATATCTGACCGTTTGTATTTTGTATAGCGGAGGATCGAACAGGCGGTAGATATGCAAGAGCAAGCGGCCCAACCCCAGGTTCAAAGCAGAACGGCCCCGTTCCAAAATCCACTGCGCTATACGAACTTCTATCCGCTCTACAACGGAGCCAACGATCAGGTCGATCCGGTTCTACCGGTCCAACCGGTGCAGTTCCAGCGGGTGCTTCCCCGCTATCGTCTCTCCACCAGCGAAACACGTGATCTGGGCGTGGGCCCGGCGTTCACTGAGGTTCCCACTGTTTCATCTCCCGGGACTCGGGAAACAGAGAACTTTGGAGAGGCTCGGGGTGGTGTGAAAACTCCGGATGCTCCCGCCGGACAGCTTCAACGCGGGAAAGCGCAACTGGAGCCGTGGAAGGGATCGCAGGTCGACCTGCTCGCCTGACCTGCGGCACGCTCCTCTATCAGTTTTTTCCAGCGAACAGCTGGCGATCTCCGGATCCCGAGGGCAGGAGCTCCGCGTATTCCAGGCGCAGGTACTGAGCGTAGACAAACCAGCGGGGATCCGCCTCCATCCTGGCGCAGAGCGTGCGGATTCCTTCCAGTCGTATCTTCTCCATGGCCGGATCGGCGATGCAGTTCGGGCCGTCCTGTTCACCTCTGCCGCCCAGTTGGTACAGCTCATCCCGATCATCCGCGGCGTTGTACACGTAGCTGTACAGATGCCCGTCCGAAGCCGGAAAAATCGTTCCCACACACGGATTGGGCATCACGTGGTGCCAGACCTCGAAGATCAGCGGCAAGGCTGCAGGCCGTTTTTTGCCTGCAGCGCTCTCCAGCAGGCTGAAGCCGTCCAGGCGCTCGGGGGTTTCGATGCCGCAGATCTCCAGGAGGGTGGGAGCCAGATCCAGGAGGCTGCAGGCCTGGTCGATCTCCCGGCCTGTCTGGGGTACTGAGACACTCTTCGGGGGTTTGATGATGAGCGGAGCCCTCACCGCCCTGGGGTGCAGAAAGGCTCCCTTGTCGATCAGAGCCAGCTCTCCGTTCATCTCGCCGTGATCGGCCAGAAACACGATCCAGCTGGAGTCGTACCGGCCGCGCCGGCGCAGCTCGGTGAACAGATCACCCAACAGCTCGTCGATCAGCTCGAATTGCAGCTGATTGGCCACCCGGTAGTCCAACAGGATCCGCTCGTCCGTAAGCCCCCAGTTCTTCCGATACAGGCCGTAGACCCGCGGCTCTCCTGCGGGTGGGCGGAAACCGTCGGCTGCAAGAGCTGTGTAGGAGGCGGGCAGTTTCAGCTGCTCGCGAAGCTGCTGTTCCCTGGGCTCCATTCCGCCGGGGATGGCAAAGGGTTGGTGGGGGGCAAAGAAATCCAGCTGCAGATACAG
>CAZFMD010000300.1:0-3444 GCA_964520025.1 uncultured Spirochaetaceae bacterium
CTGGGGAAAAAGACCAAGAGCAGCTTTTGGAGTTTCTCGACAAACGGCGTGGCCACCGCAGGCCGGCACGAGCTACCCACCATCGGCTTTGCCCCTGGAAAGGAGGAGCTGGCCCACTCCACCCGGGAGGAGATCGTGCTCGAGGACCTGTATAAAGCAACTGAGTTCTACGCCCTGCTGCCCTTCGTGTTGACCGGAAAAATCTAATCAGACATACTGTAAAAGTGAGGTAGAACTTGGGAACCCTGCCGGGCGTACAGAAACAGGCTCTAGAATGCCTGGCCAAAATCCTGGTGGATCAGAAAAGGGCGAGAGTTGCGGTGCCGCCGCTCGAAAACTCATCCGGTTTCTGGTTTGGCGCGGGCAACATGGTTGAAGGTCCCGAAGGGGATTTCTACCTGTGCGGGCGCTACCGGAACGCGGGGGACTCCCGGACCGGCCTTGCTGCAGGTGCAAGGGGAGCGGAACTGGCGATTTTTCGCTCTGAGGATCGGGGAAAGAGTTTCCGGAAGATCCTCTCCTTCTCCAAAAGCGATCTGAGCTATGGTGGGACAGAGGTACTGTCCATCGAACGTTGCTGGCTGCTGCTCACCGCAGAGGGCGTGGAGCTGTTCGTATCCACGGAAAAGGCCGGGCTGGCCTATCCGAAAGGGTTCGAGGAGTTCCAAAAACCGGGAACCGGGGTGTGGAGCATCGACCAGATCAACGCCCCGTCCATCGAGAAGATCGACCCCTCATCCATCCGAGCGCTGGTTCAGGGAAGTGATCCTCGCTACTGTCACTTCAAGGATCCTATTGCCTACCTGGACGATCAGGGCAGTACGGTGATGATGTTCAGCACCCACCCGTTCAACTGGGCCAGTTCCAACACGGCCCTGGCCGTGCGCCCCGCCGGTACAGAACGGTTCGGCTCGATCGACCATACCTTCTTTCCCCGGGGGTTCACCTGGGATGTGGCGGTCAGCAGGATCTGCGGGGTTTTACGGGTACCGCAGGCCGGGCTGTTCAAAACAGCCTCTCCGACCCAGCTGTACTTCTACGACGGGGCGGAGGGAATGCGCGACCTGGAAGAGCACGGTAAGGCCGTAACACGCCCCCGGGGTTATTCCTGCGAAGAGCTTGGAGGGGCGGCTTTCTCCACAGCGGATATCTTTCCCCGGATCGTACGACTGTCCACGGCCCTGCCCTTCTTCATCTCCCCCCACGGAACCGGCTGCAGCCGCTACACCACCGCCTTGCAGACCCAGGAAGGGGTGTACACAACATGGCAGCAATCCCAACCGGACCGGTCTCAGCCCCTGGTCATCTGTTTCGCGGATCAACAGCAGATTAACAGCGTTCTTTCCGGTTGAGGGGGTCCGCGAACACCGGCCGGGGCGAAAAAGAGAGTTCGCCGAGGAGACACACCATGAATCAGGAGATGAAGCAGTATCTTTCCCCGGTGTGGACCCATCTAACCGAGATGCTTGTCGAGCGGGGAGAGGGGATCTACCTGTACGATGCCACCGGAAAATCCTACATGGACTTCACCAGCGGGATCGGGGTAACCAGCACCGGACATTGCCACCCGAAGGTCGTAGAGGCCATCCGCGAGCAGGCCGGAAAGCTGATCTTCGGACAGCTGAACACCGTGTTTCATAATCCCCTGTTCGATCTCATCGGGCAGCTGCGCCGGGTCGTGCCCCCGGAACTGGATCGTTTCTTCTTCGCCAACAGCGGAGCCGAAGCGGTGGAAGGGGCAGTAAAGCTGGCCAAGCAGGCCACTGGGCGCACGAATATCGTTGTTTTTCAGGGCAGTTTTCATGGCCGCACCCATCTGACCATGGCCATGACCACCAGCAAGACCGTCTACCGCACCCGCTACCAGCCGCTGGTGGCGGGAATCTTCGTAGCTCCCTACCCCTATGCCTATCGCTACGGCTGGGATCAGGAAACGACCCTGGCATTCTCCATCGGAGAACTGAAACACCTGCTGAAGTCTCAGAGCTCTCCGGATGAAACGGCCTGTATTATCGTGGAACCGGTGCTGGGGGAGGGCGGCTACGTTGTGCCCCCTGCGGGATTTCTGAAAACACTCCGGGAAATTTGCGATCAGTACGGGATGCTGCTCATCGCCGATGAGATCCAGTCCGGATTCGGGCGCACCGGCAGGTATTTCGCCGTGCAGCATGAGGAGGTGGTTCCCGACATCATGGTCATGGCCAAAGGGATCGCCTCGGGAGTCCCGATCTCCTGCATCGCCTATCGCGGCGAGCTGGACGAACGCTGGCTCAGAGGCAGCCACGGCGGCACCTTCGGAGGAAACGCCCTGGCCTGTGCCGCGGCTGCGGCCACGATTCGGGTGATCGTCGAAGAAAAACTCACGGGGAACGCCGCAGCCCGGGGCGAACAGCTGCTCCTGGGGCTACAGGAGCTCCAGAAGGGCTGCCGGCGCCTCGGGGATGTCCGCGGCCGTGGGCTCATGGCAGCGGCCGAGTTTAGCCAAAACGGAGGGCCCGATGAGGGGTCGGCCAAGACGGTTTCCAGGTCGGCTGCCGAGCAGGGACTGCTGCTGCTTACCTGCGGGACCTACAACAACGTGGTACGCTGGATCCCTCCGTTGATCGTAACCGAACAACAGATAGAGCAAGCCCTTCGGCTGTTCGGCGTCGCGCTGCAGGGCCTGGATTGAACAACAGATCGATTGGGGAGAGGGCAACATGTCAACCAAGAAAAAACAAAAGATGTACCTGGATGGAAAGACGGGGCGGGGACCCTTCTACTGCGAAGAGGGCGGTAGGAAACCAAACATAATCCTCATCTCCGTGGATATGGTCGCCCAGGAGTTCCTGCTCAAAGACCGTGCCACGGTTGCGGCCCGCACGCCCAATCTCGACGCCCTGCGCCGGGAGGGCCTGTTTTTCCGCAACTCCTTCGCCACCGCGCCGTTGTGCTCACCCTCTCGGGCTTCCTACCTCACCGGCCGTTACTCCTAC
Source organism: uncultured Spirochaetaceae bacterium (assembly GCA_964520025.1). Lineage (GTDB taxonomy): Bacteria > Spirochaetota > Spirochaetia > SZUA-6 > DRHE01 > JAFGQJ01. Next base: position 2,976 of record CAZFMD010000300.1, read on the forward strand.
ATCACGGCCAACGCGGAGAGAGGGCATGACGGTCATGCTGTTCATCTCCGGGATCAGGATATCCTCTTTCCCGAATACCTCAAGGCGGCCGGCTACTATACCCGGCATTCGGGAAAGTGCCACGTGGGAGGACGGAAGTTTCTCGAAGTGTTCGGTGAAAACGATTCCCCGTGGGACCGCTGGTCCCCACCGTGGTACGACGACGAAGGGTACCTCTCTTACCTGAAAACCATGGAGCTCGAGCCATTCGAGTTCGAACGGCGCATCTACGGCGGCTCTACTGTTCCCGGCCAGCAGGGCAATTTCTACGGCGGCTGGATCGCCCCGCAGAAAGGCCGCCCCTTTCCCAAGGAGGCCACCTACCCGGCCTATCTGATCGATCGGGCTCTTACCTTTCTGGATACAGACAGGCCTCTGTATCTGCAGCTGGATTTCTTTGCCCCCCACCAACCCTTTGCCATCCCCGGCG
>CAZFMD010000301.1:0-3438 GCA_964520025.1 uncultured Spirochaetaceae bacterium
CCGCCGATGAAGAGCAGATCTGGAGCATCTGGAGAGGCAACGCCCGGGTCAGACGGTAGGGATCAGAGTACCTTGAGGTAGACCTGCATTCGTTTTCCCGTGGGCCGGATCGTCTCCTTGCAGAACCTCATTCCCACTTTCTCGGCAACCCGGGCTGAGGCCCGGTTCTCAGGATCGATCAGGGCGATCAGGCGGGGGAGCCGGAGGTGCTCCGCGGCGAAGGTGCACAGGGCCCGGGCCGCTTCGGTGGCATATCCCCTTGCCCATACGGACTTGGCGAACACGTAATTCAACTCCGTTTCCGCTGCTTCGGAAAGCAGAGAGTGTTCTGTTTTCACCATAAAATTGCCGGCATACCCATGATTATGGCAAATATATATACAAGAAAACGCCAAAAAGACGAGGATTCTTTGCTTATCTTGACTGGCGGATCTTTATGGGGTAGAGTTGGCAGTGAAGCAGAGTAGAATTCAAGATGAGGTTCCACCGAAGCGAGGTCGTATGAACGTGCTGGCGGATCTCAATCCTCCCCTGGTATGGCAGCTGTTCCAGTCAATCAGCCGCATTCCCCGTTGCTCGAAGGCAGAGCAGAAGATCTGTGCCTGGATCAAGGACTGGGCCAAACAGCATAACACCCCCTGTGCATCCGACGCGGCGGGTAATCTCCTGCTACGCAGGGCGGCGGTGCCCGGGCGGGAGCGGGCCCCGGTGCTGGTTCTGCAGGCGCACCTGGACATGGTCTGTGTCAAGGCTGAAGAGGTTAAGATGAACTTCGACACCGATCCGATTCCGATCCTGGTGGATGGATCGGTTGTACGGGCCCGGGGAACAACCCTGGGTGCGGACAACGGCATCGGCGTGGCCTACTGCCTGGCGGCTCTGATTGACCCGGAGCTGCTCTGCGGCCCCCTGGAGGTGCTTCTGACGGTGGACGAGGAGGAGGGGGGGAGTGGAGCCCTGGGAATGGAAGCCGGTTTCTTTTCAGGCCGCTACCTGCTCAATCTGGACAGCGAGGAGGAGGGGATCATTACCGTCGGCACGGCGGGTTTCGAAATCATCGATTGTACGCTTCCGTTTCAGACCAGCAACAGCACGGCCTCTGCGGCCGTGTCGTTGGAAATCCGGGGCCTGGCGGGAGGGCATTCGGGCATGGATATTCACCTGCCCCGGCTGAACGCGATCAAGCTGGCTGTAGGAGCCCTGAACCAGCTGCGGGAGGCGATGCCGCTTCGAGTAGGCCGGTTCGAAGCGGGGGAAGCTGCCAACTCGATCCCGGCCAAGGCGGACTGCGTCTTGCTGGTGCCGCAGGAAGCCGAGCAGCGGGCGGTTGATCTGTTGGAGCGTTGGCGGAATCAGACCATCAAGCGGGCTCGAATCAACGAACCGGGCCTGGAAATATCGATCCGGAGCCACGGCTCGGAAAAAGCCTGTTCAACGGAGCAAACCGACGCGATCTGCCGGCTCCTCACCGAGATCCCCCACGGAGCCCTGGCCTTCAGCAGGGAAATCGAGCAGCTGGTGGAAAGTTCCATCAACCTGGCTCGGGTTCGGAACAGGGGCGGCAATCTCGTTGTAACGGTCAGCTGCCGCAGCGCCGCGGACAGCACGCTCGATGAACTGGGAGCGAAGGTGAAGCGCATCGGCGAGAGCCACGGGGCGGAGGTCAAGCAGCACAGCCGCGCTCCGGCCTGGACCGCCAAGCCGAAATCCCCGCTCAGCACGCTGGTGCACAAGCACTACAGCAGTGCCCTGGGCCGACCGGCAGTGCTGAAGGCTTTTCACGCCGGCCTGGAGTGCGGCATCTTCACGAGGTTGAATCCCGAGCTGCAGATGGCTTCGATCGGGCCGGATATCCATGCGGCCCACACACCCCAAGAGCATGTGGATGTCCCGAGTGTCGCCCTGGTCTGGGAGGTGCTCAGGCGGATTATCGCGGCCATGGCGGAGTTGACGTAAAACAGGAGACGGGGATGAGTGATCCAACGAAACAAGAGAGGGTCGAACAGAACCAGCCGTGGATGCGCAGTGTGGAGGCGATTCTGGAGAAGGCCGCCGGGGAAGGGCGCAAGCAGCTTTTCGAATTCGAGGTCTATGAAATTCTAGCGCAGCTGCGCATTCCTTCACCGACCTACATCATGGCCCGGGATGAGCGGGACATCACCCACAGCACCCTGGCCGTGTTCTCCTCAGAGAGAATCGTGCTCAAGGTCATCTCTCAGGCGATCGCCCACAAGCAAAAAGCCGGCGGCATCAAGGTCGTCTACAAAGACCTGGATTTCGTGAAGTACTCGGTGCGGGAGATGTGCCGGAGCTTCAGCGAGCGGGGAATCGAGGTGCAGGGGATTCTGCTGGTCGAATACTTGGACTACTCCAAGGATCTGGGTAATGAGATCCTGCTCGGTTTTCGGGAGAGCGTGGCCTTCGGCCCGGTGATTTCCTTCAGCAAGGGCGGAAGCGATGCCGAGCATTTTGCCAGGCACTTTTCCTCACCCAACCTGATTCTGCCCCCTCTGGACAGGCAGTGGGCGAACGCCCTGATGGCTTCCACCCATATCAGCAGGAAGTACGCGGCGGAAGGACGCGGAGATTTTATCAACAAGATCGTCGACGCGGAGGTGAAGTTCAGCGATCTGGCCACCTGTTTCTCCAACTTCTTCTGCTCTCCGACACGCTTCGTGCTTACCGAGTTTGAAATCAATCCCCTGGTGTTCGACCACAACGGGGAGCTGATCGCCATTGACGGATATGCCACCTTTGCCGAAAAGGCGCAAGCCGCTGCGGATGTGGAGGTCATGGGCAAGGAGAGCCTGCGGCCTCTGTTCGAGCCCGCCGGTGTGGCCGTGGTGGGCATCAGCACCTCGGATAACAGCAAGGCGGGGAATATCATCATCAAGAATCTTATCGATCTGAACCGCACGGATGTGTACGGGGTCAATATCAAGGGCGGGGAAGTGAGGATTTCCGAAAAGATTCTGGGGCTGTACAAGTCCGTGGCCGACATACCGGATCCCGTGGATCTGGCCATCGTGACCGTTCCGGCCGAAGCCAGCTACTCCGTGGTGCGGGACTGCGCCCGGAAAGGAGTGAAGGGGATTCTGCTGATCCCCGGCGGATTCAGTGAAATCCGGGACAACCGGGATCTGGAGGAAAAAATCCTTGCCGTGGCTCGTGAAAATGAGATACGCATCATCGGTCCCAACTGCCTGGGCGTTGTGTACGCCGGGGATAGAGAACTCAATGGGCTAAACACCTTCTTTATCCCGGAGGAGAAGTTCAAGGTCAACCTGGAGCAGGAGAAGAACGTGGCCATCCTGACTCAGAGCGGAGCAGCCGGCATCATGGAGATCTACAACCTGAGAAGCGCGATCAGTCCGAAGGTCATTGTCAGCTACGGAAACCAGCTGGATGTCGACGCTTCCGATCTGGTGCAGTACTTCG
>CAZFMD010000302.1:0-3437 GCA_964520025.1 uncultured Spirochaetaceae bacterium
TGATCTCGTGGGCCACTCCGGCGGCCAGGCGTCCCACCGAAGCCTGCTTCTCCGATTGCAGCAGCTTCAGCTCGCTTTCGGCTCTCTGGGATCGATCCCGCTCTCTGAGGGAACGGAGCATCTCCTGAAAGGTCTTCTGTAATACACCGATTTCGCTGGATGAGATCGGTCCTATCTGCGGGGACAGGTCACCGGCGGAAACCCGCCGGCTGACGTCGATGAGCCGTTGCACCGGATTGAGGATCCTCTGGCTCAACAGATAACCCAAGGCGATGGCGGTCAGCATTCCCGCAGCCGTGATCAGGACGAAGACCAGCAGGGTGTTGCGCCGGATGTCCACATATTTAGCTTCGAGCACACCGACGTAGAGGATGCCGACCCGGCTGGAGAATATGTCGACGATCGGTTCGTAGGCGGCGATGTACCAGTTGTTGACAACGAAGGCCCTGTCGATCCAGCGTTCTCCCTCTCCGAGCACCTTGTTCCGTACCTCTTCGGATACCCGGGTACCGATGGCCCTCTGACCTTCCGAGGTCATGACATTTGTAGATACGCGCAGGTCTTTGAAAAAAACCGTAGCGGTTCCTATGCTCTGGCCCCGGTACACTTCCTCCCGGAATACCGTCTCCCGTACCCTGTCCACGATCTCGTAACTTCGATTCAACAGCACCCCGCCGTAGATGGCCCCGATCAGGGTGTTGCCCCGGTACAGGGGAACGGCGCAGGTGATTGTCATTCCGGAGGTTTCTTCGGTTTCCGGCCGAGGTGCGGCCATGGGGGTGGGAATCAGCTCGATCCGGGCCTGTTCGGCCAGCTCGGGATCCTCGGCTGCCAGGATCCGGCTGTCTAGAATCACGGTACCCGACACGGTAGAGCGTTTTTCAAGACAGAGTACGGCCGCGGGGTTGGCGGGAATGGGGGAAAGAGCCTCTTGGTCCTCCTCCCCCAGTGGGCCGAGGCGAGCCAGTGTGCGGCCCCCGGGAGTCACGATGCCGGCGAAGTCCAGCTGCATCTCCCCGGCCAGAGCTCGAAGCCGCTCGTGCAGATATTCGGTGTCCTGGAGGGAGACCGCCTCCAGGCAGCCCCTCTCCTGCCCGGTGATCTGAAGAGCCATTTGCAGTCTGTTTTCCACGTTGTTGTAGATCTCCCGGGCGGCGTTCAGATCAAGGCGGACGCGATTGGTCGCCTCGTTCAGAACGGATTTGTTCAGCAGCTGCACGCCGACGAGCAGAGAAAGACCACCAACAAGAATACAGACTCCGAGAAAGGCAGAGATGAGGCGAAAACGAGTTGTGTAAATCACGATCTTTTCGGGGAAACGATAAACTGATTCTCTTCAAAATGTCAAGCTATTGTGATAAAATTCACGATTAAACCCGGGAACGGATCGGGCAAGGAGGGTCGGGACTGCTTCGGGCTCGCTACCGAGCCGGCTGAGAGCACCGGAGTGCGGCGAAAATACTGGTCTTTATGAAGCGGTTGGTGGTACATTATGGGCGATGAGCTCCAGAGAACCGAGACGAATTCCAACCACCATCGCGGGGCTGGTCCTCGCCGGCGGGCGTAGCACCCGTATGGGGGGCGTGGACAAGAGCCGAATCCCGGTGGGGGGAGCTCCTCTGATCCACAGTATCTCGGAATTGCTCCGGGATCTGTTCCCCCAGGTGATCTTGGTGACCAATAGACCCGATCTTCACCAGGATCTGCCGGATGGGGTGCAGATCGTCTCCGATCAGTACAGGGGGCGGGGCCCCCTGGGGGGGCTTCATGCGGGGCTGAGCCGCAGCGAAACGGATGCCGTATTCTGCCTGGCCTGCGACATGCCCTCCCTCGATCGGGATCTGATCCGGGCCCAGGCGGAGCAATTCAGAAGATCCCTGGAGAGGGGCTGTCAGATCCTGATTCCCCGTATCGGCGAGCTGATCGAACCGCTGCACGGGATCTACCTCAAAACCCTGGAGCCTCTTGTGCGGGAGATCTGCAGCGGTCCGGGGGGATACTCGATTCGCGTGCTTCTGGCACGGGCTCGGACCTGCTATTGGGAGCTGGAGGATAAGCCCCGCATCCGCAGCGCTTTTTTCAACTTGAACACGCCCAAGGATCTTAGCGTCCACCTGGACGCATCCGGGAGATAAACCGAGGTGCGTAGCCTGGAAATCCTCCGCATACGCGGAGATCAGCGGGAGTCCCGGCAGGACCTGGTCACCGAGGAGATCTCCCTCAGGCTCCTGGCCGAGCATCGCCGTATCGCGGTGTTGATGTGCTCTCCGGGAGACCTTGAAGACCTGGTCCGCGGTTTTTTCTACACCAATGGTTTTATACGCTCGGCCGATCAGATCCGAAGAATAATCGTGAATCGGGCCACCTGGAGCGCCTTCATCGAGCTGGCTGCAGAGGTGGATGCCGGGAGCTTTCGACTGAGTGGTGTGATCGGTTCGGCCTGCGGCTCGGCACTGCCCGTAGAGCAGGGAAGCGAGGGGCGGCAGGCCGAGCAGCCCGAAACTTCCCCGCTCCCGGTTGCCCCGGCCGGCTCCACGATGGTGGAGGGCAGGATGCAGGTTGCCTCTTCCTATATCAGCTCGCTGATGGAGGAGTTTCGGGGACGTTCGCAGCTGCACAGGAAAACCGGAGGGGTGCATGCCGCGGCGTTGGCGGATGCGCACGGACTCTTGGTCTTTCGCGAAGATATAGGACGTCACAACGCCGTTGACAAGGTGATCGGTGCCAGTCTGGCGCAGGGCAACGATTTCGGCGACAAGCTGCTGCTGACAAGCGGGCGGCTGTCCTCCGAGATACTCCACAAGGCTGCCTCCTGCGCCTTACCGGTCGTGGTGTCCCGCAGCGCGCCCACGGATCGATGCGTGGATCTGGCTAGGGAACGCAATGTCACGCTGATCGGTTTTGCCAGAGGGCGCAGGATGAATGTCTACAGTGGTAAGCAGAGGATCGGAGGGGATATTTGACATCCCCGAAGATTCCGCAATATACTCGGGCTCGAGATAAGGGGAAGCCATGAAAATAGCACTCAGCGGTAAAGGGGGAGTCGGGAAGAGTACCCTGGCGGCAATGATCGCCCGGGTGCTGAGAGATCAAAGCAACAAGGTGGTGGCCATCGATGCGGACCCCGACATGAACCTCGCCACCCTGTTCGATATCCCCGTGGAGCGGCAGATCAGGCCCATCATCGAGATGAAACAGCTGATCGCAGAGCGAACGGGTACCGAAGTCGGTCAACCCGCGCCCTTCTTCACGATGAATCCGAAGGTCGACGACATTCCCGAAACCTACTGGGTCGACCAGAACGGCGTCAAGCTTCTGGTCATGGGGACCGTGCAGAAGGGGGGAGGCGGGTGTGCCTGTCCAGAGAACGCCTTTCTCAAGAGCCTGCTCGGTCACATGATGATCGCCCGCCAGGAGTGGGTCATCCTCGATATGGA
>CAZFMD010000303.1:0-3437 GCA_964520025.1 uncultured Spirochaetaceae bacterium
GCCCAACAGATAGAGCAGGGCCAGTCCGTCGTCCACATCCCTTCCGGGAAGACCCATGGTGATGTCGCAGTCGTAGATCAGATCGATCATGAAGGGCCGTCGGGAGAACGATCCCGCAGGGCTTCCCGGTAGATCGCCTCTTTGCGCTTCAGCATGATGTAGGGGACCTCGTAGGCCTCTTCGATATTTTTGCGGTTGTACAGCACCTCCGTCTTTCCCAGCTGGATCCTGCCGTTCTTGTGGAACAGCAGCAGGTAGTCGGAGTACTTCTCCGATATGTCCAGCTCATGGACCGAGTAGAAAAGACTGATGTCTCGGGACCTTGCGTATTCGACCAGGTACTTCATGAGGCGGTGCTTCTGGTACTCCTCCAGGGCGAAGATCGGTTCGTCCATCATGATGATCCTCGATCCGTAGAGCAAACTGAAGGCGATGATCGTACGTTGCAGCTCTCCCTTGCTCACCTCCTGGGTTTTCTTACCCAGTACCTTCCTCAGCTCACAGATTTCGACCAGCTCGGCGACAAATCCCGGGTCCTTGGTTTCGTGAAAGCCGTTTTCGAGGACGTACTGAAGCAGATCCCCGATGCTCTGTTCGGTCTCGAACTCCATGTTCTGGTACACGAAAGATACGTGGCGCTGCCGTTCCTGCTCCTCCCGGAGGTTGCGGGTATCGATTCCCCGAAGATGAACGGTTCCCTCGACGGGCAGCAGGACGCCGGCGGCCAGCAGCAGCAGTGTGGATTTTCCCGTTCCATTCTGGCCCACCAGTGTCGTAATTCCTGCGGGAAGGTCGATGGACAGCTCGTTGAACACCAGTTGCTCTGTCTCCGGGTAGTAGAAAGAGACCTTTTCCAGTCGGATTTCGTTCCGGGGAACGGGATTGGCGGGCATTTTCGCTCTCTCAGCCCCGGGGCACTGCGTTACCTATGATCATCCTAGTAAGATAGTACGGCATGGAAGGAGAGGTCAAACGCTCGATGCACGGGCTGGCGATTGAGCTGGCGATTGAGATAGCGATTCAGCTAGCCGCCCGAAGCGCACGCTGGAAGGCTTCGGCGCCGCGTTGGATCTCCTCTATGATCGACAGCTCGTAGGGACATTTCTCCTCGCACTCCCCACACTGGATGCACTGTTCGATGGATTCGGCCGCCCCGGCGATCCAATCCTCTGAAAGACGATCGGCGGGAAAGCGTTTGACCAGGGTTCCCATGGTCATCAGGGTAACGATCTGTACCTCCTGGGGGCAGGGCAGACAGTAGCCGCAGCGGCGGCAGAAGCGGGTTCCCAGTTCTCTTCGAAGCGCTTCGATGGTCCGCCGGTTCTCATCCGAAAGGTGAGCTCCTTGTTTCCAGAGGGACAGCACCTCGTCGACCTCCTCGACATGCTCGAAGCCCGGGTCCGCCACGATATCCGGTACGGCGAGCAGGTAACGGATACAGGCCGAAGCATCGTCCAAGGCTCCTCCGCCGAAGGGCTTCATGGCTATGAATCCGATATCCTTGCTGCGGCAGGCATCGACGAGCTGCCTGCCCTGATCCTCCGCGATGAAGTTGAAGGGGAACTGCAGAACCTCGATTTCCGGATGCTCCAAAACGGCCAGAGCCGTATCCCGGCTGTGAGCCGAGGCGCCGATGTGTAGGATCTTGCCTGTCTCCCGGTATTCCCGGACCAGATCGAAGGTGCCGTTGTCCTGCATGGTCCGCCACGTCTGTGGATCCGGAACGATGTGGAACTGGTATAGGTCGATGTATGGGGTTTGCAGGCGCTGTAAGGAAAGCTCGATCTGTTCCCGAAGGGTTTCCGGATCGCGGCCGGTTCCTTTTGTAAATACCAGTACCTCTGAGCGGGGGTAACTCTTGATCGCTTTACCGATCCGCTGCTCCGAGTTCCCGTAGTCGTTGGCCGTGTCGATCCAGTTTATTCCCCCGTCCAGGGCACGCCGGATGACCTTGACAGCCTGCTGTTCGCTGAGACGCTGGATGGGGATTCCACCGAAGCCGATCCGGGTAACCTCCATTCCGCTCTTTCCGAGTCTGATCGTATGGCTGCTCATGATCCGGCCATTCTATCGTAGAGGCGGGGGGCTAGCCAACCGGCCGGTCTGGCGAGGATGTGGTATTGGGATTGTGACGGCGCAGGGTTGTGCTCCGGATAGCCGACAGGACACATAACGGTATCATCGGATTTTGCGTAATAAATCGATTATCGCAGGCGCAAAGCCATAGAGAATCAGCGCTTGAGCGGACTGGTCTCCCGGGCCATGGTGCCTGTCTCCAGGATCTCCTGGATCTTGTAGGTGCCGTACTTGCGGGCCTTCAAGAATCCGTCCCAGGCGCTTTCGGCTAATCGGCCCTCCCGCCAAAGATCGAAGAGCCACTCCGCAGTGTACTCGGGGTCTTCCTGCGAAATGCCGGCTTGAATTTCCAGCAGCCAGCGGCGATTGAACACCTCCTGGGCACCGATGGAGGGAGACATGATGATCGGGATGCCCAGGCCGCAGTAGAAGCTCAGCTCGCTCGGCTTGGTCCAGAGGATGTCGGTGGATCGCATGGTCTGTGCGAACAGCTGGAAGTACTGCTCTTTGACCGGGCTGTAGATGATGTGCAGATGAGGACTGTTCGGGAGCAGCTCTTGCTTTACCTGCAGGAAGTACTGATGGACCTCCTCCCGGACACCTGCCACCAGGTTGAGGTCGATCTCACCGGATTGGAGTTTATCCCGCAGGCTGCGGGCGATCTGGTAGCCGAACTCCCGCTGCGCCCCGGCTCCACCCACGGCGTAGGTGATTGTCAGCCGGCGTTGTTTCTTGAAGCGGCAGTTGCCCTTGCCCAGGAAGTGGATTACGTTACGACCGTGGAGGGGCCAGAAGCGGTCATTGGGATCGAGGAAGAACAGGCGTTGGGCCGCGTCGGCTCGCAGCACATTCAGGTTGGCGTTTCCCAGGATCGACAGGGGGAAGGGGAAACCTGTAAGGAAGATCCGCTCATCCGGCACTCCGTAGCTCTTCAGGCGCATGACCGACCGGCCGCAGGGCGCAAGATAGTGGATGCGGCTGCTGCGAGGGTTTTCCGCCACCCAGGCCCTGCTGATCTCTGCATCGCAGATGATGCAGTAGATGCGGCCGTGACCGGCCTTGTCCGCGGCAATGGCCGGAGCCAGGTATGAAGTTATCAGGGGAAGAGGTTTGCTCTTGATCTGTTCGAGCATTCCCCTACACAGACCCCGGTCGATGAATCGCCCTAGAAGCTTGACCTGATAGGAGGCGGAGGACATATCCCGAATCGGGTAGAAGGAGGGAATACTCTGCAGGGCATCGAGCATCCCGAACAGGGGCTTGCCGACGATCGGGGTCTTGCGAACCCGGGATAGGAACTCGTACATGCTGCGCATCCGGTCCCATAGCTTCTTCTCAGCCGGATCGCTGGCTACCGTTCC
>CAZFMD010000304.1:0-3437 GCA_964520025.1 uncultured Spirochaetaceae bacterium
CCGCGAAAGAGGAACAGGTAAGCGACAAATATATCGAGGAACTGCAAATCAAAGTGGAAACCAGAGAGCAAAGGGTCGAGAACTTGAGCGGCGGCAACCAGCAGAAAGTCGTTATCGGCAAGTGGCTTGCAACCGAACCTGAGGTTCTCATCCTGGATGAACCTACCCGCGGCATCGATGTCGGCGCCAAGGCTGAAGTGCACAGGATCATATCGGAACTGGCGGACAACGGCGCCGGAATACTGCTCATTTCATCGGAAATGCCTGAGATTCTACACTTGTCTGACAGGATTCTAGTCATGCATGAGGGGAATGTGACGGCGGAGCTAAGCAGAGCGGAGGCAACCCAGGAATTGATCATGCACGCGGCGGTGGCAGAAGCAAAAGAACCCGCACCTGCAAACGGGGCATAGCAGTCGCAAGGACAACAGGGACAACCATGAAAGCACTAGGCTATTTTGGCAGAATCGGCAGAATCGACCTCAGCAACCGTGCGGTGCAAGAGCAAGAACTCGAAGACCCTGTGGCTCGAACCTTTATCGGAGGCTCCGGACTGGGAACCAAGTTCCTCTTCGATGAGACCGATGAACATACCGAACCGTTCGGGGCGGATAATCCCCTTATCTTTTCCACCGGTCCTCTGACCGGATCGGTACTTTTCAACAGCAACAGGTTCGAAGCGGTGACAAAATCGCCCCTCACTGGAATTTTTGCAGAATCCAGCGGCGGTGGTTATTGGGGCGCTACCTTCAAACGAACGGGTTTTGATGCCCTGATAATAAGGGGAAAAGCGGAGGAACCGGTCTATATCGTTGTTGAGGATGGAAAAATCACCATCAAGGATGGCGGAGATCTGTGGGGACAGGACTGCTTTGCAGCAACGGAGATGCTGAAGCAGAGTGAGGGTAAGAACGCCAAAATAGCGGTTATCGGCCCTGCCGGGGAGAAACTGTGCCGGATCGCCTGCATTATTACCGACGGCTATCACGGTCGGGCTTTGGGCAGGTGCGGCATAGGCGCTGTAATGGGCTCGAAACATCTGAAGGCTGTGGTGGTGAAAGGTTCGCAGCTTGTTGAAGTGGCTGAAAGAACTGTTCTGCAGAACATCAACAAGCAGATGGTCCCCCTCATCAAGGAAAACATGAAGGCAATGACCGATGCGGGCACAGGTTCAGGTCTGGAGGCTTCAGAGGAGTTGGGAAATCTTCCGATCCGCAACTGGTACCAGGGCTCCTGGAAAGAGGGAGCGGTGAAAACCACGGGAATGACGCTTGCGGAAACACGGCTCACCGGAAACTATCACTGCGGCAACTGCATCATAAGCTGCGGCCGCGTCATATCGGCCCAGGACGGGCCCTACCAAGGGATCGAAATGGCAGGACCGGAGTATGAAACCCTCGGTCTTTTCGGAACAAATCTGTTGAATAACAACCTGGATTCGATCATAAAGGCCAATGAGCTGTGCAACCGCTACGGATTGGACACGATTTCCACCGGTAGCGTACTGGGTTTCGCCATGGAAGCCTATGAGAGAGGCCTGATAGACAACAAGGACACCGGAGGAATAGCCGCGGAGTGGGGAAACAGTGAATCGATTATCCGGTTGGTAGAGAGTATAGGCGAACGGAAGCACATCGGCCGGCTGCTGGGGGAAGGTGTAAGGCGCGCTGCTGAAGAAATTGGAGGCAACGCGATCGAGTTTACAGCCGAAATCAAGGGCCTGGAGCTTCCCGCCCACGACGGAAGGGCCAAATTCACGGCGGCTATCGGGATGGCAACCTCCAATCGGGGGGCATGTCATCTGTCCGGCTTTACACACGATTTTGAAGAAGGTGCGGTAATAGAGGATCTCGGCACCCCCGCCCTCACGGACCGGTTTACCAGTGAAGGAAAGGCGGAGAATGTAGTTCAGATGCAGAACCTAATGGGGATGATGGATTCTCTGATAGTCTGCAAATTCGCACTTTTCGGTGGATTGACGGTAAACCCGATGATCGATGCACTGAACGCCGCAACCGGATGGGATGTCGACAGAGAAGAGTTCTTCGCCACAGGAGGAAGAATTTTCAACCTGAAACGGCTGTACAACACGAGGCTCGGGATAAGCAGAAAAGACGATGCGCTGCCGCATCGCATGGCACGGCATCGAAGAGGCGGAGGAACTCACGAGCTCGCTCCGCTTTTCGAAATGCTCGATGAATACTACAAACTGCGAGGTTGGGATGAATTGGGATTGCCCACCAAGGAAACGCTGAGGAAGCTGGGTCTCACCGACTATGCCGCGGCGGGCAATCGCCGGGTCTCGTAGAGAAGGAAGTGCACAAGATGCAGGGAGAACAAGATAGAAGTACCAGAAAAAGCACCTTCGATTTTTCCGGCAAGACGGCCCTTGTTACCGGTGCAACCAAGGGCATCGGCAGAGACGTAGCGCTGGCTTTTGCGGAATCGGGATGTACGGTTGCCGCTACCGGCAGAAACCCCGAAGCTCTGGCGGCCCTAGCCGCCGAAATAGAGGCGCAGGGGGTTGAGTGTTGCACCTTCAAAGCGGATCTTGCGAATGTCGAGCAATGCCGCCGCATGGCAGAGTATTTTCTGCAAGAGACGGGGGGAATAGACATTCTCATCAACAACGCCGGGATAAGTTTTCCCGAGCGAATCGTCGACCTGGATGTTGAGCATTGGGATGCTACGTTGGCCGTTAATCTGAGAGCCCCTGTTCTGGTAACAAAGGCGATTGCTACCCACATGATCGGAAAAAGAAATGGGGTGATTGTCAACGTTTCGAGCAACGCCGGTGTTGCGGGCATCGAAGAGCACGCCGCCTATTGTGCCAGCAAGTTCGGGCTGCTCGGAGCGACAAAGGTCATGGCCGTGGAACTGGGTCCGTTCAATATCAGGGTAAACGCCGTGGCGCCCACGGTAGTGCTTACGCCGATGGGAACCAAGGTATGGGGAGACCCGGCCAAGGCCGACCCGGTCAAGGCCAGGATACCTCTGGGCAGATTCGCCTATCCGAGAGAAGTGTCGGAGGTGGTGCTCTTTTTGGCCTCCGATGCCAGTTCGATGATAAGCGGGGAAACCGTGCTGATCGACGGAGGAGTAAATGCAAAACTCTATTGAACTATCCGAGTCTTGAGGATCAATAGAGAAAAACAAATAGATAGAAGGAGAAAAGCAACAATGAAAAACTTCGAGTATTTCGTTCCTGTCAAACTCGTGTTCGGTGCCGGGCGAGTAAAGGAAGTAGGCACGTACGCAAAACCATACGGAACCAAAGCACTGATAGTGACGACGGGTAGATTGTTCGAGGAGAACGGGTATGTGAAAAAGGTCCAGGATTCTCTCAGCAAGGAGGGGATATCCAGCGTGTACTATCCGGATGTGACTCCCAACCCGTTGCACACCCAGGTCGATGCAGGCGCCCAGGTTGCACGAAA
>CAZFMD010000305.1:0-3383 GCA_964520025.1 uncultured Spirochaetaceae bacterium
CCGATCCCGGAGTACCACTTGCTGCCGTTCAGGACGATCGGCGGGACGTTGGCCAGTGTCTCCACGTTGTTGATGCTGGTGGGCTTGCCCCAAACCCCGGATTGGGCCGGAAAGGGGGGCCGCGGTCTAGGCATGCCCCGCTTGCCTTCGATGGAGGCGATCAGGGCCGTTTCTTCGCCGCAGACAAAGGCCCCGGATCCCTTTTTGATCCGGATTCGGAAGGAGAAGCCGCTTCCCAGGATGTTGTCACCCAGAAGCCCGGCGGCTTCAGCGTCGGCGAGCGCCTTTTTTAGGTGCTCCACGGCGATCGGGTACTCCGCCCGTACGTACACGTAGCCTTCCGAGGCTCCGATGGCGTAGGCGGCGATGGTCATCCCCTCGATGACGCTGTGGGGATCCCCCTCCAGCACGGCCCGGTCCATGAACGCGCCGGGGTCTCCCTCGTCGGCGTTGCAGATCATGTATTTGGGACCTCCCGAAGCGGCCGCGGTGAAGGACCACTTGCGGCCGGTCGGGAATCCGGCCCCGCCGCGGCCCCGAAGTCCCGAACTCAGAACCTCCTGGACCACACCCGGGGGATCCATCTGTGTCAGTGCTTTGGCCAGGGCGGCGTACCCGTCCCTCTCGATGTACTGCAGCATGTCCGTTGGATCGATCTCACCGCAGTTTCGCAAGACTACCTTCTGCTGATTCTTGTAGAATGGGATCTCACTGGCCTGAGCTATGGTTTTTCCGCTGCGCGGATCCGTATACAGCAGGTGCTCTACGGGCTTTCCCTTCTCAACGGTCTGGCTGACGATCTCCGGCACGTCCTGCGGGCGCACCCCGCCGTAGAAGATTCCGTAGGGATCCACGACCAGAACCGGGGCCTGGGCGCAGAAACCATGACAGCCGGTGGAAACGATCTCGGCGTCCAGTTTCCTCTTGCCGACCTCTTCCTGAAAGGCCTTCAGGATCTCCTCGGCGCCGTGGGCCCGGCAGCCGGTCATGCAGATACGAATACGTACTCGGTCTTTGTCTCTATCCCGTTTCAATTTCTCCCGAAGCGCCTCGAGCTCTTTGGGATTGTTGATCCTCTGTATGTCCTGTTTTTTTCGATCTTTTGGCATGGTAGCTCCGTGCATCAGCTCTGATAGCTCTTTAGTATTTTGCGTACCTTAGCGGTCGTCAGTTTGCCGTAGTATTTGTTTCCGATCATCATTACCGGGGCCAGAAAACAGGTGCCCAGGCAACGAACCACCTCCAGACTAAAAAGCTTGTCCTCCGTGGTGTCTCTGCCGTTCAAATTGAGATAGGAGCGAATCTCATCCAGAACCATCTGGCCGCCCCGGATATGGCAGGCGGTTCCCATGCACATCTTGATGATGTGTTTGCCCCGGGGGACAAGGGAGAACTGGGCGTAGAAGCTGATCACCCCGTAGATGTGGCTCAGGGGAACCTTGAGGTATTTGCTCACAGCCTCCAGCGCTTCCACGGGCAGATAGCCCAGCTGTTCCTGAATGTCCTGGAGCAGGCCCATCAACGCTCCCTGTCCCTCCTCCGGTGGGTATTGCTCCAGCAGGGCGGTAATATCGGCGGTCCCGGTCTGCATGCTCATCGGTTTTATCCCTTCTGCCCTCTCGGACGCAGGTAGGCGCTCCAGTAGCTCATGCCCACGAATACTGCGCCGCCGATGATGTTACCGATGGTGACGGGCAGAAGATTCTTCCACAGGAAGGTGAGCCAATTCAGTGATCCGGCCGCTACTCCGGCGGGAGCCGCGATGCCCCCGAAAGCTTTGAGGAGTATGCCCGTGGGGATGAAGTACATGTTGGCCACCGAGTGCTCGAAGCCGAGGGCCACGAATCCCATGATGGGAAAAAAGATCGCGAAGATCTTGCCGACGGTCTGGCGTGCGGCCAGGGCCATCCAGACAGCCAGACAGACCAGCCAGTTACAGCCGATGCCCCGTAGCAGGGCCTGGATAAAGGGCAGGTTGACCTTACCGTAGGCGATCTTCACGGCCGCCTCTCCAAGGGCGCCGTCGCTCAGGCGCCAGAGCCCGGAGAAAACGAACAGCAGGGCAATGAGGATCGAGCCGATGAAGTTGGCAACGTAGACCAGGCCCCAGCGTTCCAGCATTCGGCCGAAGGTGATCTCCCGGGCGATGGCGCTGGAGATCATCAGGTTGTTGCCTGTAAACAGCTCCGCCCCGGCGATGATGACCAGCATCAGGCCCAGGCTGAAAACCGCCCCGGTCATAAACTTCGTGAAGCCGACGCCGAGATGGGCGGCCATGTCGAAGCTCACCGTCGTGGCCAGCATGCCGCCGAAACCGATGTAGGCGCCGGCCAGGATGCCCAGGACCAGCACGGAGAGCCAGGGAGAGGTGGTCTTGCCCACGCCCACCTTCTGGGCAACGGTTTCGGCTATGGTATTGGGCGCCTTGTCCTCGATGCTGGGAACCGGGAAGCTGATCGAGCGGACGATTTTTTCAACGTCCACCGTGCCCTTGGCCTTCTCCTGCTCTTTGCGCTTGATGGCCTTTTGCACGACCAGGAGAATCTCCTCCGGTGTGAAAGGTTTGGCAAGGTAGTCCACCGCACCCCGCTTCAGCGCGTCCGTTGCCCGCTCTACAGCGGGAAAACCGGTGATCATCACGATCGCCGAGCCCGGGGAGCGCTTGTCTATCATATCCACGGTATCGATGCCGTCCAGCTCGGGCATCTTCCAATCGCAGAGGATCACGTCGAACTCCCCTTCGGCGGCCAGTTCAAGACCTCTGCGGGCGCTGTCCGTGGTGACCACTTGAAACCCCTCAGTCCCGAAGATGCGGCTGCAGGATTCCAACACGATCTTCTCGTCATCGATCACCAGCATTTTTTTGGTTTTCTCTTTACTGTCACTCATCCTTGTTTTTCCTCACGTATCTATTGTATCTACCAGATTTCCGCGCTCAGGCGGCTTTCCAGCCAGCGCTTCTGCTGGGGGGTTAACTCCCCGATCTGGCTTTCTATCCAATGTATATCTCCTGTTAGGATAGCCAGCTTCTCCGGACCTGTGAGATCATAGTCCTGCAGGGCCTCAGGCCCGTAGTAGAACAGGCTGGTGACAAACTCGCTGTCTACCGCTGCCCGCTCCAACACCCGGATGACTTCATCCTTGTGGATCAGCTCCTGTTTCTCCGGCGGCTCGGTGGCCGCCTTTTCCAGGACCTTCTTCACGGTGGTCAGCAGCATATCCGGCGTAAAGGGTTTCTCGATGTAGTCCGAAGCACCGAGCTTCATCGCTTGCACGGCACTCTGCACGGTGGCGTACCCTGTAAAGATCACCACCGGGGTGGCCGGCTTGGAACGCTTGATATCCCGCAGGATCCGCATTCCTCCGATCTCGGGCATGCGGAT
>CAZFMD010000306.1:0-3358 GCA_964520025.1 uncultured Spirochaetaceae bacterium
TCCTGACCGCCCTGCTGTACGCCCTGGGCATCGAGCAGCGCCGCGAAGAGACGGGACTGCTGCGGGCCCTGGGATTCACGAAGCGGTCGATCCGGGGGATCCGCCTGGCCGAAGGCGCCGTCATCGCCCTGCTGGGGGGAGTTCTCGGTACGATCCTGGGGATCGGATACAACGTCGTTCTGCTGAACGGGCTGAATACCCTCTGGCGGGATGCCGTGGGGGTCAGTTCTCTGCAGCTCTACGTACGGCCCTCCACGCTCGCCGTCGGGGGGGTATCAGGCTTTGCCATTGCCCTGGCCGCGATGTGGATCGCCTCAACCCGCCAGGTGATCCGCTCCCCGGCGGAACTGCAGCGACCCGGTGGGACCTCCGGATCGCAAACGCCCGGACGCACGGGCCGACTCCTGTTCCTGTTTGCCGGTGTTGCAGCCGCCGGCGCCGGGATCGTGCTCGTGGCGGGCGGTATCGGGCTTCAGGGCAATCCCACGGGAAGGTTTTTCCTGGGCGGAGCCCTGCTGCTGATCGCCACCGGGCTGCTGGGCTATTTCCTGCTTGTCCGCCTGCGGCGATCCGTGGATGCGGTCCGCATTTCGATACCCGGAATCGGCCTTCGGGGAATCACGAGGCGGTCCAAACGAAGCCTCGCCGTGTCCGGGCTGCTGGCCTTCGGGATCTTCATCGTTCTGGCCGTGGGCGCCAACCGTCTGGACCCGTTCACCCCAGCTGATGACAGGTCCGCCGGAACGGGTGGGTTCTCCCTGTACGGTGAAACCACCGTGCCGATCAGCGGTGATCTGAATCAGCCGGCGGACCGCATCCGTGCCGGGCTGCCCGGAAAAGAGCTTGGAGAGGTGCGCTTCGTCCAGCTGCGGGTCCACGAGGGGGATGACGCCAGCTGCCTGAACTTGAATCAGGTCCGCAATCCCCGCATCCTCGCGGCTCGCCCGGAGGCTTTCGCCGAACGAGGTGCTTTCGCCTTCGTGGACCACCCGCCACTTCAACCGGGGCAGAACCCCTGGTCGCTGCTTGAAACCCTCAAGGCGCCAATCGCGCCTGAGGTTATCCCCGCGGTCGTTGATCAGACGGTCCTGACCTGGGGCCTGCACAAGTCCGTCGGGGACACCCTCACCTACACGGATGAACGGGGAAAGGAGTTCAAACTCAAGCTCGTGGCCAGCCTGGAGAATTCGGTGTTTCAGGGAAGTGTCCTGATCTCCGAGCGCAACTTCATCGAGCGTTTCCCCTCCTCCAGCGGTACCCGGGTGTTCCTGGTCGACTCTCCACCCTCCGGGGCCGTGGCGCTGACCCAGACCATCCAGCGGGCCCTGCGGGACTACGGGCTGGAGCTGGAGCCGGCGGCCCTGCGCCTAGCGGAGTTCAACAAGGTGCAGAACACCTACCTGTCGATCTTCCTGCTTCTAGGCGGCCTGGGATTGGTGTTGGGAAGCTTGGGCATGGGTCTGGTGGTGGCCCGCAACGTACTTGAGCGGCGGGGAGAGCTGGCCTTACTGCGCGCGGTGGGATTCAGCAGAGAGATGCTGAGGCGGATCCTGATCAGCGAGCATCTGTATCTGCTGGGTTTCGGCTTGGCCAGCGGCCTGATTGCCGCGCTGGCCGCGGTCCTGCCCGTTGTGCTGCACCGGGGGATTCAGCTCCCCGTTGCCTTCCTCTCCATCCTCATCGCCGCGGTGGCGGCAAACGGCTTGCTCTGGACCTACCTCAGCGTAACCGCGACGACCAAAGGCGATCTGCTGCCTGCGCTTCGTAGCGAGTAGCACAACTTGTCACGGACATACTATTCGCTCACATCGATGCACACCAGGTCACCAGTGTGGTTGCGGCAGTAGATCTTTCCGCCGCACAGCACCGGCGGTGTCCACCACCAGGGAAGTCCCGTTTCCGCCGGCACCTCGCAGGAGGAGATCTCCACATAGGCTGCAGGATTGGCCTCGGCGATATGAAGGGTACCTTTGGCCGTGAGAACGATCAGCTTGCCGTCCGCCGCGGTGAGGGAAGCGCCTCCGGTCGGCTCCTCCCACATCAGCTCTCCGCTTTGGGCGTCGACACATCGGAGCGTGCACTTCTTGATGTTCAAGAAATAGTCACCGTCCACGCCGTACAGATAACCGTCGATGTAGACGCAGCTGCTGAAATGATTGGCCATATCGTGATTCTGCCAAACGAGTACGGGCTCATCACCGCTGATGTCCAGGACCGCTCCCCGGGAATTCGATTCAGAGGAGGAGATGAAGACCCTGTGGTCGAACAGCACCGGATCCGCGGCATTCGGAGAACCTAGTTTACTCCACTCGTAATACCAGAGCTGCTCTCCTGTGTCCCGGTCCGTGGCGAACAATCCGGGGAAGCTGAAGATCAGTACGCAGCGCCGTTCCTCATGGTCCCAATAAACCGGGGTCGACCACGAACATATTTTGTTAGCTTCAGTGGCTTCTCCCTCCCAGACCAGCTCACCGCTGCGCTTGTCCAGGGCGATTCCGGTATGCTTCGCGTTGATGATCACCAGATCGCCCTCCACTGCGGGGGAGGCTGCATATCCGTATTCCTGCCGCGGCGCGCCCAACTCCTCGATCAGGTCCCTGCTCCATACCGGCTTCCCGTTTTTCTTTTTCAGACAGACGAGAACAGCGTCGTGGGTCAAGGCGTACAGGTACTCGCCGTCGATAGCGGGGGTAGGCTGAGGTATCTTTCGCTCGCCGGTTTTGTATCGCCAGATCTCCTCCCCCGTGTCCGCATCCAGACACAGCACGCACTCCCCCTCCTTATTACGGGCCATGGTGTACAACCGGCCATTCTCGATGGCGACATTGGAATGCCCCATGCCGATGATTTTGCTCCACAGCAGCCTGGGTCCGCCCGCCAGCGCCCCGGGATCCCAATCGATCTCCGTGGAGATACCGTCACGGTTCGACCCGCGCCAGTGGGGCCAGTTTGCCTCTTCCGCTCCTCCGGCCCGGGCCGGCAGAGGGCAGAGAAACAACAGGATCAAGACGGTCGGGAGAAACGAACGGACCGATAGCGCGATTTTCGTTTTCATAGAAACCCCCTCCTGAAAAAAGGTTAGGAACAACAGCAGGGAGTAACAACCGGGATGTACTCTCTATTCTAAGGAAGGAATCCGCAAAACGCAAATTTAGCTTCAGCCGGGAACTGGATCGACCCTGTCACCTGCCGACATCGACACAAACCAGATCACCGGCAAAGTTTCTGCAGTAGATCCTTCCGCCGCACAGCACCGGCGGTGTCCACCACTTGGGTATTCCTCTCTCTGCGGGCAGCTGGCATGAGGAAATCTCGTTATACGCATCCGGTGTGGCTTCGGCGATGTGCAGGGTGCCCT
>CAZFMD010000307.1:0-3342 GCA_964520025.1 uncultured Spirochaetaceae bacterium
CACCTGATCGACCAGAATCTTGTCCCCCTGAGCATCCAGGAGAAGAGCCTGAGCCTGGAGGAGGCCTTCGTCACCATCACCAAGGAAAACATCAATCTGTTTGCTGGAATAGGAGGCGAGAGATGAATCAGAGAGCCCACGCCACTTCCGTTCTCGCCAAACGGCGTATCCTCGAGACCCTGATCAATCCGGGTTTCTACATTGCACAATCGATCGGCCTGGTACTTGCCTACCTACTGGTGGCCGGATTCGTCCGGGCCATAGATTCGAGCGGATTCAACTACGCTCTCAATCCCGCCTACGAGCTGATCGGCAGAAGCCTGGTCGGGGCTTTCGGAGCGACCTTCGTGGAGAAGCTCTTTTCCGAGGGGCCCTTTCTGTTCACCCTGTACATCGCTTTCCTGCCGGTCCTTCTGTACCTGGCGGTCAGCTCGGTGTTCCGCTTCGGCCTGGAGAAGAAGGTCGGCGCCCTGGAGCTGCTGGCCTACGGACCGGCGGACGGGACTTCCTATTTTCTGGCCGCCCTGATCAAAGACATCCTGATGACCGCCATCTATCTGGTTGTCCTTTTGGTGTTTCTGTTGATCTCAGGGCTCCTGAACAACCTGATCCTGGGTCCTTCCTTCTACTACAGCCTGATTATCCTCTTCTTCCTCTCCGTGGCGATCTATGCCTACGGGGTTTTCGCCTCCTCTCTGACCGACAACTCCGCTTCGGCCATCGCCGTATTCCTCGGATTGATCCTGTTCTTCATTGTCATCATGATGGGCTCCTTCACCGTGGTCAGCGGATATGTGCGAAATTTGGCCAGCGTATTCGCCTGGATCGTCAAGTGGATCTCCCCGCTGTTCTACTGGGATTTGGCCCTAAGGGTTGTCGGGATCGGCAACTGGGGGATGTACTTCGCCGGTATTGCCCTGCTGCTGGTGCTGTCCGCCCTGGTTCTGTACTTCAGTCATCTGATCATTAAAGCGAGGGGTGTACGATCATGAACGCTCTACGAATTACCGCTGCCCTACTACTCCTGGTGTGCTCCGTAATGCTTTTTGCCGACGTACCGGTGCGGGAGGAGCAGTTTATCTATTCGATTTTGGCCTTCAACGGCAAGGACTATGCCGGGACCTTCGCCAGGCAGGAGGCGGATACGATCTACCTGGTGGCGGATGTGGATAACTTCATTACGGTGCGGAACGTGTTCGTGTACTTCTGGCCGATCACCCAGGACTGGAAATCCGATACCTCTACCCTCAATATCCCCTTCGAGGGAACTTTGGAGCTGCGCGGCCGGGAGGCCGAGCCGGAGAGGCTGGGCATGACTCCCTACACCTATTATAACATCCGGGGTGAGTACGAGCTGAACTGGAAGGTTGCCAAGGAGGCGGAGGCCGACGCGGCCTGGCAGCACTACCAGGGACTGATGGACGCCTACTGGCAGTCTGTTTCACAGTACTATGAAAAGCGGGCAATGTACGAGGCGGTGCTCAACCAGCTGACGATCACCATCACAAAGATGCGGGATGAGGGCAAGGACGTTACATCGCTGATCGAAACCTTGCAGGAACTGAAAGCGCCACCGGAGCCCCAGTATCCCACCGAATACATCGTCCCTCCGGTACCCATACAGAATGCCTTCATCCTCAATCTCCCGGTCGGGGAATACCGGATCCGCTTTTTCTCAGAGGATGGACAGATCATGGAGGGATCGGAGCGGAAAATCGTAGCCTTTGAAAAACGTCGAGCCGAAGCCATCGGTTTGGAGGTCATTCCAGGGGATAAGTGGACCCGCCCGGTGGAATCCAAGACCCCCGCCTCGGTGCTGTACATCGACGGTTCCACCGACCTGTACCTGCGACCCTTTCTTCAGCAGGAGTACAACGATCTGTTTTACGAGAAGATGCGCAAGAACGACGCCAAGGGCAACCCCAATCTGATGAAGTGGGTGCGCATTCAGCAGGTGCCCCAAGCCCGGGTGGAGGTTACCCGCCCCTCCTCAGAATCCCAGATGGTGCTTGAGGAACCCTTCTACGTGGAGCAGGTCAAGGGCGCCGCACTGGGCTATCAGATCGTACCCTTCGATCCGCAAGGAAAGCACAAGGATCGGGAACCGTCGCTGCAGGCCTTCCACGTTCCCGTATCCAAGGATCAGCGCGTCATCCACCTGCGCGTGCAGGATAAGGATGGACAGTACCTGTCCTCCAGTGAACGGCAGATCCGGGTCATCACCCCTTCGCGAATCGGAATTGTTTCCCTGATCCTGGCCGCCATTCCTCTGATCGTCATGATCATCGTGATGACCAGACGATCCCGAAGGTATAGCAGCTGAGAGCAGGCGCCTCCGAACCGAGACGGCTTCCTTAGGGGCAACTACGGCAGGGCGAGCTCCCGGCACAGGAGGTGATAGGGCAACACCCTCACTTTCTTCTCGGCGTCTCCCCAATCTTTAGATCCCAGGTGAACCTGATAGAAGCGGGGAACTCCGGTCCGCTCACGAAAGTAGGAAATCGCAGGACTGACCCCCTTTTCTCCGGTTTTGCATTCCACCGCGAAGAGGGGTTCTTTCTCCTTCAGAACAACAAAATCGATCTCTCGTCTGTCCGTGTCCCTAAGAAAGCGCAGCTCCATCGAGAATCCCTCGGTATCCTCGATATGGTGACAGTACTTCAGCAGCTGGCAGGCAACGAAGTTTTCGAATCGCTGCCCTGGCTCGCGGACCTGAGACCAATCCATAAGGTAGAGCTTCTGTTCTTTCTTTACCGCCCGGATACGGGGTGCTCCGAATGGGGATATGCGGAAACACAGGTACACTCGCTCGAGAATGGCGAGCCATCGCTCCACCGTGTCATGAGCAACTTGCAGGGAATTCCGCAGATTTCGTATCGAGAGCGGCGATCCGATCCGATTGGGCAACTCCTCTACAAGCAATTCGATCAGACTTATCTCCCGTACATTCTCCAGGTCCCGGATATCGTCATAGATCACCCGAGCCAGCCGTTCTCTCTGCCAGCGTCGCCAGGCTCGTTCTTCTGCACGGAGGAAGGGCTCCGGAAATCCCCCAAACTTGAGCAACTGATCCACGACACTGCGGTCAGGTCTGTCGCTTATCTCGTGTGGAGAAAAGGGATGCAGACGATAGTAGTGGTATCGTCCCTGAAGGGAATCCCCTCCTCTGCGATAGAAATCCAGCCTAGCGGATCCTGTAATCAGAAAGGAGGTGCTGCCCCTGTAGGTATCGTAAAACCCCTTGACCAGGTTACGCCACCGAGCGTACTTGTGGATCTCATCCAGAATGATCAGCTTTTGGTTCGGAGGGAGTTCTCCCCGGATCAAGATGGTTCGTATCTG
>CAZFMD010000308.1:0-3336 GCA_964520025.1 uncultured Spirochaetaceae bacterium
GTATCCGAGTGGCCGGATATGCAGCAGCTGTTCGGGCCCAACGGTGCGGACGGCGGCTGCTGGTGCATGTGGTGGCGGATCAAGCGCTCGGAGTTCGACCGCGACCACGGAGAGCCGAACCGGAAGGCTATGGAAGCGATTATTCGCAGCGGCGAGGTGCCGGGCCTGCTGGCCTATCTGGAGGATGAGCCGATCGGCTGGTGCTCTGTGGCGCCCCGGGAGGCCTTTCCCGTGCTGGATCGTTCGCCTGTACTGAAACGGGTGGACGATCAGCCGGTATGGTCGATCGTTTGCTTCTACATCGCCCGGCAGTACCGGCGATGCGGGCTGGTGGGCCTGCTCGTTGAAGCAGCGGTGGATTATGCTCGGAGCCGGGGAGCCTGGATCATGGAAGCCTATCCTATGGATTCCGGGACGGGCCGGTTCGATCCCGGCTCATCCTTCACCGGGACAATCGGAACGTTCCGCCGTCTGGGCTTCCGGGAGGTGGCCCGCCGTTCGAAACGCCGGGCCGTTCTTCGCTACAGCATCCCCTGAATCCAATTCGTTTCCCGGTAGTCTCGACCAACGGCCTATCTTGCACACCTCAGCCAAAGCGCTCCCGGGCATAGGGTTGCCGCGCGAGCTCTACTTGTGGTCCCGCCGGCTGCTGCCCGGGGCGTCGATCTGATAGTGGAAATCGAACTCCTTGAAGATCAAATTTCCCTGGAAGTTGTCGTTCTGAAGTCCTTGAGATGACCAGAAATCTTTTCCCCAGTCCGGATCGAAGGTGATGCGGGAGAAGCGACAGTCCAGCATCGAAGAGATATCCGCTTTCTCTTTTTCGATAAAGCCGAAGGAGATGATCACATTGTCCCGCTGCAGCTGCTCTTCGGTAATCTCGTGGTTGATGGAGATGATGCGAGTGTTGTCAGGCCGGGACTCGGAGACGTTTACCCAGATGTACTCGAACTCGAGCAACAGCTTTTGACCCGCCGCTCCCTCGCTGGCCGGGTCCAGGCGCACGTGAACGTGGGGTTCGATCGGCGTTCCAGGTACGTAGCTGTGGGGGATCTGCACCTGGAAGTGACCGCTCTGGAACACCCCGCGTCCATAACCGAACTCGTAGCCTTGAAGTCCCGAGAAGCTCGGTCCTCGATCCCTATTGAACAGGATGGGTACGTATCTTGGGGGTCTGCTGAACTGAGCCCCCGTAACGGACATCATGTTGGCGGTTACCCGCAGATCCTCCCAAAAGATTTTGGCGTTCTCATTTATCGGCATACTGTCCCTCCGTATGGTGCAGATTTCAGCGCTTCCCGATCCGCAAACCTCTCGTCATTTTCTGTTGTGTTACGGGTAAAATAACACAAAATGAGTTACAAATCCACAAAAAAAGTGATATTTCCTTGATTTTATTGTTCTCCGTTGCTATTTTTACTGAGATATTACATTTTGTGATAAACGAGGATTAAAAAAATGAAGCCAAGCCGAATCATCCTTGGAGTGGGACTGCTGCTGCTCGCAGCGATCGTGCTGGTCGGTTGCGGAAGGCCCGGTGGGGGGCGCCCGGGCGGACCACCGGCGGGAGTAGAGGGTTCCGAAGAGGTCAAACCTCTGGCCGTGGAGGCATTGACGGTGACCCGGGGCGAGTTGGTACGCAACATCGAGGCCGCTGGCATCGTGTCGGGGATCAACGAGGCCTACGTGGTCTCGGAAACCCAGGGGATCATCCAGAGCGTGTCCTTCGATTTGGGGAATCGAATCACCGCAGGCCAGGTTCTGGTCAAGGTGGACGATACAATTCCCCGGCTCAACATGGAGCAGGCCAAGGAGCAGTTCGAGATCGCCAAGCTGGACCTGGAAGCCACGGAACGGCTGTTCGACGAGGGCAGCGCCTCCAAGGCGGAACTGGCCCGGGCTCGTAGCGCTGTCAACGGCGCCCAGGCTCTGTATCAGAGCGCTTTGAAAACCTACAGGGATTGCACGATCCGGGCACCGATCGGCGGATACATCGCCGCCAAGGAGAGCGCAATCACCCTGGGCAACTACCTCAGCCCCGGTTCACGGGTGGCCCGGCTCGTTGATATCAGCTCCCTGAGAGCCGAGGTGTCGGTGGGGGAAGGACAGGTCAGTTTGGTGTCCGAGGGTGCTGCGGCCACGGTCCTGATTCCGGCGGCGGGAGATCAGAAGCTGTTCGAGGCTACCGTCAGCGCCGTGGCTGCGGGTAGCGATACGGCAACCGGGAGCTATCCGGTGATCGTAACCTGGGTAAACCCGGCGGGCAACAAGATCAAGTCAGGGATGTCGGTAACCGTAACTATCGAAACCCGGGCTCAGGAACCGGTGATCCTGATCCCTTCGGCCGCGGTTATCGAGCAGGCAGGACAGAGCTACGTGTTCACAGCTGAGGCAAACCTGGCTTCCCAGAAGCCGGTTCAGGTCGGCAGGCGCATTGGAAACATCGCTGAGATCCTGGAGGGTCTCGAGGATGGTGAAACCCTGATCGTCTCAGGGCTCACCGCGCTGCGCCGGGGTGACCCGGTACAGCCTTCTCTCATCGGCGAAAGCGGGTCCTGGCAATGAACTTCGGTAAATTCTCTGTCAACAACTCCGTCCTCATAAATATCCTCATGATCGCGGTGCTGGTCCTCGGGGGCTTAAGCCTCTCCAGGCTGCCCCGGGAACAGTTCTCCGAAGTGCCCTTCTTTTGGGTAAACATCGCGGTTCCCTACCCCGGGGTGAGCGCCGAAGACGTAGAGAAATCCGTGACCATTCGAATCGAAAACGAGATGGACGGTCTGGACAAGCTCGATGAGATCGTCTCAACCACCCAGGAGGGTTTGAGCGTTGTGCGGGTGGAGTTCGACAGTGGGATTTCCAATGACGAGTTCGACCGCCTGTACCAGGAGGTTCAGACCCGCTTCAGCAAGGTGGATCTTCCCGACGGTACTCTCACACCCTTCATTGACGATTTCTCCTCATCCGATTTTCTCCCCGTGGTAGAGGTTATCCTTGCGGGGAACGTCGAATACGAGACGCTCAACGATACGGCTCGTCTTCTCCGCGAACGGTTGCTGGATATTCCCCAGGTAGCCGACGCCGATTTAGTCGGAGCCCGGGACCGGCAGATCATCATCGGAGCCAACCAGGAGAAACTCGAAGCCCTTGGGATCTCTCTGGACGAGGTGGTCCGGGCGGTGTCCAGCCGTAACGTTACCGTTCCCGGCGGCACTCTGGAGACCCAATCCCGGGAGTACCTGTTACGCACCATTGGAGAGATCGAGCGAGCCGGCGAGTTCGAGAAGATCATCGTTCGCCGCGGCGGTGCAGCCTCTCCCGGCGGATCGCCGCCCG
>CAZFMD010000309.1:0-3290 GCA_964520025.1 uncultured Spirochaetaceae bacterium
CCCGGCAGCTCGGCATTACAGCCGACGATAACCTTCCCCCGGTCTTTGATCAGCTGGAGCCGGCTCACCTCCTCTTCGACCGCTTCCTCCGCTGCCTGATCCCCCGGGCCGCAGGCCCCGAGGATCAAAGCCAGGGCCAAAGCGGCCAGTACTAGGGCGAGCCACTTTTTTTTCATACTGCACCTCCTTGTTGTGTTGCCATTGCCAGTCGAAAGTCTCTGACTGGACCAGTCTCATCGCAATCTCCCGTTCCGGTAGAACGGTCAAACTGCGATCCCAGCATTAAGCATAAGGGATGGTCGTTCCCCGGTCAATATTATAAATTTCAATTATATTTTTGCGTTCTCGTCAGGTGATTCTTCTCCCTCCACAGCAGAGGGGGTGGGCGTGCTTGCCCTGCTCAATTCCCAAGAGCTAGATACAAAATTCTCCCAGGATGAGCTAATCAGATGGGTGTAGACCTCGCAGCAGTGAAACAACGCGGTGCGTTAGACCCTGGTGGCATTGCCGCTACGGCCACCTGTCGAGAAAAATCGGATCCGGTGAATTGGGAATACCCTGAATTACGGATGCATCGACACCTGTTTCAACGTTGAATCTGTGAATTTCGCCTTCCACTCCATACTCAGACCAGTAAAGCATTTTGTCATGAGGATCGAAGTCTAGTGCATTTGCTGCGGTGCCCGCAAATAGTTGACGGTCGCTCCCACTGCCCAGATCTTTCTCCCTCACTTCGAATCCCGCACCGGTCTCAGCCCAGTACAGTTTTCCTGCGTATACGTCCAGAACGAAAGAGTCGATCGTTGTACCTGTAACTACAGAGTTGGTCGGACTCAAGCTGCTGCTTATCGCGTCCGAGTAGATCACAGAACCGCTAGACCAGTAAATCTTTTCGTGCAGATGATCTACCGCGATGTCTGCCACCGTACCGGCGTAGATCTGGAGGGGAGATCCGCCTTCTAGACTATACTGCCAAATTCCTGTACTGCCTCCGTAGTACAACTTCCCGGCATTGGGGTTTATCGACATCGCTTCAGCTGTGGCGGCGGCTATTGTCTTTTTATCGTCTCCGTTCAGATCCGCCGAATACACACCTGGAGGCGCTGATTCTACCGACCAGTAGATCCTGTCGTTTTTTTTGTCAAGAAGAATGTCTCCGATAACTCCGGGATCGCTCAGAACAGTGCTGATTTTTGCCGTAGCGAGCTCCGCTTTCATTATAATTTCGGGACTAACTCCCTCGACCCAATAGATAAAAAGCTCACCATACCCCGCCGCAGCCAGGGGATTGAAGGGATTGCAGGAGCCGGCCAGCACCAAAACACCGACAACGACAACTGCCAAGCTGATTCTTATAACCCAATGCTTCATGATTTCCTCTCCCTATCTACGCTGCTACAGCCTGATGTCGACCCCGAAAGTCGGGGACGCTCCCAGGTAGAGGGATCCCTGGAAGAAGATCATCATCATGCGCGCGGTCAGAGCCAGGCTCGTCTTCGGGGACAGCTGATAACCCAGCCCCGCTCCCGGAGCCGCGAAGGCGCTGAGGTTGAGCATATTGTCCCGGAACAGGTACTCCTCCTTGTAGAGGATCCCGTTCAAAGTCACTCCGCCGCTCACCGAACCGGCCAGGAAAAAGGGCAGCATGGATTTGGTGCGGTAGCACACCTCTACGCCGACTGGAACGGTGAGCAGAGTGTAGAGGTAGCGGGCGTCCTTCTTGGTAGCCTGGTACTGGACACCGGTAACCACGCCCAGCCCCAGGATTCCCCAGTCGCGGTCCAGGTTGTAGGTGAAGGAAACCAGACCGGGAATACCGAGTCCCATGGCATCGGATACCGCTCCAACGACAATCGTGAGCCCGGCACCGCTGGTCAGGGACAGATAGTTGCCGGAAGCGGCTTCCGGGCCGGGTCTGGGTCTTCCCGCCCCGGCAACAGCGGTGCCCTCTACCGATACTCCGGCCAGCTCGTTGGCCAGGATATAGATATTATCAACCAGGATATCCAGGTCATCGTAAAAACCATCCGCCGTATTCAAGGTTTTAGCGGTTTCGGTTTCCAACAGCTTGGTGGAGAGGATGTAGCGATTGCCCACCTTGCCCAAATTGCCGACCACGATCCCTTCAGCCGAGAGCATACGCCCGACTTCGAGGAGGCAGGACTCGTCGGTACAGTCGGACATGGAAAACTCCAATTCCTGGAGCAGTCGTTCCCGCTCACTCACGTCGATGACCGTAAACTCCCCGGTCTGGAAAAGGGCTGAAGAGAGAAGGGAAATGATGGATTTCATTTCGTTCTCCGATACCCCGTCCGTTGAGAAGTCCAGTACGGTGATGATGGGTTTGTCCTGGGTAAATGCAGGGACAAGAACGGCCAGTAAAAGCAGCACGATGATGATTCGTTTCATGGATCCTCCCCCGCTTTTTTATACCGTCTATTGGCGCCGATGTAAAGTTTTATCACGGGATCAATAAATATTAACATACACCGCATGACCATGGATTTCCGACCATGCCACAAGCGGTGTTCCGTCCGCCGAATACTTTGCAAAGGCCGAAGGATCATGATACCGTGATAAACGTTCAAATCCGGCAAAGCAACCCAGGAGCCTGGTTAAATTGTACTTCCGTCACGTGCCTGAGATCTGGCAGCGCTTCCCCCAACTGGTACCCGGTTTGCTCGTAGTGAAGGGGATCCACCCCGGCGGTGATGTAGAGGACCGAATCCGGGCGTGGTACCAGCGCGCCGGCAAGCGCCTGGCCGAGCAATCCGAGTCACAGATGCCCGAGGTGGCGGCCTGGCGGCGTGTCTACTCCCGGATGGGGCTGAAACCGACCAAGTACCGCTCCGCTTCGGAGGCGCTGCTGCGCCGTTTCAAAAGGGAACAGGATCTGCCCAGGCTCTATCCGCTGGTGGACCTGTGCAACGCCGCCTCCCTGGCCTACGCCCTTCCGGTGGCCGTGTTCGATCTGGAGAAGGTCGAGCGGTTCATCGAGGTGCGCCCGGCCTCCGGCACGGAGCAGTACCTCTCCTTCCAGGAGCAGATCGAACACCCGGAAGCGGGAGAGATTATCTTCGCCGATGCGGCCGGCCATGCCCATGCCCGGCGCTGGACCTTCAGGCAGAGCCGCCGTTCAGTCGTGGAGCAGGGTACGGAGAAGGTCATCATCGTGAGCGAAGGCGTTCATGAACAAGCCGGGGAGGACGTACCGTCCCTGATGGAGGAGCTGGGTGAGGCGATCGCAGAGCTTTGGAGGAGCCCGACAAAGCAGGCGGTCCTCACGGCGG